>NZ_JBSZJV010000002.1:0-373727 GCF_054188265.1 Stenotrophomonas sp. IS26
AGCACGCGCGTACCGCTCAGATTTGCCTCGCCATTGGCCACCAGTAGACCATAGGCATTGCGACCGATGGTGCGGATCGCCCCCCCGTCGAGCTGCGCGATGCCGCCATTATCCAGGTGCAGCCCGTGCGCGGCATCACCACGCGTGGTCAACATCGCGCCGATCAGTTCAACGCGCCCCTGCTGAGCCTGTACGGCGTGCGCGCCCAGGGCGGTCGTAGACACCGCCACCCCCGCGCCACTGGCATCGAGCCGCGTATGCAGCCAGCCACCACTGGCAACAGACAGGCCGAACGCCGAGACGCCCTCCGTGCTGACCGTGCCACCATGCAATGCTATGCCGCCACCACTTGCCGCATGCGCACCCGCTGCCGACGCACCGCGGGTGACCAACGTAGCACCGCCCACGGCGGAGATGGTGCCGCCATTCAACGCGTGGAACGCGTGCCCATCGATACCGTCGAGCTCTGTGATGTAACTGCGGTAGACCGCATCATGATCGATGCCATCAGCAACGACTGCACCGCGCTCCTCGAACGCCGCCGCGGGTGTGGTCAGTACGGCGCTGATGGCCAACGTGAGCAGATGGCGCGAGCACAGCAGCGAGGAGGCATCGAGGCGCATAGGTCGGGATCCAGAGTGGTTGAGGCAACCTCAACCTAGCTCCGCCATACCTCGGCTTACATAGAGGAATGTTCAAGCTTCGCTGGCCCACCCTCGGGATGGCATCGACCCCGTCACTCCTTCACTGTTTCGGCCTTCCACACTGCCACCTTTCCGCGCGCCTGGGCCAGCAGCGCATCCAGCGCTTTGCGGTCATACCCTTGGCCGCGCAGCACCACGTACTGGATGCCACGCGTGGCCTCGATGTCCTCCAGCGGATTGCGCTCCAGCAACACCAGATCGGCGGCCTTGCCTGGCGCGACCGCGCCGTAGCGATCCAGCGTGCCGAACCAGGCCGGGCCTGCTCGGGTGGCCGCCGAGAGTGCCTGCGCCGGGGTCAGCCCTTCCTTGACGAACAGTGACAGTTCGTCATGCAGGCCGATGCCCGGATAGTTGAACGAGTTGAGGAAGCCCGCATCGGTGCCGGCCATGATCGTGACGCCGGCCTGCTGCAGCATCGGTAGTACGGCGGCGACCTGGTGGTATTCCTGATGGCGGGCCTGGATCTGCGCCGGGGTTGCCTTGGCGGCACGCTCGACCCGCCATGTGTAGGTCGCCTGCAGTTTCGGCCCGATATAGGCCAGGTAGGGATCGTCGTGATGGTCGTCCTGATCCAGGAAGTCCAGGATGCGCCCGCCATTGAGGGTCGGCGTCACGAACACCCCCTTCGCCGCAAAGCCGCGGTAGGCGGCCATGGCGGTATCACGATCAAATCCAGCATCCAGCCGTGCGTTGGCCTGGGCACGATCAATCCGCTTGGCAGCGAAGTCCGCCGCGATGGCCGCCTCATCCTTGACCCCGGCTTTGTAGGCGTAGTCCAGGTGTTCGATCGAGCTGATACCGGCATCGACGGCCTGCTGCACGGTCAACGCCATCGGGATGTGGCCGGAGGCACGCAGCCCATTGGCGCGCGCCCCGCGCACGGCAGCCAGGAACAACTCAGGCGTCAGCGTGCTGTCGGTGATCTTGACGAAATCGACGCGGTCGCGCTTGAGGCGCACGAATGCCGCATCCAGGTCCGCCTGCGAACCCACTTCAATGGTGCCCTTCCAGACCGGCTTGATGCCTTCGATCTTGGCGCCCGAGGTGAACAACTGCGGGCCAGCCAGGCGGCCGTCGGCGATCTCCCCGCGCCACTGCAGCACCTGCTCGGGCAGATCGCCGGACGCATCACGGATGGTGGTGATGCCATGGGCGATATACAGCGGCAGCAGCGCCTTGTTCTCTTCGATCAGATCCGGGCCACCCCCGAAGTGCACGTGCATGTCCCACAACCCGGGGATCAGATAGCGACCCTTGCCGTCCACCTGATGCCTGGCCCGCCATGCCTTGCGCATCGCCCGGTCGGTGCCGACGGCGACGATGTCCTGACCACGGACCACGACCGTCTGGTCGGCCAGCGTCGTGGCGTGCTCGACGTCGACCACGGTGGCATGCCGGATCATCAGATCCGCCTGCTCGGCCGCGAACGCGGAAGGGGTCAGTGCAAGCAGCACCGGGATCGCAAGACGCAAAGACATGGAGTGCACACCGGAGAGAGAACCGGGCCACCTTACGGTCAGGCCCGGCACATTCACCAGTTAAATTTCAGCATGAGGCACATGCATGATTGCGATGCTGCGCGCTGCCGGATCCGGCTGCGTCAATTCTCGCCCTGCATCGCCGGGCGGGCCTGCACCCGCTGCAGCCAGGCTGCCACCGCCGGATGCGCATCCACCACCGCCCCCAGATGGGTGCCGTAGCCCACCACCTGGCCTACCACCAGATCCACCAACGAGTACGCATCGCCAAGCATCCACGACTGCTGCGACAGGCGCGCCTCCAGCAGATCCAGCAGTTCGTTGGCGGCACGGATGCCCGCCGCAGCATGCTCCACGCTGCGCAGCGCATCGTCCACGGTCGCCAGCCATACCCGCCCGAGCACTGCTGCGTAGGTGACGTACGCCCATGTGCACCAGGACATCGCCTCCAGTCGAGCCGGGGTCCCCACCACCGGCCACAGGCCCTGGTCCACCCCGTACTGCTCGCCCAACCACAGGTGGATCGCCAGACCTTCAAACAGGGGCGTGCCGTCCACCACCAGGCACGGGACCTTGCCGTTCGGATTGATCGCCAGATACGCCGGCGTGCGCTGTTCGCCGTTGCGGATGTCGATCTTGACCCGATCGTGCGGGACGGACAGCTCGGCCAGGGCGCACGCGACCGGGGTGGCGCTGGACATGGGGTGCCAATAGAAAACGAGGGACATCGAAGAACTCCTTGAGAGGGGTGGAAAGGTGCGGCGGAACCGGTGCTGCACCGTGCGCTCAAGACTAGGCAGCATTGCGGACAGAATCGGCCCGCAATGACTGCTACGCTGCCGCGCATGCTGACCGCCTCCGCCCGCCTGCTGAGCCTGCTTTCGCTGCTGCAATCCCGCCCGCACTGGGCCGGCGGCGAGCTGGCCGAGCGCATGGCCATCCATCCGCGCACGCTGCGGCGTGACATTGATCGCCTGCGCCAGCTCGGCTACCCCATCCACGCCAGCACCGGCGTCGCCGGCGGCTATGCGTTCCGCCCGGGGCGTGCATTGCCGCCGCTGTTGTTGGATGACGAGGAAGCGCTGGCGGCGGCGGTTGCGCTGCGTACCGCCGTGACCGGCACCATCAGCGGCATCGAGCAGACCGCGATCACGGCGCTGGTGAAGATTGAACAGGCCATGCCACCGCGACTGCGCCCCCGGTTGGCCGCACTGCGCTCGGCGCTCCTGCCCGCCAACCCGATCGGCCCGCAGGTGAATGCCGGGCGGCTGACCACCCTGGCCTGTGCCTGCCGCGACCAGGTACAACTCCGTTTCGACTACACCGACCGTGAGGGCGTCTCCAGCACACGCCAGGTCGAGCCACAGGGCGTGGTGCATGCCGATCGCCGCTGGTATCTGGTCGCCTGGGACACCGGGCGCAACGACTGGCGCACCTTCCGCATCGATCGGATCGCCAGCGCACCGGTGGTGGGTGCGCACTTCGCGCCGCGCGCAGGGCCCGGCGAGGGCGATCTGCGCCAGTGGGTCGCCCGCGCGCTCTCGCTGGGCCAGCACCACGACCTGGCGCGGATCATCCTGCACGCACCGCTGTCGGTGATGCGCCAGCAGATCCCGGCATCAGCCGGAGAACTTGAGGCGGTCGATGACCGGCGCTGCCTGCTGCGCTGCGCCGCCAACCCCTTGGGCACGGTGGTGTATTGGTTGTTGGCACTGGGTCTGGATTTCGAGGTACTGGGACCCCCTGCACTGCACCAGGCCATGCGCGAGGCAGGTGAGCGGATCAGCCGCAGCCTGGCCCGTAGCGAACCGTCGGAGGCCTCGGCAGGCACCAACAGCACCTGACCGCATGCGCGTCGGTGTTGGCGCCGACAGCCATTGCGATTCACAATGACGGCATGACCGCAAGTGAAAAACCGAATCGCACCCTGTTCGATCTGGACCTGCTGCGCGCCATCGTGATGGTCGCCGACTGCGCCAGCTTCACCACGGCCGCCGCGCGCCTGCACTCCACTCAATCCACCATCAGCCAGAAGATCCGCCGGCTGGAAGAAATGGCCGGCCATCCGCTGCTGGTGCGGGGCAACCGTGATGTGCATCCCACCGATGCAGGCCAGCTCGTGCTCGGCCATGCTCGCCAACTGCTGGCACTCAACGACCAACTGTTCGAAGCGCTGGCCGGCACCACGGTGGCCGTCACCGTCCGGCTGGGGGTTCCGGAAGACTTCGTCAGCGCCGCGACCACGCAGCTGCTTGGCGCCTTCAATCGGGAACACCCGCAGGTCAAGCTCGAAGTCACCAGCGGCCTCAGCCGCGACCTGGCCAATGGCTACGATCACGGCGAGCTCGATCTGATCCTGGTCAAGCAGCGCCGCAACAGCCGCGCCGCCGTGGCCTGCTGGCCGGAGACCATGGTCTGGATCGACAGTGCCCGCAATGGCTGCATCGGTCTGGATCCGGTCCCGCTGGTCACCTTCCCGCCACGCGGGCTGTATCGCGACGACATCATCGATGCCATCGAAGCACTCGGCCGCCGATGGCGGATCAGCTTCACCAGTTCCAGCCTGAGCGGCATCCAGGGCGCGGTCGCCGATGGCATGGGTATCAGTCTGCTGCCGGCGCGCGCCTTGAGTCGAGAGCACACCGTCCTGGGCGCCGAACAGGGCCTGCCGCCGATCGATACGTTCGAAATCGCCCTGCTCCACCGCACCACGGCCGACCCGCTGGTCAAAGCCCTGGCCGTGCGTCTGACGGGCCTGCTCGATCAGGAACGGGCGGGCACGCTTACTTGAGCTGCAGCGGGTAGCGCTGCCAGAGCACGTGCACAAGGAAGCCGGTCAGTTCCGGGTCCTTGCTGGTGATCGAGGCGCGGATCTTGTCCAACAGCACCATGTCGCTGCAGTTGCGCACATCGGCATGCCCGGCCTGGCCGGCGCGACGCGCACGGTAACGGGCCGCTCGCTGCGCATCGGTCATCGCGTAGCCGAACGTGGGCGGACGGCCGCGCTTGCGCGGCAGCGTCAGTTCCAGTGTTCCGGGGTCTTGTTCATCGCGCATGACGGACGAGGATGCAAACGGGGGCGCGCACGATATCGTGAGACATCACTTTAATCCAGCATTTTCCGTGGATTTCTGCATTTGCGACGCACGCGTCAGCGCCACGCCTCTGCCACGCGCGCGCCCGCCCACACCAGCAGCATCCCGCCGACGAGGCTCACCCCGAGGTACAGCGGCACCATCAGGCTGCGATCGGTACGGGTGAACACCAGCGACTCGAGCGTCATCGAGGAGAACGTGGTCAACCCGCCCACGATCCCCACGATCAGAAAGGCGCGCCAGTACACTGCCGCCGTGCCCCGACTCTGCAGCCAGATCATCACGTAACCCGCCGCGAAGGCGCCGACCAGGTTCACCGTCAGCGTGCCCCACGGGAAGCCAGTGCCGAACTGGCGCAGCATCGCATCGCCGATCATGAAACGCAGCGCCGCGCCCAGTGCGCCACCGGCCATCACCAGCCCGAGCTGCTGCCACCAGACGCCCAGGCCTTCCATCAGTCAGTGCCTTTCTCGGCCCGCGCCTGCGCACGTGCGGCACGCAGGCGATCCAGCTTCTCTTTCAGCTTGATCTCCAACCCGCGCGGCACCGGTTCGTAATACACGCGCTCGCCCATCGCATCGGGGAAGCCGGTCTGATCCAGCGCAATCCCACCGTCCGCGTCGTGATCGTATTGATAGGTCTTGCCGTAGCCCAGCTCCTTCATCAGCTTGGTCGGCGCGTTGCGCAGGTGCAGCGGCACCTCCTGGGTACCGGTCTCGCGCACTTCCTGCTTGGCCTTGTTGAAGGCGGCATAGCCGGCGTTCGATTTGGCGGTACTGGCCAGATACAGCACCAGTTGCGCGAACGCGAGCTCGCCCTCCGGGCTGCCCAGCCGCTCGTAGATGTCCCAGGCCTCCAGCGCCATCGACTGCGCGCGCGGATCGGCCAACCCGATATCCTCGATCGCCATCCGGGTCAGGCGACGTGCCAGATACGACGGATCACAACCACCATCGAGCATGCGCGTCAGCCAGTACAGCGCGGCATCCGGGTTGGAGCTGCGCACGGATTTGTGCAGTGCCGAGATCTGGTCGTAGAACTGCTCGCCGCCCTTGTCGAAGCGACGGGTGCGATCGGCCAGCACCTGCACCAGCATCTCCGGGCTGATCCGCCCGCCGTCGCCACTGGCCAGCTCGGCCGCGATCTCCAGCAGGGTCAAGGCCCGGCGCACATCGCCATCGGCGGCGGTCGCGATCTCCAGCAACGCCTCCGGCGCGACCTGCAGCTGCTCCGCGCCCAGGCCACGCTCGGCGTCCTGCAGCGCACGCTCCAGCGCCTCCACGATGTCCGCTGGAGAAACCGACTCCAGCACGTGCACGCGGCAGCGCGACAGCAGCGCCGAGTTCAGTTCGAACGAGGGGTTTTCGGTGGTGGCGCCCACGAACACGATGGTGCCGCGTTCGATATGCGGCAGGAACGCATCCTGCTGGGCCTTGTTGAAGCGATGCACCTCGTCCACGAACAGCACCGTGCGGCGCCCCTCGGCGAAGCGCTGCGCGGCCTCGGCCAGCACCTGGCGCACCTCCGGCAGGCCGGACAGCACGGCGGAGATCGCACGGAACTCGGCATCGGCGTAATGCGCCAGCAGCAGCGAGAGTGTGGTCTTGCCGCAGCCTGGCGGGCCCCACAGGATCATCGAGTGCACATGGCCGGATTCGACCGCCCGGCGCAGCGCACTGCCCGGTGCAAGCAGGCGCTTCTGGCCCACCATCTCATCCAGCGTCTGCGGGCGCATCCGCTCGGCGAGCGGACGCATGTTGTCCCGATCCACGGTCAGCAGATCGGGCCCATTGAATGTCGTTCGGTTTCTGGCCACGTCTCTATTCTATCGCGGCCGAACGCCCGCGGCCTTTACTCGCCGATGACGTCCACACCCTTGGCCGGGGTAAAGCTGAAGGTGCCCGAGGCGAAGCTCGGGTTGCGCTTCCACCCGGTGAAGCTGATCACCGTGCGCTGGCCCACCGCATCTACTACTTCCATGCGGGCCAGGCCCTGGCCATTGAAGCCCAGCGCGGCGTACTGGAAGGCAGTGTCGGTCTCACGCTTCGGGCTCAGCGACAGCCACTGCAGGCCATCGCGCACGGCGGCCTCTTCGCTGACGTCGTATTGCTTGTCCAGCAGGGCCGGATTGATCAGCGCGGTCAGCGGGCTGTTCTGCTCCTCCTGCCCCTGCGGGCGCACGCTGGCCTGCTCCAGGTCCGGCTCGTAGACCCAGACCTTCTTGCCATCGGCCACGATCAGCTGCTCGTGCGGCTTGATGTACTCCCAACGGAACAGGCGCGGCGCGGACAGTGCAACGCGGCCGCTGGTGTTCTCCTTGACCTTGCCCTTGCTGTCGAACACCTGCTGGCTGAACTGCCCGTCCAGGCCCTTCAGGCCCTGGGTGAAGCGATTGAGCTCATCACGGGCGCCTGCCCAGGCCGAAGCCGAGCCGACACTGGCCACGACCAGGGTGGCGGCAAGCAGGGAGCGGCGGAAGGTGGTGTGCATGTGAGGTATCCAGGCAAATGGGAAGGATGGAAGGCAGTGTGCCCATTCAATCCTGAATGGGCGATCAGGGGCACATTATGCGCTGGAAGCCGCTTGCCTAACGCGGTTTACGGCCCGGCCTGCACCGTCTTCAGATCCCCATACACCACCTGCCCGCGGAAGCCGCGACGGACCTGCTGGTACAGCTCGCGGAAGGCGGCGTAATCCTGCGGCTGGCACAGCGCATCCGCCCCGCGCACGGCCCGCTGGTGCAGCCGATGGTGCGCGGTGATCACCTGCCCCTCGCGCGTCCAGTCCACCTGGTACTCACCCGCCGCATTGGCGAAGTGCTGGCCGCGCGGGATCGCTACGATCGGCACGTTCGCCGGGAACGTCAGCTGGTAGCGCTCATCGCGCAGACTGTCGTTGCAATAGAACGGCGTGGCGTTTTCCGGCGCCGACGTGCTGGCATACAGGTCACGGAACGATTGGCTGCCCGGGGCGTCAGGCAGCACCATCCCGCCGACCACGCCAAAATCGACGTAGTCGCTGGCCAGGAAGTCATAGCGGAAGTTGAACGGCCGGGTCAGGTCCTGCGGGTCGCCCAGCAGTGTCAGTGCGCCACTGCCGTCGAAGCCGGATGCGGCCATCATCGATTCTTCGGCACGCGCCCGGTTCTGCGCGTTGAGCCGTGCGAAAGCACCGCGCATGCCAATCTCGGTCACGCCGCTCGGGTGAAGCACGGTCTGGCCAGACAGATTGCCCGCCGGATCGAACCGGAACGCCGCCTCGATCCCGGTGCCGTTGCGCGAGGCATCGTTGGCCGGGGTGCGCGCCACCACCGCCTGGCGGGTATGCAGCACCGGCACGCCCAGATCGCCCTCGGGCAGCTGGCCAACACGCGCATAGGGTGCGGTCGAGTCCAGGTACAGGTCGAACTCGGGGATGTAGGTGATGGCGTGGTCGAAACGGCCCAGCAGCGGAATCGCCGGCAACGTCGGCCCTCCGCCGGCACCGATCAGCACCGGCGTGCTCTGGATACCACGCGCAGCCAACAACGCCTCCAGGATCACGACATGGTCTTTGCAGTCGCCGTAGTGGTTGTCGAGGATGCTCTGCGCCGGGTTGGGTTCCAGTCCGCCGTTGCCGAGGTACACCGCCACGTAGCGGATGTTCTGCGCCACCCAGCGGTACAGCACGGCGGCCTGCTCGCGACGGTCGGTGATGCCACGGGTGAGCTCGTCGGCCAGCGCCTGGATCTGCGGCGTGACAGCGGCGGCCTCGCCACCTTTGAGCTGGTAGGCCTGCGCCACCTGCGACCAGTCACGGTACGTACTGGCCATGATGGTGGGGCTGTACTCCCACGCGGCGGCGGACCAGTTCTGCGCCTTCAGCGGATCCGTGCGCCGGTACGTCCATTCCCAGTGCGCCATGCCATTGCGCACACGCGGCACCTGGCTGCCCTGCACGCCCCGCTGTTCCACCTGCATGGGCAGATCGGCAGGCGCGCTCAGGGTCACGCGGGCATCGTCGTACTGGGTGAACACGCTGAAGGTTTCCCACAGGCCGAAGTAGCCCGGGAAGTACGGCGTGTTCTGGGTGCGCCGGGTCTGGTAGACCACGCGCGTACCGGGCGCCAGATTCGGGAACACCACCACGCGCACCTTGCGGTCGGCGTACATCGCCGCAGCCGCGCTGGAATAGCTTTCCTGCGTGTAGATGCGGTCGGCCGGCACGTCCCGACGCTGACCATCGGCGGTGAGGGTGTAGGCCTGCAGCACCTCCAGCGTTTCCATCTTCTCGCTGTAGCTCAGCCGCACCTGGCTGAACTGCTCGACCGCCGATGTGGTCTTGAGCAGGATCTCGTACGCTTCGGTCTGCGTATTGCCCGCATCCGGGCGCACCACGTAGTCGGCGCGATAGCGCACGAAGCTGAAGTTGTTGTTGGCCTGCGCTTCAGCGCCCGCGGCCGGGCCGCTCTGCCCGCCCGGGGTGGGCGGTGCCACGGGTGTCACGGGTGCCGGCACGGGATGGGCATCGGCCCACGCCACTACGGGCGCGAGCGTCATGGCGCCCAGCATCGTCCAGATCATCGGCTTCATTGCAGGTTCCTTGTGCTCGGCAACACCCGGGCCGCGCCCGGGTTCTACGCAGCCAGGCCGGGCCCGGCGTTACTTGGGCGGGGGCGGCGCCAGCACGCTGCGGTCGCCGTTGTGCTCGGGCGGGCTGACCACGCCAGCCGCCTCCATCGCTTCGATCAGGCGCGCGGCACGGTTGTAGCCGATCTTCAGGCGACGCTGCACGCCGGAGATGGAGGCACGACGTGTTTCGGTGACGATGCGCAGGGCCTCGTCGTACAGCGGATCGGACTCATCGCCGCCACCGCCGCCTGCCTCGGGCAGGCCACCGGGGCCGACCACGACGCCATCGCCCATCATCTGCACTTCGTCCAGCACGCCGGTGATGTAGTCGGTCGGGCCGCTGGCCTTGAGATGTTCGACCACGCGGTGCACCTCCTCATCGGAGACGAACGCACCGTGCACGCGGTCCGGCAACGCGGTGCCCGGCGGCAGATACAGCATGTCGCCGTGGCCCAGCAGCGTTTCCGCGCCGGACTGATCGAGGATGGTGCGCGAATCGATCTTCGAGCTGACCTGGAAGCCGATACGGGTCGGGATGTTGGCCTTGATCAAGCCGGTGATCACGTCCACCGAGGGGCGCTGGGTGGCCAGGATCAGATGGATGCCGGCCGCACGCGCCTTCTGCGCCAGGCGCGCGATCAGCTCTTCCACCTTCTTGCCGACGATCATCATCATGTCGGCGAATTCGTCGATGAAGATGACGATGAAGGGCAGCGTCTCCAGCGGGCGCGGGGCCTCGCCGAGTTCCGGGTTGGGCTTGAACAGCGGGTCCATCATCGGCTGCCCGGCGTCCTGGGCATCCTTGACCTTCTTGTTGAAGCCGGCCAGGTTGCGCACGCCCACGGCGCTCATCAGCTTGTAGCGCCGCTCCATTTCTGCCACGCACCAGCGCAGGCCGTTGGCGGCCTCCTTCATGTCGGTGACCACCGGCGCCAGCAGATGCGGGATGCCCTGGTAGACGCTCAGTTCGAGCATCTTCGGGTCGATCATCAGCATCCGCAGGTCTTTCGGCGAGGCCTTGTACAACAGGCTCAGCACCATCGCATTGACCGCCACGGACTTGCCCGAGCCGGTGGTGCCGGCCACCAGCAGATGCGGCATGCGCGCCAGGTCGGCCACGGTCGGGCGGCCGGCGATGTCTTTGCCCAACGCGAGCGTCAGCACGCTGGCGGACTTGTCGTATTCCTTTGAGCGCAGCAGCTCGGACAGATAGATCATCTCGCGGGTGACGTTGGGGATCTCCAGACCCACCACCGACTTGCCCGGGATCACATCGACCACGCGCACCGACTTCACCGACAGACCGCGCGCGATGTCCTTGTCCAGCGAACTGATCTGGCTGACCTTGATGCCCGGGGCCGGCTCGATTTCGAAGCGGGTGATGACCGGGCCGGGATAGGCACCGACCACCTGTGCATCGATGCGGAAGTCCTTGAGCTTGAACTCGATCTGGCGCGAGAGCGTCTCCAGCGTGCCTTCGTCGTAGCCCTTGGGCTGCGGCTTGGGATCATCCAGCAGCGCCAGCGGCGGCACATCCGAGCCATCGCCGTTGACCCCGCGGAACATGGGAATCTGGGTCTCGCGCTTGGCGCGATCACTCTTCTCCAGCACCGGCTCCGGGCGCGGCTCGATCTTGACCGGCTCGCGCTTGGCGCGGACCTCGGCGTCGACCTTGCGCACTTCCTGGCGTTCCTCGCGCATCGCGCGGGTCTGCTGCCACTCGGTGGCCTGCTCTTTCTTCTTGTTGAACAGCGGCGGCAGCGCCAGCACCCAGTTGCCGATCTTCTCCATCACCACGAACCAGGAAATGCCCGTGGCCAGGGTGATCGAAGCCAGAAGCAGGACCAGTACGAACAGGTTGGCGCCCAATGCGCCGAAACCGACGCTGAGCGAGCTGCCCACCAGCTTGCCGAGGATGCCGCCGGCATGGGCCACATCGGCCACGAACAGGCGCAGGTGCAGGAAGCCGGTGCCGGCGATCAGGAACCCGACCAGGCCGACCAGGCGCAGCGCCGGATCCAGATCATGCTCGCCCTTGGCCTCGCGCTTGAGCCCGAACATCGCGATCCAGGCCAGTGCGCCCAGCACGATCGGCAGCACGAAGGCCATGTAGCCGAACAGCTGCAGCAGGACGTCGGCGATCCAGGCACCGGCGCGACCGCCCATGTTGTGGACCGGGGCAACCACGCTGCCGGTATGCGACCAACCGGGGTCGGTGGCCGAGTAGGTGAACAGACTGGCGACCAGATACAGCAATGCCGGGGCGACCGCGATCAACCCCAGGTCGCGCCACAGGCGCTGCCGGCGCGGATTGTCCTCGCCAGCCGGTTTGCGCGGCGCTGCCTTGCTGTCGGACGCCTTGGCTCGTTCCGGGACCTGTTTCGCCACCTTAGACCACACCTTGGGAATGCACTGTTAGTGCTTGATAATAAACGACTGGATCCCACCCCGGTAGGTGCCGGCCGCTGGCCGGCACGGTCAGCGTCAACACTCCGGCACCGGGATGGGCGTCGTGCTTTGCGGGTCGCCGCGTTCCACTGCGCGCCTTGAATCGCCCCGCCCCTGCCGCCACTCTATGACTTCGCTCGGACGCCGCGCAATCACCCTGCCAGCGTCCCGCCCTACCTTCTATTGCGAGCTTACATGAGCAACTCCAAGCACTCCCGCCTGTTGATCCTTGGTTCCGGCCCGGCCGGCTGGACCGCCGCCGTCTACGCCGCGCGCGCCAACCTCAAGCCCGTCGTGATCACCGGCCTGCAGCAGGGCGGCCAGCTGATGACCACCACCGAGGTGGACAACTGGCCTGGAGATGCGCACGGCCTGATGGGCCCGGACCTGATGACGCGCATGCAGGCGCACGCCGAGCGCTTCGAGACCGAGGTCATCTTCGATCACATCCACACCGCCGATGTCTCCCAGCGCCCGTTCAAGCTGATCGGTGACAGCGCCGAGTACACCTGCGATGCCCTGATCATCGCCACCGGCGCCACCGCCAAGTACCTGGGCATCCCCAGCGAAGAGGCCTTCAAGGGCCGCGGCGTGTCGGCCTGCGCCACCTGCGATGGCTTCTTCTACCGTGACCAGGACGTGGTCGTGGTCGGCGGCGGCAACACCGCCGTGGAAGAGGCCCTGTACCTGTCCAACATCGCCCGCAAGGTCTACCTGGTCCACCGCCGCGACACCCTCAAGGCGGAAAAGATCATGCAGGACAAGCTGTTCGCCAAGGTCGCCGCCGGCAAGATCGAGACCGTGTGGCACCACCAGGTGGACGAAGTACTGGGCAACGAGGCCGGCGTGACCGGTGTGCGCGTCAAGTCCACGCTGGACGGCAGCACCCGTGACATCGAGGCCCATGGCTTCTTCGTGGCGATCGGCCACCACCCCAACACCAGCCTGTTCGATGGCCAGCTGACCATGAACAACGGCTACCTGGACATCCGCTCGGGCCTGGGCGGCAACGCCACCCAGACGTCGGTGGAGGGCGTGTTCGCCGCCGGCGACGTGGCCGACCAGCACTATCGCCAGGCGATCACCTCGGCCGGCTTCGGCTGCATGGCCGCGCTGGATGCCGAGCGCTATCTGGATGCGAAGGGTCAGGCGAGCTGATCTGCCGCCCGTATCGCGCAGCACACGAAGGCCGGTGAATCATTCACCGGCCTTTTTACTGACCGGTACGTTCCGCACGCCCTGCGCC
Source organism: Stenotrophomonas sp. IS26 (assembly GCF_054188265.1). Lineage (NCBI taxonomy): Bacteria > Pseudomonadati > Pseudomonadota > Gammaproteobacteria > Lysobacterales > Lysobacteraceae > Stenotrophomonas > Stenotrophomonas sp. IS26. Next base: position 13,582 of record NZ_JBSZJV010000002.1, read on the forward strand.
CGTCCCGCCTGCTCTATCCTCTGTCCATGCCCGATCCACGTTTCCTGCATCGCCTGTCCGATGTCCCCGCCGCTGCCTGGGACGCCCTGCACGACGGCCGCAACCCGTTCCTGTCGCACGCCTTCCTGGCCGGCCTGGAAGAGCACGGTTGCCTGCGCCCGGAGTGGGGCTGGCGCCCGCGCCACTTCACCCTGTGGGACGGGGGCGCCCTGGTCGCGGCGATCCCCGGCTACCTCAAGGACAACTCCCACGGCGAGTTCGTGTTCGATCACGCCTGGGCCCACGCGTACGCCCAGCACGGGCTGGACTACTTCCCCAAGTGGCTGGGCGCGGTGCCGTATTCGCCGGTGACCGGCCCGCGTTTACTTGCCGGCACCACGGAGGATCGTGGCGCGCTGCTGGCAACGCTGGCGGGCGAAGTGGCACGCATGGGCTGGTCCTCGGCCCACATCAACTTCCACCCCGCCGATGAAGACCCGGCCTTCAGCCCGGACTGGCTGCTGCGCGAGGACATCCAGTTCCAGTGGCACAACCCCGGAAGCTGGGAGACCTTCGACGACTTCCTCGGCGCGATGGACCACAAGCACCGCAAGAACATCCGCCAGGAACGCGCCAAGCTCGCGCGCAGCGGTGTCACGTATCGCATCGTGCATGGCGATGAGGCGACCGAGGCCGACCTGCGCGCCATGCATGGCTTCTACCTGCAGACCTTCGCCGAGTACGGCAACTCGCCCGCGCTCACGCTCCCGTTCCTGCAGCATCTCGCCCGCACGATGCCGCGCGCGCTGGTGATCTTCCTGGCGGTGCTCGATGGCGAGCCGGTCGCCGGCGCGCTGTGCCTGCGCGGTGCGGACACCCTGTACGGGCGCTACTGGGGCGGTGCCACCTTGCCCGGCCTGCATTTCGAGACCTGCTATTACCAAGGGATCGCCTACTGCCTGCGCGAAGGTCTGACCCGCTTCGAGCCCGGCGCCCAGGGTGAGCACAAGCTGGCGCGCGGCTTCCTGCCGCACCGGGTGCGCAGCCGGCACTGGATAGCCCAGCCTGCATTCGCCGAGGCACTGATGGCGTGGTGCGCACAGGAACGCGCCGAGGTCGCCCACTACGCACGTGTGCTGGCGTCGCACAGTCCGTTCAAGGCCGACCCGGCATGACCCGCCGCCTGCCCTGGCGCCTGGACGACGCGCCGGACGCCCCCTTCCCGCCCGCCGAGACCGCCCTGCGCGATCCCGACGGCCTGCTCGCCCTCGGCGGCGACCTCTCGCCGGTGCGGCTGCTCAATGCCTATGCGGGCGGCATCTTCCCGTGGTTCTCCGAAGGCCAACCGCTGCTGTGGTGGTCGCCGGACCCGCGCATGGTGTTCCGCACCGACGGCGTGCACCTGTCCAGCCGCTTTCGTCGCTCCCTGCGCCAGAGCACCTGGACGCTGCGCGCCGATACGTGTTTCGAGCAGGTGATCGATGCCTGCGCAGCCAGCCCGCGCCCCGGCCAGGACGGCACCTGGATCACGCGTGACATGCGCGATGCGTATGTCGACCTGCACCGGCTCGGCTTCGCGCACTCGGTGGAGGTATTCGATGGCGATGCCTTGGTCGGCGGCATCTACGGGGTGGCGATCGGGCGGATGTTTTTCGGGGAAAGCATGTTCAGTGCGGCATCGGGCGGCTCCAAGGTCGCCCTGGCCGGGCTGGCCCATCGGCTGGCCAGCTGGGGGTGGCCGCTGATCGATGCGCAGGTCGAAAATGACCATCTGCTGCGCATGGGCGCTGAGCACTGGCCCCGGCAGCGCTTTCTCGCGCTGGTCCGTGAACAGGCCCTACAGCCAGCCGCCGCAGGCGATTGGGGGGATATGTTCGGCACGCTGGCCGCCGCCGACATCGCTGATCCGGACCGGCCTTAACCAAAACTTTGCATCAAACGCCCGACGCGCGTAAAATGCCCGCTCTTCAGGCCAGCTCGGCCGGTTACAGAACTGCACAGGACTACATGTCGAAAGACGACTCCATCGAGTTCGAAGGCACCGTCAGCGAGACGCTGCCGAACACCACTTTCCGCGTACGACTGGAAAATGGGCATGAAATCATCGCCCACATCTCCGGCCGCATGCGCAAGAACTACATCCGCATCCTGACGGGCGACCGCGTCAAGGTCGAAATGACCCCGTACGACCTGACCAAGGGTCGCATCACCTACCGCATGAAATAAGCGGTCCGGGGGTTGTTCCCGCCAGAAGGCCAGCCAGGTGCTGGCCTTTTCGCGTGGGCGGCATTCAGCCGGCAGCGGCCTTACCCTGCCAAGCGGCACCCTGACCCAGTGCACCCTGACGTCGGTCAGGATGCCTTGATGCAGATTCGCTCCGGCCTGCAAGCAGCCACGCTGGCGGTCGATCCAATCCGGATCACGACCCGATGGCCCCGCCATGAAGTACCTGTCTCCCTTGCTCCTGATCACCTGTCTGGCCGCCGCGTCGGCCCAGGCCGCCGAACCCACCGCCCCCGGCGACTGCATCACGCTCTCTGCCGATCAACAGCTGGTACGCAACAGGGCTGACCGCGATGTGCTGCTGCGCAATGGCGCCCAGCACTACCTGGTGCGCTTCGAACGCTCCTGCAGCAGCGCCGCGATGTCGCCGAAACTCGCCTTCGTCACGCCTGGCCGGGAGGGCCAACTCTGCGGCGCAGGGGCCAGCAACCTGCGTACCAATGCACAGAGCTGCGCGATCAGTGCCATTGATCCGATCACCGCCGAAGAATTCACACGTAAGGCACGCGCGCGCCAGTGATCGGCCACGCACCCACGCCCGCGTAAACAAAAGCCCCCTTTCGGGGGCTTTTGTATTCATCTCGACAGCACCTGCCGCCCGATTACACCGTGGCCGGCAACAGACGCTCCGGTTCGGCCTCGGTCTCGACAAACAGCTGGTCGTCGCGGACGTCGATGCTGACCTTGCCACCGTTGACCAGCTTGCCGAACAGCAGCTCGTCGGCCAGCGGACGCTTGATCTTGTCCTGGATCACGCGCGCCATCGGGCGGGCACCCATCAGCGGGTCGAAGCCATGGTGGGCCAGCCAGTCGCGCGCGGTCGGGGTGGCCGACAGGCTGACGTGCTTTTCCTGCAGCAGCATTTCCAGCTCGATCAGGAACTTGTCCACCACGCGCAGGATGTGCTCGAAGCCCAGCGCCTGGAACTGCACGATCGCATCCAGGCGGTTGCGGAACTCCGGCGTGAAACTCTTGCGGATGACTTCCATCGCGTCGGTGGCATGGTCCTGGCGGGTGAAGCCGATCGAACGCCGCGAGGCCTGGGCCGCGCCGGCATTGGTGGTCATCACCAGCACCACGTTCTTGAAGTTCGCCTCACGGCCATTGGTGTCGGTCAGCACGCCGCGATCCATGACCTGCAGCAGGATGTTGAAGATGTCCGGGTGGGCTTTTTCCACCTCGTCCAGCAGCAGCACGCAATGCGGGGTCTTGACGATCTTCTCGGTCAGCAGGCCCCCCTGGTCGAACCCGACATAGCCCGGGGGGGCACCGATCAGGCGGCTGATCGAGTGCGACTCCATGTATTCGCTCATGTCGAAGCGGACCAGCTCGATGCCCAGCTGCAGCGCAAGCTGCTTGGTCACCTCGGTCTTGCCCACGCCGGTCGGGCCGGAGAACAGGAAGTTGCCGATCGGCTTTTCCGGATTGGCCAGGCCCGAGCGGGCCAGCTTGATCGCCGAGGACAGCGTCTCGATGGCCGGGTCCTGGCCGAAGATCACCATCTTCAGGTTGCGCTCCAGATGCTGGAGCACGTCCTTGTCGGTCGCGCTGACCTGCTTGGCCGGGATGCGGGCCATCTTGGCGACGATGGTCTCGATCTCCTCGATGTCGATCAGTTCCTTGCGCTCACCGTCCGGCAGCAGGCGCTGGCGGGCACCGGCTTCGTCGATCACATCGATCGCCTTGTCCGGCAGCAGGCGGTCGTTGATGTGCTTGACCGACAGATCCACCGCGGCCTGCAGCGCGTCATCGGCGTAGGTCACGCCGTGGTGCGCTTCGTACTTGGGCTTGAGGCCCTGCAGGATCTCGTAGGTTTCGCCCACGGTCGGCTCGACGATGTCGATCTTCTGGAAGCGGCGGGCCAGGGCCCGATCCTTCTCGAAGATCCCGCGGTATTCCTGGAAGGTGGTCGAGCCGATGCAGCGCAGCTCGCCCGAGGCCAGGGCCGGTTTGATCAGGTTGGAGGCATCCATGGTGCCGCCCGAGGCGGACCCGGCGCCGATGATGGTGTGGATCTCATCGATGAACAGCACCGCGTTGGGCAGCTTCTTCATCGCGGTCAGCACGCCCTTCAGGCGCTTCTCGAAATCACCGCGGTACTTGGTCCCGGCCACCAGGGCGCCCAGGTCCAGCGAATAGATCACCGCATCGGCGAGCACGTCCGGCACGGAGCCTTCCACGATGCGCTTGGCCAGGCCTTCGGCGATCGCCGTCTTGCCCACGCCTGCCTCGCCCACATACAGCGGGTTGTTCTTGCGGCGCCGGCACAGGACCTGGATGGTGCGCTCGATTTCATCGGCACGGCCGACCAGCGGGTCGATCTTGCCGTTGCGGGCCTGCTCGTTGAGGTTGCTGGCGAACTCGGCCAGGGCATCGCCCTTGCCTTCGCCCTCGGCACCCTCGGTACGGCCCTCGCCATCGGCGGCAGGGGGCACTTCGCCCTCCTCGCCCAGCTTGGCGATGCCGTGGGAAAGGTAATTGACGATATCCAGCCGGGTGACGTCCTGCTGGTTGAGGTAGTACACGGCATGCGAGTCCTTCTCGCCGAAGATCGCCACCAGTACGTTGGCGCCGGTGACTTCCTTCTTGCCCGAGGACTGCACGTGGTACACCGCGCGCTGCAGCACGCGCTGGAAGCCCAGCGTCGGCTGGGTATCGCGCCCATCATCTTCGGCCAGGCGCGAGACCGAGGCCTCGATGGCCTGTTCCAGTTCCTGGCGCAGGCGGTCGGCATCCGCGCCGCAGGCCTTGAGGACGGCCTGGGCGGACGGGTTGTAGAGCAGTGCCAGCAGCAGGTGTTCCACCGTCATGAATTCATGCCGGGCCTCACGGGCGCGCTTGTAGCACTGTCCGATGGTGTGTTCGAGGTCTTTACTGAACATGATTAACTCCGGCGGCAGTTAGGAACAATATGCGGCCAACCTTCACGATTTCCATCACCCTAGCGGATCAGTGCGTTCAGACGGCGTTAGCACTTGCCTGATCGCGCCCGTCCATTCGACGAGCCTCCATCATGCACGAACTTCCGGCCACGAAATGGCAGCTTCACCGTGATGGCGATGTCACGGCCAGCCAAGGGTGGTGCAGCGACAGCCGGTGGCGCGGAGAAGGGCGTGGCGCGCGTGCCATGGTTGGACCGCCAGGACGGGCTTGGCAACAGGCCCGGCGCAGGGCCACGCCGGCCGCTGCGGGCCGGATGTCATTGTGGGTGGAACAGTGCGGATCGCGGGCACACGCAGTGCAGGCCCGCCAGAACGTCAGCCGCTGGCCTTTTCCATCGTGCACAGCAGCGGATGCTGGTTCATGCGCGAGAACTCGTTGACCTGGGCCACCTTGGATTCGGCGACCTCGCGGGTGAACACCCCGCACACGCCGCGGCCGCGGGTATGCACGTGGAGCATGACCTGGGTGGCCTGGTCCAGATCCATCGAGAAGAAATGCTGCAGGACCGTCACCACGAAATCCATCGGGGTGTAGTCGTCGTTCAACAGCATCACCTGGTACATCGGCGGCGGCGCGACCTCAGGGCGTGCAGGCTCAAGCAGCACGCCATGGTCGTGATGAGTTTCGTGGGAAGTCTCGCGGGGCATCCCCACATTATAGGGCTCCAGCCCCCGGATTGGACGTTGCCCCCTGCCGCCCTTCACAATCTGCACTCTCCAACCAGACCTTCACAGGGATTTCATGAAAAGGATTGCTGCCGCACTGCTGCTGGCCGTGACTGCCACCGGCGCCCATGCGGCCGAGCCGGACAAGGCGGTCGGGCGTGCCCTGGACACGCTGAAGTACACCTACGAGGTGGACGAAGACGGCGACTACAAGATGGTCTTCGACATGGATGATGGCCGCAGCCAGCTGGCCTTCGTGCGCTCCACCGTCGAGGAATTCGGCAAGCACAAGATCCGTGAGATCTGGTCGCCGGCCTACAATTCGCCGGGCAAGCAGTTCCCCGCCGCCGTCGCCAACCGCCTGCTCGAAGACTCGCAGGATGCCAAGATGGGTGCGTGGGTGAAGCAGGACCAGCTGGCGATGTTCGTGGTCAAGGTCGATGCCACCGCCACCCCGGAACAGCTCAGCGACGCCATCGATGCGGCCGTCCGCACCGCCGATGCGATGGAGCTCGAACTGACCGAGCAGGACGAATACTGAGGTGAATGCCGTGCAGGAACCGCGCTGGACGCCCCATGTCACCGTGGCCACCGTGGTGGTGCGTGATGGGCGTCTGTTGCTGGTCGAGGAGGCGATCGACGGGCGCCAGGTGCTGAACCAGCCCGCTGGGCACCTGGAGCCGGACGAATCGCTGGCGGCGGCCGCCGTACGCGAAACGCTGGAAGAGACCGGCTGGACGGTGCGCCTGAGCGCCTTCATCGGTACCTACCAGTGGACCGCCCCGGATGGCACGCCGTTCCTGCGCTTTGCCTACGCGGCCGAACCGGTGTCGCACGATCCCGGCCGGCCGCTGGACGACGGCATCCTGCGCGCGCTCTGGCTGACCCCGGCCGAGCTGAAGGCCGATCCCGGCCGCCTGCGCAGCCCGCTGGTCTGGCAGGTGGTCGCCGATTACCTGGCAGGCCAGCGCCACCCGCTCTGCATCGTCAAGGAGGCTGCATGAGCACCCCGCGCATCATGGTGGGCGTCTCCGGCGGCGTGGACTCCTCCGTCGCGGCCTGGCGGCTGGTCCAGCAGGGCGAGCCCGTAGCCGGGCTGTTCATGCAGAACTGGGCCGATGACGGCAGCGGCGATTGCCGCGCCGAAGATGACCGCCGCGATGCCGTGGCCGTCTGCGGCCTGCTCGGCATCCCGTTCCACTTCCGCGATTTCTCCAGCGAGTACTGGCAAGGGGTGTTCGAGCACTTCCTGGCCGAGTACGCCGCCGGCCGCACGCCCAATCCGGACGTGCTGTGCAACCGCGAAGTGAAGTTCAAGCATTTCCTCGATGCCGCGCGTGAGCTCGGCGCCGAGCGCATCGCGACCGGGCATTACGCCCGCATCGCGCAGGCCGGCGGCCGCTGGGCACTGCTGCGCGGTGCCGACCGCAGCAAGGATCAGAGCTACTTCCTGCACCAGCTGGGCCAGCAACAGCTGGCCGCCACGCTGTTCCCGATCGGCGATCTGCAGAAGAACGACCTGCGCCGGATCGCCCGCGACGCGCGCCTGCCGACCCACGCCAAGAAGGATTCCACCGGGATCTGCTTCATCGGCGAACGCGACTTCCGCGAGTTCCTCGGCCGCTATCTGCCGGCGAAAACGGGCGAGATCCGCGATCCGGATGGCGCCCTGATCGCCGAACATCCCGGCGTGTTCTATTTCACGCTCGGCCAGCGCGAGGGCCTGAACATCGGCGGCGTGCGAGGCCGGCCGGCGGCGCCGTGGTACGTGGTCGGCAAGGATGTCGCCAGCAACGTGCTCTACGTGGACCAGGACCGCGAGAGCCCGTGGCTGCAGTCCACCCGGCTGCACTCCGAGGCCGCCCACTGGATCGCCGGCGCCCCGCCCGCGCGCCGGTTCGAGTGCACCGCCCAGACCCGCTACCGTCAGCCCGACGAGCCGTGCACCGTCACGGTGCGCGACGATGGCACCCTGGAGGTGCGCTTCGCCCGCCCGCAGCGTGCCGTCACCCCCGGTCAATCGTTGGTGTTGTATGACGATGAGGTCTGCCTCGGCGGCGCCGTCATCGCCGCCACCGATGCCCCCCTGGAACAGCGCCTTCGCGCCACCCCTTCTCCTTTCGAGGTATCTGCTGCATGAGTTTTTCCGTCGACGACCGCGTTCTTGCTCTGGCCGGCATCGCCCAGGCCCTGCAGCAGGTCCGCCGCATCGCCGAAACCGGCCACTCCGAAGCCGCCGTGGTCCGCACCGCGGTGGAGAGCGTGTTCCGCATTGACGCGGCCAGCCCGCAGGAGATCTACGGCAGCGCCAGCAATGTCGCCCCGGGCCTGCGCCTGCTGCACAACTACCTGAGCAGCCAGGGGCAGGACGAGCACCTGCCTCGCCTGGCCTTGTCCGTGCTGCAGCTGGAGCGCCGGTTCGTGCGTGAGAACGAGATCGTGGCCAAGGTCAGCACCGGCATCGAGCGCGCCCAGGCCCAGGCCAGCGAACTCGGCGACAGCGCCCACCCGGATGTGCTCGCCGCGCTGGGCGGCCTGTACGCAGACACCATCAGCAACCTCAAGCCGCGCGTGATGGTCCAGGGCAATCCGCACTACCTCGGCCAGGCCGGCGTGGTCGCCGAGATCCGCGCCCTGCTGTTGGCGGCGGTCCGCTCGGCGGTGCTGTGGCGCCAGACCGGCGGCCAGTACTGGGACTTCCTGTTCTCCCGCAAAACAATGCTCGAAGCGGTCGCGCGCCAGCTCCGCTGAGCCGCCGTGGAGGGGCCGCCGAGGGGATCGGCGGCCCAGCGTTGTGCCCCTTGGATCGAGGCAAGTGCGTATCGACGGGCGGAAAAATCATGAGGACGGCTAAAGCAAACCGGGGTACGGCCGATACAGCATCCGTGCACCTCCCCGAGAACGTCCATGTACTCACGCCTCTTCATTCGTCTGGCCGCCCCCCTGGTCCTGACCCTTCTGCTTCCCTTTGCCATCGGCTTCGAGTGGCCCGCCGCCCTGCGTTGGGCGATCCTGAGCACGATGACGCTCAGCTGGCTCGGGTTTGCCTGGTGGAGCGCCCGCGCCCAGACCCAGCGTTCGCCTGAGCAGGCCCGCATCCTGCGCGAGCAGGACCAGTTGCTGACCGAGCTGCGCTCGTTTGTCGGCAACGAAATCGAGGGCTCGCGTGGCGAAGTCGAACGTGCCCGCGATCTGATCCGTCATGCGGTCGGTGGCTTGGGCAGCAGCTTCGATGCCATGAACCGCAAGTCGCGCCAGCAGAGCCAGGCCCTGGCCCGCATCGTCGACCGCGCCGGTGACGAAGGTGGCGCCGGCGTCGACGTGGCCCGTTTCGCCCAGCATGCCAGCCACCGCATGGAGCAGCTGGTCGAGGCGCTGGAGCAGGTCAGCGGCCAGAGCAGCACCACCGTGCAGCACATCGACCAGATGGCGCAGCACCTGGATGGCATCTTCGCGCTGCTGGAAGACGTCAAGTCGATCGCCGACCAGACCAACCTGCTGGCCCTGAACGCTGCCATCGAGGCCGCGCGTGCCGGTGAAGCCGGCCGCGGTTTCGCGGTGGTCGCCGATGAAGTCCGCAATCTGTCCGAGCGCTCCACCACCTTCAACGAGCAGATCCGCAAGCTGGCCCACAGCTCCAAGGACGCCATCGCCAAGGTGCGCGAGACCGTCTCGCATATGGCCTCCCGCGATATGGACCGCTCCCGCGAAGCGCGCCATGAGGCGGCGCAGATGCTGGACAACGTGGCCCAGATCAACGCATCGCTGGGTGACGGCATGCGCGAGATCTCCGAGTGCGGTCGCGCCATCGACAGCAGCGTCGCCGAAGCCGTGCGTGCCCTGCAGTTCGAGGACATCGCCACCCAGGCCCTGGGCGGCGTGCACACCCACCTGGATCGCCTGACCGCGATCAACCGCGAAGCGGTGGCCCTGCAGGAACTGCTGCACCGCAGTGGCGGCGTGTTCGACGAAGAAGTCGTGACCGCCCTGCAGCGCACCGGCACCCGCCTGCGCGACATGCGCACCGAGTGGGAGCGCCCGCCGCACAAGGCCGTTGCCCAGCAGAGCATGGCCGCCGGCGCGGTCGAGCTGTTCTGATCCAGCGGCACCGTGCCCCTCCGGGCACACCCTGCGGCCCCGGTTTACCCCGGGGCCGTTGTGCTTGCACTACCCGCCTTGGCTGCAGATGATTACCTGATGTTGAACGCGTCCATGCTGTCCGTTGCATCTGTTGTCCCCGCCGAGCTGGAGCCGGCGGTGCCGGGCAGTGACGCCGTCACGCTCGCTGCCGCACCTGCCGCACCTGCCGCTGCGGCAGCGCCACTGCAGGGCCGCGCCCTGATCGCCCGGCTGGAGCAGCTTGCCCAGCAGGAGCTGGCGCAGCTGGCCAAGCGACCCTCGCCCGCCCTTGCCGCACTGCCACCCGCCATCGACCCTGCCCTCGCCGGCCTGGCGTGGGATCTGGGCTTGAGCGGTGATGATCTTGGTGCTGCTGTGCGCTGAAGGCGCGGCATCCGCCACGCCTCCCCGATCCACCTGTATCGACGCAGTTACCGGCGCACAATTGCTCCGTCGCGAATCCGCGAAAGGCATTCAACATGGATATCCTCCCGCCTTGCCTGGCGTGAGCCTGCCGATGCGCGACTACTACCGGATCGAATGCTGCACAGCCGAACGTAAACGCACGCTCGGCTATTGCTGCCTGCCCATCCCGTTGTGAGACACGCTGGTGGCGAGGATCGACTGCAAGGTCCGCCGCGGGGAGGGTCGATTGCAGGTGGGCGCTCCACCGCTTTGCCGCGTTCAATGGATGTGAGGCTGGCGACGCCGTTGGCACCCCCGCCTGACGCACCGTGTCAGGTCAGGCGGGCAGCCCCGCACAGGGCGACGTCGGCCGCCCTCAAACGCTTTGCGTCACCGCCGCATAACTCTCGCGTGGCGGCGTCTGGGTGCCCAGCTTCAACCACTGCGCCAGATCACGCGGCGCCAGCGGCCGCGAGTACAGGTAGCCCTGGATCTCATCGCAGCCCTGGCGGCGCAGCATCGCCTCTTCCTGCTCGGTCTCCACGCCTTCGGCCACGACCTTCATGCCCAGCGCGTGGCCCAGGTGCACGATCGCCTGGGTGACTTCGGCGGTGCCGGCATCGTGCAGCATGCCCTGCACGAAGCTGCGGTCGATCTTGAGGCGGCCGACCGGGAAGCGGTTGAGATAATGCAGGTTCGAGAAACCGGTGCCGAAATCGTCCACGGCCAGCGGCACGCCGTGCCGTTCCAGCACATCGAAGCAATGACGCAGCACCTCGGTGTCACGGATCAGGGCGGACTCGGTCAGCTCCAGCTCGAGGCGCTGAGGCGGCCAGCCGTGGGCGTGGCAGATGTCGATCACGCGCTCGGCAAAACCGCGGTCGCGCAGCTGCACGGCTGAAACGTTCACCGCCACGCGATCGAACTGCAGGCCGGCAGCATCCCACGCGGCGGCTTGGCGGCAGGCTTCGGCCAGCACCCAGTCGCCAATCCGGACGATCTCGCCGCACTTTTCGGCAATCGGGATGAACTCGGCCGGGCTGCAGTAGCCGATGCCGGGGCGATGCCAGCGCAGCAGCGCTTCGATCGCCGGGGGCTGGTCGTTCTCGGCATGCATCAGGGGCTGGTAGGCCAGGGTGAACTCTTCGCGTTCGATCGCGCCAAGCAGCGCGTGCTCGATCTCCAGCTTGCGCTGGATCTTGGCCAGCGCGTCCTGACTGTAATACTGGTACGTGTTGCGCCCGGCTTCCTTGGCCGCGTACATCGCCGCATCGGCAGCGCGCAGCAGCGATTCGAAATCCTGGCGGCTGTCGTCGAGCATCGCGATGCCGACGCTGGCGCCGACCTTCAGCGTGCTCTCGCCGCGGTGCAGTGGTTCGGCCAGCGAGGCGATCAGCTTGCGTGCCACATGCCCGGCATCTTCCGGGGCGGCCAGGTCGCGCAGCACCACGATGAACTCGTCGCCGCTGAAACGGCCGAACAGGTCGTTGTTGCGCAGGCTCTGGTGCAGGCGCGAGGCGGCCGCCTTGAGCAGCGCATCGCCGGTGGCGTGGCCGAAGGTGTCGTTGATGGTCTTGAAGCCATCCAGATCGATGAACAGCATCGCCAGCGGGCTACCACGATCGCGCGCCACCTCGATGGCGTCGGCGGTCTGCTCGCGCAGCAGCATCCGGTTCGGCAGGCCGGTGAGCAGGTCGTAATGCGCCAGCAGCTCGATGCGCTCGTTGGCTTCGCGCTCGCGGGTGATGTCACGGAACAGCACCACGAAGCGGGTCGGCAGGCCGTCGCGGCGGTCCAGTTCGATCAGCACCTGCACCCAGATGCGCAGCCCGGACTGCCGGTAGAAACACAGGTCCAGCTGCTCGGGCAGCCCGCCTTCGGCGATCCGCAGCAGCGCGGCCTCGAAGGCGTCGCGCGAGTCCTGGGTGTACAGGCTCAGCGCCTGGTCCAGGCTGATCGGCTCTTTGCGCAGGCCGTGGATGCGGTAGCACTCCTCGGTCCACTGCATGTGGCGGGTGCCCACCTCGATCTCGCAGCCGCCGATGCGGCCCAGCGCGGAGACGCGGTTGAGCAGCTCGGTGCGCCAGCGGATCAGCGCATCGGTCTGGTGTTGTTCGGTGATGTTCTGGACCTGGCCGAGCAGGCGCTGGATCCGCCCGTCCGGCCCGATCAACGGCTGCATCCACACGCGCAGGTGCAGCGCGCCGCCGTTGTCACGGATCAGCTCCAGCTCCAGCGTGGTGGCCGCGCCATCGCGCCACATCCGGCGCCAGGCGCCACGCAGCCGGCCGCGGGAGTGCGGCTCCAGCTGACGCAGCCAGTGGCGGCGGCCGTGCAGCGGTGCGTCACCGGTCTCCAGCAGCGCCCGGAACTCGGGCGACCACCAGAACTGGCGCGCCTCCGGATCCCACGACCAACTGCCCATGCTGGCGATCCGCTGGGCTTCGCGCAGGTGCACCTGCTGCTCGCGCAGCTGGGCTTCCATCTGCTTCTGGGCCTGGATGTCGGTGTGGGTACCGACCATGCGCAGCGGCTGGCCGTCGGCCGTGCGGGTGACCACGCGGCCGCGGTCCAGCACCCAGCGCCACTCCCCGTTGGGGTGGCGGGCACGGAACTGGGTGGTATAGGCCTCGCTATCGCCGCGCAGGTGGGCATCCATCGCCACACGCACCGCTGGCTGATCGTCCGGGTGGACGTTCTCCAGCAGCGCGCTGACACCTTCGGCGTGACTGTGTGACTCCTCGATGGGCTGGCCGTCCCAGCGCCGAGAGCGGCGCACGCTGTCACTGGGCAGATCCCAATCCCACAGCCCATGCCCGGCATGATCCAGGGCCACCTCCCAGCGGCTGCCCGCGTAGGCGGCGACCGGCTCGGGCACGCTCAGGGTGAAGGCCAGCAGGTGCCCATCCGGATCGTGCACGGCGCGCATCCAGCCATCGAAACGACCACCGGGCCCGCCGGGAAGCTGGCAGGGCACCAGCCCGCCATCTGCGGCGAGCAGGCGCAGGTCTTCCAGCACCTCCCCGTAGGCGGCGACCGTTGCAGGCAGGCCATGCTCACGCGCGGCCGGGTTGGCAGCGATCGGGCGACCGGCACGGTCGAGGATCACCAGCGCCGAGGCCAATGGGTGCTGCAGCAGACTCGCGATAATCCCTTGGTCCACGCCCTGTAACTCCGATAACGCACCCGACAACCGGGGAACGCAATCGTTAACGGCGGAGATTGCGGTTTATTGAGTTCCCTGGCGTCCTGCATCCTCGCCCGAGGCAGGTAAGATGACACTCGCCTTGTCCGATTGGCCCCGCCCTGCCCCATGTCGACCCACCTGCCAGGCCCTTCCGAACCCGCTGCCGAGACCCCGCTGGCACGCGATCTGCGCCGGGACCGCTGGCGTGTGGTCGTGGCCTACCTGGTACTGGCCATGGTGTGGATCCTGAGCAGCGACGCGGCGGTCAAGGTGGTGGCCTCGGATCTGCAGACGGCCGCGCAGTGGCAGACCCTCAAGGGCACATTCTTCGTGGTCGCCAGCGCGGCACTGATCTATCTGCTGCTGCGCCCGCTGGCCCAGCACGTGCTGCACACCCACGCGCGGCTGGAGAGTTCGGAAACGCGCCACCGGCAGATGTTCGAAGGCAATCCCGGTCCGATCCTGGTCTACGATCTGGAATCGCTGGCCATCCTGGACGTCAACCCGGCCGCGGCCAGCTTCTTCGGCTTCAGCCGCGAGGCCTTCACCGCGATGCCGATCACCGCGCTGTGGCCGCCGGGGCACGAGGCCATGCTCGAGGCCAAGCTGGACCACATCCGCGCCAACCCCGAGCAATTGTGCGTGATCACCGCCGACCTGCGGCTGAGTGACGGCAGCACGCGGCGGATGGAGATGCGCAGCAATTTCATCGATTACGGCGGCCGCCGCGCGCGTCTGTTGATCGCGATCGACCGCACCCGCGAAGACCAGGCCCTGTTGCGCCGCGACCAGGCGCTGGCCCGGGTGGAAGAAGCGCACGAGATGGCGCGCATCGGCGCGTGGGAGATCGATCCGGCCACCGGCCTGGGCCGGTACGCCAATCAGGTGTATCGCCTGCTCGGGCGGCGCGCACCCGAAGCCCGGCGCTGGCACCGGTTCGATGAGCTGCTGGTGCCGGCCGATCCGGCCACGGCGGCGCTCAGCGAACAGCTGTTGCAGGAAATGAGCTCCGGCGAGCCCGTGCAGATCGATGTGCTGCTGCCGCTGCTGGCGATGGACGGGCGCGCCCTGATGGTGCACCTGCGCGCTGAGAGCGGCCAGGACGACGCCGGCCGCCCGCGCGTGCTGGGCACCCTGCAGGACGTCACCGAACGCGAGCAGTCGCGCCGCCTGCTGCGTGAGCGCGAAGAACAGTTCCGCGAGCTGGTGCGGGTACTGCCTGATGGCGTGGTGATCCTGTCCGAGGAGCACGTGCTGTACGCCAATGCCTGCGCGGCCACCCAGTTCGGCTACGGCAACAACACCCTGCTCGGCGAGCCGCTGGCCGCGCTCGTCACCGACGACGACCTGCCCCGGGTGCGGGCGCAGTTGTTCGCCCAGTTGCCCCTGCAGAGCGCGGGGGCTGGCGAAGTGATCGGCATGCGCCGCTTCAACGGCCAGGCGTTCCAGGCCGGCCTGGCCGTTGGCGATGTGCGCTACGGCGGGCGCAACTGCAAGCTGTTGATCGTGCGCGACCTCAGCGAGCCCGAGCGCATCCGCGAGGCGCTGGAAACCAGCAACCGTGAGCTGCAGGCGATGGCCGGGCGGCTGTTTTCGCTGCAGGAGGACGAGCGCCGGGCGATCTCGCGCGATCTGCACGACGATATCGGCCAGGCGATCACCGCGATGAAACTGTCTGCCTACGCCGCCCAGGACGAGCAGGACGCCGCCCGCCGCGATGAAGACCTGGCCCAGATCATCCAGCTGGCCGATGCGACCGTCGGCAAGCTGCGCGACATTTCCACCCTGCTGCGCCCCCCGCAGCTGGATGCGCTGGGTCTGGAAGCGGCGCTGCGCTGGCAGGCCGGCGTGCTGTTCCGCTCGGCGGCGATCGAACTGCTGCCGGACATCCAGTCCCTGCCCCGGCGCCCGGCCGGCGACATCGAACAGGCGTGCTTCCGCATCGCACAGGAAAGCCTGACCAACGTGCTGCGCCATGCCCGCGCCAGCCAGGTCAACCTGCACCTGCGCGATGTGGACGACCACGGCCTGCACCTGCAGGTGCGCGACGACGGCGAGGGCTTCGACCCGGACGGCCCGCGCGGGCTGGGACTGATCGTGATGCGCGAGCGCGCGCAGAGCGTGGGTGGCACATTGCGCATCGAATCGGCGCACGGCGCCGGTACCCTGATCGACCTTTACCTGCCGTACCGCGCCACCGGCGCGACGGCTCACGACACCCTGGAACACTGAGCTCATGTGGAACCCTTCTCTGCCCCTGGTCAGCATCGAGGACGCCCCGCCCCGCCTGGGCGCCGGCAACCCCGAACTGCAGGCGATGGTGACCGAGGCCGCCTCCGGCGGCACGCCGCTGATGCTGATGCACGTGGATATCGACCACTTCGCTTCGGTCAACGAGAACATGAGCGCCGAGGTCGGCGACCAGGCGCTGGTGCTGGTCGCCCAGCGCCTGCAGCACCACCTGCGCGGGCGCGGCAAGCTGTGGCGCCACGGCAGCGATGAATTCCTGCTGGCCGTGCCGCGTACGGCCGACATGCCACTGCCCGAGGACCTGGCCGAGGAAATCCGCCAGCAACTGGAGCTGCCGCTGTCGGTGCTGCCGTACACGCTGTTCATGACCGGCAAGCTGGGCGTGAGCCTGTGCCCGGAGCACGCCACCGGTGTCTCGCGCCTGCTCGACCACGCCGAAGACGCGCTGTACCAGGCCGCCCGCGAAGGCGGCAATGCGGTGCGCATCCACGCCGTGGATACGCCCTCCAGCGCGCACAGCGAGAGCATCATCGCGCGCCAGATTGTCGACGCGATCCCCAATGGCGAGCTCAAGCTGCGTTACCAGCCGCTGGTCAGCGCCCGCGACGGCCACGTGGTCGGCATGGAAGCACTGCTGCGCTGGCAATCGCCCACGCTGGGCATGCTGGTGCCGGAGCGCTTCATGCGCACCGCCGAACGCCTGGGCATCATCGTGCAGATCGGCACCTGGGTGCTGGAAGGCGCGCTCAAACAGGCCAAGCTGTGGCGCGACCAGGGCTTCGACGATTTCACCATCGCGGTGAACGTGTCCACGCTGCAGCTGCTGCGCCCGAACTTCTTCGCCGAGGTGATGTCGCTGCTGCAGGCCGCCGGCGTGCCGGCGCACATGCTCACGCTGGAGATCAACGAAAGCGCGCTGACCAACAACGTCAACTTCGTCCACGAGACGCTGGTCAACCTGCGCAACGAAGGCATCAGCCTGAGCCTGGACAACTTCGGCACCGGTGATTCCAGCCTCAGCGCGCTGGTCCGGTATCCGGTGGACAAGCTCAAGATCGACCGCAGCTTCATCAAGAGCGCGCCGGCCGGCAACCGCGAGGCCGCGATCGCCCGCGCGATCATCGCCATGGGCCACCAGCTGGGCATGACCGTGATCGCCAACGGCGTGGAATCGCAGGCCCAGCTCGGCTTCCTGCGCCGCAACGACTGCGATGTGTTCCAGGGCTATCTGTTCGGTGAGCCGATGTCGGCCGATGCCGCCGGCATGACCCTGCGCCGCCGTTACCTGCGTCCGGAGGCCTTCGCAGAAACCCGTCCGGACCGCACGCTGCTGCTGCTGGACGACGAAGAAAACGTGCTGCGTTCGCTGGTGCGCCTGTTCCGCCGCGACGGTTACCGCATCCTGGCTGCCGGCAACGTGCGCGATGCCTTTGATCTACTGGCCATCAACGACGTGCAGGTGATCCTGTCCGATCAGCGCATGAGCGACATGAGCGGCACCGAGTTCCTGGGCCGGGTGAAGATGCTCTACCCGGATACGATCCGCCTGGTGCTGTCCGGCTACACCGACCTCAACACCGTGACCGACGCGATCAACCGTGGCGCGATCTACCGGTTCCTGACCAAGCCGTGGAACGATGATGAGCTGCGCAAGCACATCCACCAGGCATTCCGCACGCATGAGGAGCAGCGCCGGGCGAACACGGCACCGGCGCCAGCGCTGCCGGCAGTCGACGCGGATTGAGGCTGCCTGAAAGCCCGCGACTGCGGGCCAGCGGCCGGCGCGACCGCTGCCGGCTCAGCGCGGCTGCTTGATCGGCAGCACCAGCCGGAACTTGGAGCCCACGCCCGGCGTGCTCTCCAGATCGATGCGGCCATGGTGCTTGTTGATGATGCTGTAGGAGATCGACAGCCCCAGCCCGGTGCCGCTGCCGACCGGCTTGGTGGTGAAGAACGGATCGAAGATGCGCTGGCGCAGGTCCGGCGAGATGCCGCCGCCGGTGTCTTCGAACTCCACCCAGACCGTGTCGCCGTCCACGCCGGTGCGCACATGGATCGTGCCGCGGTCGGCAATGGCGTGGCCGGCGTTGAGCAGCAGGTTCATGTACACCTGGTTCAACTCCGACGGCAGGCACTCCACCAGCGGCAGCTGGCCGAACTCGCGGTGCAGGGTCACCTTGTATTTGAGCTCGTTCCAGATGATGTTGATCGTGGATTCCAGGCCCGCGTGCAGGTCCACCAGCTTCCACGACTCATCCCGGCCGGAATACGAGAAGTCCTTCAGATCGCGCACGATCCGGGTCACCCGCTCGATGCCCTCGCGTGATTCGGCCATCAGCTGCGGCAGATCACGGCTGATGAAATCGATGTCGAAGCGTTGGCGGATGTCATCGATTTCCGGGATCAACGCCTTCGGATCTGGTGCCCGCAGGGCGCGCTCGTAGGCTTCGATCACGGTGAACAGGCTGCGCAGGTATTCCTGCAGGCTGCCGAGGTTGGAGTGCACATAACCGATCGGGTTGTTGATCTCGTGCGCCACACCAGCGGCGAGCTGACCGATCGAGGCCATCTTCTCCGACTGCAGCAGCTTTTCCTGGGTGCCGTTGAGGCGCAGGTACGCCTGGCGCAGTTCGGCATGGCGCTGCTGCAGCTCGCGCTCGTAATCCTCTTGGCCTTCGATGCGGCGGAACAAGGCCAGATAGTGTCGCTGGCCGCCATCGTCGTGATGGTAGACATGGGCGATGACCATGCGCTCGCCGACCGGAAGGCTGCCGTTCCAGTGGCCGTTGAGGCGCGCCTGTTCCAGCGCATCCGGTGGCAGCAACTGGCGCAGCCATTGCGCTGGGGTCAGTTCGGCATCGCGCTCGGCCTGGCCGAGGATCTCGCTGACGGCGGCATTGGCCAGGGCCACGCTGCCATCCTCGCGGAACAGCAGCACGCCCTCCTTGATCCGTTCAAACAGGGCAAGCAGGACCGGATGCGGGGGCAACGGGGCGGTGACAAGGGCGGAAGTTACGGTCACGGTCACATCGAGGCGGCGGGAAACAGGCGCTCAATATACGCGGTGACGTTCACATCGGCAGCCTGGGGCCGCCAGATGGGGAGATCAGGCGACCGCGAGCGGCCGCCGGGTGTTGAGCGTGTGCGACTGGCCCTTGGCATCGTACGACGCGGCATCTTCGCTGCGGCCGAGCTGGCGCAATGCCCAGTTGACCTCGCGGCGGCGCCGTGAAAGCAGTACGCCGTTGGCACGGTTGCGCTCTGCCAGTTCCTGCACACGCTCGGCCTGGCCAAGCGGCAGCGCGGCTTCGAGTGCCCGCAACGCCTCCAGCTTGGCGCCGGTCGCGCGGATCAGGGCCTGCACGTCATGCTCGACCAATGCCTGGCGTTCGACGTCCAAGGCATCGCTGAGGCGCTGCAGCGGCTCGCTCATCGCCAGCTTCATCCCTGCAGCTGCTGGTCCAGCTCAAGCATGCGCGAGGCGATCGCGTCGGGATTGATCTTGTAGGTGCCGTTCTGCAGCGAGTCGCGCACGGCCTGGACACGGGCCGCGTCGATCGCCGGAGCCGTGGACAGTTCGCGCTGCATCGCCTGCAGGCTGGTGGCTTCGCCGGTCAGGCGCAGGCTGTCAGCGGCTTCCACCGGGCGGGCCGGGGCATCGGTGCTGACGCTCGGCTTGTTGCCGGGAGCGACGCTGCGCAGATGGGCGGTGGCCTGCAGGTTGCCGTCGATTTTCTGGCTCATGGAGTTGTCCTGGGAATGCGGTTCACAAGGGATAACGGCCGGTCGGGCGCCATCTTTAGGGGAATATTGCAGGTTTTACGGGAAATGTGGCCCTTATTCACAATCGTGTTCAGCGCGTCACTAAAACGTCACCGCTGGCTGCGACGGTGCCTTGCACGATCTTGCGGGACGACAGGTTCTCGACCGAGACCCGCTCATTCTCGCCGGCATCGGCCATGGCGCGCCCGGCCACCCGGACCTCCACCCCGCCCCGCCGCGACACCAGCGCGACACTGTCGCCCCGGCGCACCAGCCGCTGCGCGACCAGGTCATTGGCCGAGATCAGACTGCCAGCACTGAGGGTCCTGCGCGCCACGCGGCCGACGGCGGCGGCCGGATCGGCCAATGCAGCGCCGGCGATCCGGGCCGCATCACGCTGGCCAGTAGTGATATCGGCCGCCGACAGGGTTTCTCCAGCGGCCACGCCCCGATTGAGGATCAGCACGGTCTGGTTGCGACGCACCTTTACCGGCACGAACAGGCGCCAGCCGCCTGCATCCGGGCAGCTGACTTCCACGGTACTGGTGCCGGTCGGCTGGGCCGCCAGCGGCTGACCGCAGGCAGGCAGGCGCAGCGCCGAATCCAGGGTGGTGTCGCCCTCGCTGCCGGCCGGCAAGGTGCCGAGCGCGGCCTGGCGGATGCTATCCACCGGCTGCCAACCACCGGCCGCCCAGGCGGGCGCCGCCAGCAGCAGCGCGACAAAGACAAGAGATCGCATGGGCACTCCATGGGCAAGGAACATGCGCAGCACGATGCAAGCCCCATGCCGAACCGCCCTCTACGCGGCGCTCAAGTCACCGCGGCTCCCGCCGATACCAAGCCCATGTCTCATGACCTGCTCAACCGCATCGACCAGCGTACGCGCCTGGCCGGCCACAATCGTCTGGCCCTGCTGCTGTTCCGGCTGGGGGGACGTCAGCTTTTTGGCGTGAATGTGTTCAAGGTGCAGGAAGTCCTGCGGCGCCCGGATCTGTTCCAGGTGCCCGGGCTGCCCAGCCAGTTCGCCGGTGTGGCCGATGTGCGTGGCCGCTCGGTGCCGGTGCTGGACCTGGGCCTGGCGATCGGCCATCCCGAGCGTGAGCCCGATGCCGACAAGGCGCCGGGCTACCTGGTGGTGACCGAGTTCAACCGCTCCATCCAGGGCTTCCTGGTCAGCGGTGTGGAACGCATCGTCAACATCGCGGTGGAAGACATCCACCCGCCACCGGAACTGGGCGCCGAATCCAGCTACCTGACGGCGGTGACCCGCTTCCAGGGTGAGCTTATCCAGGTGATCGACGTGGAAAGCGTGCTGGCCGACATCGCCGAGATCCGTGGCGAAGCGGTGCTGGACCCCTCCATGGCCTTGCCTCCCGATGCCCCGCCGATGCAGGTGCTGGTGGTGGACGATTCGCGCGTGGCCCGCCAGCAGATCCGCAGCGTGCTGGACCAGCTGGGGGTCGGGGCGACCCTGCTTTCGGACGGCAAGCAGGCGCTGGACCACCTGCTGCAGATCCACGCCTCGGGCGAAAACCCGGCCGAGCGCTACGCCATGGTGATCTCCGATATCGAGATGCCGGCGATGGATGGTTACACCCTGACGACGGAAATCCGGCGTCACCCGGGGCTGGCCGGCCTGTACGTGCTGCTGCACACGTCCTTGTCGGGCGTGTTCAACAACGCGATGGTCGAACGGGTCGGCGCGAACGCCTTCGTGGCCAAGTACTCCCCGCATGAGCTGGCGGACTTCCTGCTGGACCGCCTGCGCAAGGTCGCAATGGCGGCGTAAGGGGCGGCCGGCCCTGGTGTCGGCGCCCTTCCTCCGGTGGGTTGACGGCATCCACGCATGGCGTGGATCTACCCGGCCCTGCGGGTCGGTGGATTTTCCCGGCGTGAATGATGCCGCCGGGCACCGGCCCCTCCCCTCTGGCGCCCCTCTGGCACGCCGCTTGCACTGGCCCAGGCATCGTCCCGTGGGAGTGCGTCATGCCCAATCTGATTTCGAACTATCTGGGTGTCCATGCCCAGGCCATGCCGTTGCGCGAGCAGCGGATGAAGCTGATCGCCAGCAACCTGAGCAATGCCGACACCCCCGGGTACAAGGCCCAGGACCTGGACTTCGATGCCGCCCTGCGCAATGCCCAGGGGCTGGATGGCAACGGCCTGCTGAAGACCACCAGTGAAAAACACTATGAGATCGGCGGCGGGTTGAACCCGTTCCAGATCGCCAAGGAAGGCGTGCAGCCGAGCATCGACGGCAACACCGTCGACCCGGATGCCGAGCGTGCCGCCTACGGCCGCGCCGCGCTGGAGTACCGCGCCTCGCTGAGCTTCGTCGAATCCAAGGTGCGCTCCATGCTCACCGCGATCACGGGGCAATAAGCCATGAGCAATCTGCCCATTTTCGATATCGCCGGTTCCGCGCTGCAGGCGCAGTCCGTGCGCATGAGCACCATCGCCTCCAACCTCTCCAACGCCGACACCGTCGCCGGTTCGGCCGATGCGGTCTATAAGCCGCTGGAGCCGATCTTCCAGTCGGTGACCAGCCGCACCGACCCGAACATCACCACGGTGCAGGTCAAGGAGATCAGCCAGAGCAACGCCGCGCCGATCCAGCGCTACGAGCCGGGCCACCCGCTGGCCGATGCCGATGGCTACATCTACCAGCCCGACGTGGACCCGGTCGCGCAGATGGTCAACCTGATCTCGACCTCGCGCAATTACCAAGCCGGCGTGGAGATGCTGACCACCGCCAAGGAACTGGCGCTGGCCACGCTGACCATGGGTCGCTGACCCTCTTACCGCAGGAATCCCCTCCCATGAGCAGCACCAACGGCGTTGGCCAGAACAGCAGCGACATCTACAGCGCGCTGGGCCTGAACGCGCCCAACAGCGACACCAGCAAGAAAAAGAGCACCCTGGACCAGGCCGATTTCATGCGCCTGATGACCGAGCAGCTGCGTCACCAGGATCCGCTCAAGCCGATGGACAACACCCAGATGGTCGCGCAGATGGCGCAGCTGTCGCAGGTCCAGGGCATCACCGACCTCAACAACACGGTCAAGGGCTTCCAGGATTCGATGTCCAGCGACCAGATCCTGCGCGGCGCGGCCCTGGTCGGCCACGAAGTGCTGGTGCCGTCGGAGAAGCTCGCGCTGGAGAAGGACGGCGATGTCACCGGCATGGTCGCCGCCCCCGGCGCCGGCTTCGTGACGGTGGACATCACCGATGCCAACGGCGTCAAGGTCAACCAGATCAGCGTGGAAGCCAAGGCCTCCGGCGAAGTCACCTTCGACTGGGACGGCAAGGACGCCAACGGCAACCGCATGGCCGAAGGCACCTACACCATCGCCGCCTCGCATACCGATACCGCCGGCACCAAGACGAAGCTCAACACCTACGTGCAGGCCCCGGTGGAGAGCGTCACGGTCGGCACGGACGGCCTGTACCTCAACCTCAAGGGTCTGGGCACGGCCCCGATCGATTACGTGCTCCGCATCAGCTGAGCCGCCTTACCCGCATCCACAGGAGCATCCCATGGGCTTCAACGTCTCGTTGTCCGGCATCAACGCAGCCAATGCCGATCTGAACGTCACGGCGAACAACATCGCCAACGTCAACACCACCGGCTTCAAGCAGTCGCGCGCCGAGTTCGCCGATCTGTTCTCGGCCACCAGCTATGGCCTGTCCAAGAACGCGGTCGGCTCGGGCGTGCGCCTGACCAACGTCGCCCAGCAGTTCTCGCAGGGCAACAACGAACAGACCGGGCGCAGCCTGGATATGGCCATTTCCGGCGAGGGCTTCTTCACCCTGACCATGAACGGTGCCCGCGTGTACTCGCGCGCCGGCAACTTCCAGACCGACCAGGCCGGCTACGTGACCAACCCGCAGGGCGCGCGCCTGCAGGTGTTCGCGCCCAATGCCGACGGCACCAACTTCGATGCCGGCCGCCTGACCGATCTGCAGCTGCTGACCACCGACAGCCCGCCCAAACAGACCGGCAAGGTCGATGTCAGCTTCACCCTGCCGGCCAACGCCAAGGAACCGACGGTTGGTACCTTCGACCCGACCGATTCGAACAGCTACAGCCACTCCACCGGCGGCATCACCGTGTACGACTCGCTGGGCGTGAGCCACACCCAGACCTCGTACTTCGTGAAGACCGAAAACCCGAACGAATGGCAGGTCTACAACTACGTGGACGGCAAGGCCGCCGGTACGCCGACGCTGCTGAAGTTCTCCGACAGCGGCGCGCTGACCGAGCCGACCAACGGCCAGATCGTCATGGATCCGTTCACCCCGACCACCGGCGCCGGCGTGCTGTCGATGTCGCTGAACCTCAGCGGCTCCACCCAGTACGGCGAGAAGTTCGCGCTGCGCAACACCCAGCAGGACGGCTACGCGGCCGGCAAGCTCAACGAGATCACCGTCTCCGAGGAAGGCATCGTCTACGCGCGCTACTCCAACGGCGATGACAAGCCGCTGGGCCAGGTCGCACTGACCACCTTCAACAACGCACAGGGCCTGGAAGCCAAGGGCAACAACCTGTGGGTGGAGAGTTTCGCCTCCGGCACCCCGCGTACCGGTTCGCCGGACAGCTCCAACCTGGGCAAGATCCAGGCCGGTTCGCTGGAAGCCTCCACGGTCGACCTGACCGAGCAGCTGGTCAACATGATCACTGCCCAGCGCAACTTCCAGGCCAACTCGCAGATGGTCTCCACGCAGGACCAGATCACCCAGACCATCATCAACCTGCGTTGATGAGCCACTGACCGCAACACGGGATTACACCGATGGACAAGGCACTCTACGTCGCGATGACCGGTGCACGCGCTTCCCTGCAGGCGCAGGGCACGCTCTCGCACAACCTGGCCAACACCGACACCCCCGGCTTCAAGGAGGCGCTCGCCAACACCGAGGCCTTCCCGATCAAGGGGACCGGCTACGCCTCGCGCGTGGATGCCCTGCACGTGGACGCCGGCTTCAACCGGCGCATGGGCGCCCAGCAGATCACCGGCAACCCGCTGGATCTGTCGCTGCAGGCCGGCAACTGGCTGGCCGTGCAGGCACCAGGCGCCAATGCCGGTGAGGCGTATACCCGGGGTGCGGCGCTCTCGATTACGCCCAATGGCCAGCTGGTGACCGCCGGCGGCCATCCGGTGCTGGATGAGAACAGCAATCCGATCGCGATCCCTCCGCACCAGGCGATGGACATCGGCAACGACGGCACGATCTCGATCATTCCGTTGGGCGAAGGCCCGCAGACGATGGCCAACGTTGGTCGCATCCGCGTGGTGCAGGCCGACGACGCACGGCTGGAGCGTGGCCTGGACGGGCTGATGCGCAACACCGATCCGCAGCAGCCGTTCGTGCAGGCCCAGGGCAAGTCGCTGGAAAGCGGCCAGCTGGAAGGCAGCAATGTGGATGCCGCCGGTGCGCTGGTGCAGATGATCCAGCTGCAGCGCCAGTACGAAATGCAGGTGAAGGTGATCAAGCACGGCGACGACAACGCCCGCAGCGCCAACAGCCTGCTGCGCCTGGGCGGCTGACCACCGCCGGTGACGTAATCCCGGCGCGGTTCTGGCACGCGCCATGCATTGCCCTTCGCAAGGGCCGCACCACGCGGCCATCCGCTACAACACAGGAATGACGCCATGAACCAGGCATTGTGGATCGCCAAGACCGGGCTGGATGCGCAGCAGACGCGCATGTCGGTGGTTTCCAACAACCTCGCCAACACCAACACCACCGGTTTCAAGCAGGACCGTGCCAGCTTTGAAGATCTGCTGTACCAGCAGGTCCGCCAGCCCGGCGGCGCTTCCTCGGCGCAGACGCAGTTGCCCTCGGGCCTGCAGCTGGGCACCGGTGTGCGCGTGGTCGCCACCTCCAAGAACTTCGAGCAGGGCAGCCAGCAGCAGACCGGCCGCGCGCTGGATGTGATGGTCAACGGCCGCGGCTTCTTTGAAGTGCAGATGCCGGATGGTTCTTCCGCCTATACCCGCGATGGCTCGTTCCAGCGCAACCAGGATGGCGAGCTGGTCACCAACAGTGGCTACCCGGTGCAGCCGGGCATCCAGATTCCGGAAGGCGCGCAGTCGCTCACCATCGGCACCGACGGCACCATCAGCGTGAAGATGGCCGACGACGCCGCCTCGGTGGAAATCGGCGCGCTGACCCTGACCGACTTCGTCAATCCGGCGGGCCTGCAGGCGCGCGGTGAAAACCTGTTCCTGGAAACCACCGCCTCCGGCCCGGCGCAGAACGGCAACCCCGGCCTCAATGGCCTGGGCACCGTGGTGCAGGGTGCGCTGGAAGGCAGCAACGTCAACGTGGTGGAAGAACTGGTCTCGATGATCGAAACCCAGCGCGCCTACGAAATGAACGCCAAGGCGATCTCCACCACCGACGCGATGCTCGGCTACCTCAACCAGAACGTCTGATCGGTCGACCCGGGAACCTGCCATGTCGCGTCTTGCCCCTACCCTCCGCCTGCTCGCCGCCGCCGTCATCGTCGCCACCCTGAGTGGCTGCGTGATCGCCGGCGATGTCCGGCCCTACCCGGCCATGGCGCCGGTCGAACCGATCATGCCGCCGTCGGCCCAGGCCACGGCCGGGGCGATCTACGCTGCCGGCCCGGGCCTGCAGCTGTACTCGGACCGGCGCGCCCGCGATGTCGGTGACCTGCTCACGATCACCTTGACCGAGAGCACCACCGCGCAGACCACCGCCAACACCTCCACCTCGAAAGAGTCGGAGCTGAGCATCGGCACGCCGACGATCTTCGGCGCCCCGGTCACGCTGGGCGGCAAGGACATCCTCAGTGCCAGCGCCGCCGGCTCGCGTGACTTCACCGGCAAGGGCACCAGCGCGCAGAGCAACCGCCTGCAGGGCAGCGTGACCGTCACGGTGATCCAGCGCCTGCCCAACGGCAACCTGGTGGTACAGGGCGCCAAGAACCTGCGCTTGAACCGCGGCGATGAGCTGGTGCAGGTGCAGGGCATCGTACGCGCGGCGGACATCTTCCCGGACAACACCATTCCTTCCAGCCGTGTTGCCGATGCCCGCATCGTCTACGGCGGCCGCGGTGCGATCGCCCAATCCAATGCGATGGGCTGGTTGAGCCGCTTCTTCAACTCGGCGCTGGCGCCGTACTGAGCCTGACATGACTTTCTTCCTCTCCCTCATTTGCCGTCAGCGAAGCGCCGAAGCGTGCCCAGAGGCGGCGCGGTCAGATCCGGGCGCGTGGCGACGCCTCGAGCCGACCGGCGCCCTCTGGTCATGGGGCGCGGCGTCGCGCTACACGACACGCGCCATCGTGGCGCTGCTGGCCGTGTTCGCGCTGGCGGCGCCTGCTTCCGCCGAGCGCATCAAGGACCTGGCCCAGGTCGGCGGCGTGCGCGGCAATGCGCTGGTCGGCTACGGCCTGGTGGTTGGCCTGGATGGAAGCGGCGACCGCACCAGCCAGGCCCCCTTCACCGTGCAGAGCCTGAAGAATCTGCTCGGCGAACTAGGCGTGAACGTGCCCGCGAACGTCAATCCTCAGCTGAAGAACGTGGCGGCCGTGGCGATCCATGCCGAACTGCCGCCGTTCGCCAAGCCCGGCCAGCCGATCGACATCACCGTTTCCTCGGTGGGCAACGCGGTCTCGCTGCGCGGCGGCTCGCTGCTGATGGCGCCGCTGCGCGGTGCCGATGGGCAGGTCTATGCGATTGCCCAGGGCAACCTGATCGTGGGTGGCTTCGGCGTGCAGGGCAAGGATGGCTCGCGCGTCTCGGTCAACGTGCCCAGCGTCGGCCGCATTCCGAACGGCGCGACCGTCGAACGTGCCCTGCCGGACGTGTTCAGCGGTGGTGGCGACATCACCCTGAACCTGCACAAGAACGACTTCACCACGGTCTCGCGGATGGTGGCGGCATTGAACAACGCCTTCGGCGAAGGCGCTGCCCGCGCGATCGACGGCGTCACCGTGTCGGTGCAGTCGCCGTCCGATCCCGGCGCACGCATCGGCCTGCTGGCGCGCATCGAGAACCTGGAACTCACCCCCGGCAGCGCGCCGGCCAAGGTAGTGGTCAACTCGCGCACGGGCACCGTGGTGATCGGTTCACAGGTGCGCGTAGGTGCGGCGGCGATCTCGCATGGCTCGCTTACGGTGACCATCAACGAGAACCTCAATGTCAGCCAGCCGGGCGCCTTCAGCGGCGGCCAGACGGCGGTCACGCCCCAGTCGACCATCACCGCGACCAACGATGGCAGCCGCATGTTCAAGTTCAGCGGCGGCACCACGCTGGATGAAATCGTGCACGCGGTGAACGCCGTGGGCGCCGCCCCGGGCGATCTCATCGCCATCCTGGAAGCCCTCAAGCAGGCCGGCGCGCTCAGCGCCGAACTCGAGGTGATCTGACATGCGTATTCAACCGGCCCTGGAACTCAATCCCGCCCAGCCCAACAGCCCGGCCAAGGTCGACAAGGTCGCCCGGCAGCTGGAAGGCCAGTTCGCGCAGATGCTGATCAAGAGCATGCGTGAAGCGAGCTTCGGCGATTCGCTGTTCCCCGGCGAAAACACCATGTTCCGCGAAATGTACGACCAGAAGATCGCCGATGCGATGACCCGCGGCCGTGGCCTGGGGCTGTCGAGCATGATCGCGCGCCAGCTGGGTGGCGCCGAGGGCGAGACGGCCAAGCCGGTCGATACCACGCTCAACCCGGCCGCCGCGCTGCGTGCCTATCAGCTCAATGCACCGGCCGCCGCCATGCCGCTGCCGGCCAGCACCGCACCGGCCGCGCCGCGCGAGGTTGACCTGCTGCAGCAGCTCGGCGGTGGTGAGCCGTCGGCCGTGCTGCAGCCGATGGAGCGTGCCCTGGACCTGATTGCCGGCCGTGAAAGCAGCCAGATGCATGAGGCGATCGGCCGCAGCGATCCCTACGCGGCAGTCGCCGATACCGATCCGGCCAGCGCCCACTGGGCCATGGCCGATGACCGCTGGACCGGCGTCAACCGCACTGCGGCCACCGGCCCGAGCGCCGCCGATACCCTGGCGGCCAACACGGCTGCCGCCGAGCTCGGCCCGCACACGCCGGAAGGCTTCGTGGCCAGCATCTGGGGCCATGCCCAGCAGGCCGCACGCGAACTCGGCGTGGATGCCAAGGCGCTGGTCGCCCAGGCCGCGCTGGAAACCGGCTGGGGCCGCAAGCTGGTCCGGCGCAGTGGTGGCGACAGCTCGCACAATCTGTTCGGGATCAAGGCCAACGGCTGGCAGGGCGCACGTGCCACCAGCGGCACCCATGAATACGTCAACGGCGTGCGCCGTAACGAAACGGCGAGCTTCCGCGCCTACAACTCGGTCGGCGAGAGCTTCGCCGACTACGTGCGCCTGCTGAAGACCAGCCCGCGCTACCAGAACGCCCTCCAGGCCGGCAGCAACGTGCGCAGCTTCGCGCAGGGGCTGCAGCGCGCCGGCTACGCCACCGACCCGACCTACGCGGCCAAGATCGCCGCGATCGCCGGCGGCCCGACCATCGAGCGCGCCGTCGCGGCGGTGAGCGATGCCGGCGAGCGCCTGGGCCGCACCTTTGCCAGCACCGCCAGCCCGACCGGGCTGGGTGTCATCCGTCGTTGAGGTAATCCATGTCCAGCGTACTCTCCACCGGCACCAGCGCCCTGCTCGCTTTCCAGCGGGCCCTGGCGACCACCAGCCACAACGTCGCCAACATCAAGACCCCGGGCTACAGCCGGCAGAAGGTGGACTTCGCCACGGCCGACCCGCAGAACTACGGGTACGGCGACGTGGGCAATGGCACCCGCATCACCGACGTCCGCCGGGTGGCGGACCAGCTGGCGATCTCGCGGCTGCTCGATGGCAGCGGTGAACTGGCGCGCCTGAAGCAGCTCTCGACCATGGCCGATCGCGTGGATGCGATGTTCTCCGACACCGCGACCAACGTCGCCGGGGTGTGGTCCAACTTCTTCGATTCGGTCAGCGGGCTGTCCTCCAATGCCTCCGGCAGTGCCGACCGGCAGAACATGCTGGACAGCGGCAAGACCCTGGCCAACCGCTTCCAGCAGCTCAACACCCAGCTCAACAACCTCAATGGCGAGGTCAACAACGGTCTGATCGCCGGCGCCACCGAGATCAACCGGTTGGCCCAGGAGATTGCCCAGCTCAATGGGTCGATCGGCGGCAATGCCGCGACCGCCGCGCCGGATCTGCTCGACCGCCGCGACCAGCTGATCGCCAATCTGGTCGGCTACACCGGCGGCACCGCGGTGATGCAGGACGGCGGGCTGATGAACGTCTACACCGCCGGCGGCCAGGCGCTGGTGGTCGGCACCACGGCCTCCAAGGTCACCACCGTCACCGATCCCTATCAGCCCGAGCGGCTGCAGCTGGCGCTGGAAAGCCAGGGCCAGAAGATCACCATCGAGGGCAAGACGCTCGGTGGCCAGATCGGTGGCCTGCTGGAGTTCCGCGACACCGTGCTGACCCCGGCCCAGGCCGAACTGGGCAAGCTGGCGATCGGCATGGCCAGCAGCTTCAACGACGTCCACCGCCAGGGCGCGGATCTGTACGGCAACATGGGCGGTGACTTCTTCACCATCGGCAACCCACGCATCACCGCCAACAGCGCCAACGCCGGCACCGCCAGCATGAGCGCCAGCTTCGGCGACCTCTCCAAGCTGGACGGCCAGAACATCGTGATGAAGTTCGATGGCACCCAGTGGCAGGCCACCCGCGCCGACACCGGCGCCGCCATCCCGATGACCGGCGCCGGCACCGCAGCCGACCCGCTGGTACTCAACGGCGTAGCGCTGGTCATGAGCGGCACGCCGGCCAAGGACGACCGCTTCCTGCTGCAGCCCACCGCAGGCGTGGCCGGCAGCATGGCCGTGGCGATCACCGATACCTCGCGCATCGCCGCCGCCGCCCCGATCAAGGGCACCGCCGCGATGGCGAACACCGGCACCGGCAAGCTCACCGGGGTCAAGGTGACCGACCCGGACAACGCCGCCCTGCGTAATCCGGCGGCGATCGTGTTCATCAGTGCCACCGAATACACCATCGATGGCGGCCCCCCCAGCACCTACACCGCCGGCCAGACCATCACCGCCAACGGCTGGAGCTTTGTCCTCGACGGCGCGCCCAAGACCGGCGACACCTTCAACATCGGGCCGACCCCGGCCGGTTCCTCGGACAACAGCAATGCCCTGCTGCTGGCCAAGGTCGAGCAGGCCAAGACCTTCAATGCGGGCACGGTCACGCTCAGCGGCGCGCTCGGCGGCCTGACCACCCAGGTCGGCGCGGCCGCACGCTCTGCGGAGTACTCGCTGATGGCGCAACAGGTGATCACCGACCAGGCCCAGGCCGCGCGCGACTCGATCTCCGGCGTAAACCTGGATGAGGAGGCCTCGGACATGCTCCGCCTGCAGCAGGCCTACCAGGCCGCCTCGCAGCTGATCTCCACTGCCGACAACATGTTCCAGACCATCCTCGGAGCCGTCTCGCGATGAACAACCGCATTTCCACCGGGATGATGTTCAATCAGTCGGTGTCCCTGATGCTCGCCTCGCAGGCGAAGATGAACCATCTGGAGCGCCAGATCGCCACCGGCAGCAAGATCGTGTCGGCCAAGGACGATCCGGTCTCGGCCGGCAGCGCGGTCGGCCTGGACCGCACCCTGGCCTCGCTGGACCGCATGCAGCTCAACGCCGGCAACGTGCAGAACCGGCTGGGGCTGCAGGAAAACGCGCTGGCCCAGGTGGGCGACATGATGGGCCGCATCACCGAGTTGACCATCTACGCCAACAACCCGGGCCTGGCCGCCGCCGACAAGCAATCGATGGTCACGGAAATCGAGGCGATCCGCGGCAATCTGCTCGCGGTGGCCAACAGTACCGACGGTACCGGCCGCTATCTCTTCGGTGGTACGGATGACGGCAGCCCGCCCTTCAGCCAGGTGGATGGCCGCATCGTCTACAACGGCGACCAGAACCAGCGCGAGGTAGAGGTTGGCCCGGACACCTACGTGAAGGACGCCCTGCCCGGCAGCGAGATCTTCATGCGCATCGTCACCGGCGACGGGCATGTGGATGGCAAGGCCAGCCCCGGCAATACCGGCAGCGCCGTGCTGACCAACATCACCCGCGACAGCGACGGCAGCTGGAATGGAGAAGGCTTCAGCGTGCGCTTCACTGGCGCCGACAGCTATGACCTGCTGGATGCCGGTGGCGCCGTGGTGTCCAGCGGCACGCTCAAGACCGGCGACGACCTGGTGGTCAACGGCGTGCGCCTTCATATCGAAGGTGCGCCCGCCGCGGGCGATATCGTCGAGGTCAGCCCCGCGTCCAGCCGCGACATCTTCGGCACCCTGGATTCGCTGATCGGCGCACTGAAGATGGATACCGGTACCCCCGCCCAGCAGGCAGCCCAGCAGAACCTGCTGCAGAGCGGCCTGCGCGACGTGGCCCGCGCCTCGGAGCGGATGATCGACTCCCGCGCCGCCGGCGGCGCCCAGCTCAAGGCGCTGGACAACGCCTCGGACATGCGGGAATCGAACGTCGTCACGCTCAAGACCACCCTCTCGCAGATGCGCGACCTGGACTACGCCGATGCACTGAGCCAGTATCAGCTGGAGAAGACCGCCCTGCAGGCGGCCCAGACGCTGTTCTCGCAGATGCAGTCGATGTCGCTGTTCAACATGATCCGCTGACCCCTCTGCAACCCGGGTTGGCCTGAAGGCCGCGATGCTTTGAGCATCGCGGCCTTTTTCGTTTTGGGGCGTGAAATCGGGCCGCCTCCGCCTCCCCTGCAGATCCGCGTGAATCTCCGCCTAAAGGTTGTTGACAAAGCGCCGTTATTGATTTGGCAACAGCGAAGCACACAGCCAAAAACAAAAAAACGGCGGCGCTTCGTTCCATTCACCACCGGGATTCCAATAAGGGAGACGACCCATGGCACAGGTAATCAACACCAATACGATGTCGCTCAACGCTCAGCGCAACCTGAGCACCAGCGGCAGCTCGCTCGCTACCACCATCCAGCGCCTGTCGTCGGGCCTGCGCATCAACAGCGCAAAAGACGACGCCGCCGGCCTGGCAATCTCCGAGCGCTTCGGCACCCAGATCCGCGGCACCGATGTCGCGATCCGCAACGCCAATGACGGCATCTCGCTGGCCCAGGTCGCGGAAGGTTCGCTGAGCGAGATCGGCAACAACCTGCAGCGCGTCCGTGAACTGGCTGTGCAGGCCTCCAACGCCACCAACTCGGCCAGCGACCGCAAGGCACTGCAGGCCGAAGTGACCCAGCTGGTCAGCGAAATCGACCGCGTCGCCAAGCAGTCCGACTTCAACGGCACCAAGCTGCTGGACGGCAGTTTCACCAGCCAGCTGTTCCAGGTAGGTGCGAATGCGGGTCAGGCGATCGCGATCAACAGCGTCGTGGATGCAAAGGCGACCTCTTTGGGCGCCACCACCTTCGTCGACGCCGGCAGCATCACGCTCAACGCGGCAGCAGTTACCACTGCAGCGGGAAAGATCGAAGGCGTGATGGTGGGTGAGATCAGCATCGGCGATGTCGAGTTCGACTACACCGTCCCCGCCGGCACCACGGCGGAACAAGCGGCGACCGCGACCAAGAATCAGGAAAACGCCACCAAGGCCATGATGGCGGCCATCAACGGCAAGTTGAGTGAAACCGGTCTGCATGCTGCACAACAGACCGACGCGGCGGGTGTTGCCACTCCTGGTGTCATTACCCTGACCTCGATCAAGGC
Organism: Stenotrophomonas sp. IS26; assembly: GCF_054188265.1. Lineage (NCBI taxonomy): Bacteria > Pseudomonadati > Pseudomonadota > Gammaproteobacteria > Lysobacterales > Lysobacteraceae > Stenotrophomonas > Stenotrophomonas sp. IS26. The sequence goes on from NZ_JBSZJV010000002.1 coordinate 46,942, forward strand.
AGACAACAAGGTGGCCGACGTGGCCGTTACTTCCGCTGGGACGCCTCCCGCCGCCTTGAACACGCCTGCCGCGGGTGGCGGTCCGTCGCATGTCTCTGACATCAAGATCGACACCGTTGCCGGCGCCCAGCAGGCTCTGGAAATCGTCGACAAGGCGCTGGAATCCGTCAACAGCGTCCGCGCCGACCTCGGCGCCATCCAGAACCGCTTCACCTCGGTGGTGGCCAACCTGCAGACCTCCTCGGAAAATCTGTCGGCCTCGCGGAGCCGCATCCGCGACACCGATTTCGCCAAGGAAACCGCGGAACTGACCCGTACCCAGATCCTGCAGCAGGCCGGCACCGCCATGCTGGCCCAGGCCAACCAGGTTCCCCAGAACGTGCTCAGCCTGTTGCAGCGCTGACATGCGACGCCCCTGAAGCACGTCAGGGGCGGCTAACCCAACTCACGTGCAACTGCTCAAGGACCCTTCCTCATGGCACAAGTCATCAACACCAACACGATGTCGTTGAATGCTCAGCGTAACCTGAGCACCAGCGGCAGCTCCCTGGCCACCACCATCCAGCGCCTGTCGTCGGGTTCGCGCATCAACAGCGCCAAGGACGACGCGGCTGGTCTGGCGATCTCCGAGCGTTTCGGCACCCAGATCCGCGGCACCGATGTGGCCATCCGCAATGCCAACGACGGCATCTCGCTGGCCCAGGTCGCCGAAGGTTCGCTGAGCGAAATCGGCAACAACCTGCAGCGCGTCCGTGAACTGGCCGTGCAGTCGTCCAACGCCACCAATTCCGCCAGCGACCGCAAGGCCCTGCAGGCAGAAGTCACCCAGCTGGTCAGCGAAATCGACCGCGTGGCCAAGCAGTCGGACTTCAACGGCACCAAGCTGCTCGACGGTTCGTTCTCCAGCCAGCTGTTCCAGGTCGGCGCCAATGCTGGTCAGGCCATTGCCATCGATAAGGTGGTGGACGCCAAGGCGAACGCTTTGGGAGGAACGACCTTCGCTACCGGCGGCACCCTTAAGGTGGACGGCGCCACGCTGGACAGCGGAACGATTGCATCAATGAAGGTCGGAAAGATTGACCTTGGTGAAGTTAAGTTCGATTTTGTTGACCCGGCCGGTGATGCCACCATCCAGGCGTCGAACGCAGCCAACGCTGTCAAGGCGATCACGGCAGCTATCAATAGCAAAATCGGTGAGACCGGCCTGCATGCCGCGCCGACAGTTGATGAGGCAACTGGAGCTGTAACCGCAGGGTCGATTACCCTCACCTCAGTCAAGGCGGACAACAAAGCGACTGACATCGCTGTGACAGCTGGTGCCACCACGCCCGACGGCCTGACTCTGAATACAGATGCCGCCAATGGGACCGCCGCATCGCACCTGTCCGATCTCAAAATCGACACCGTTGCCGGTGCCCAGCAGGCTCTCGAGATCGTTGACAGTGCACTGGGCTCGATCAACAGCACCCGCGCTGACCTCGGCGCCATCCAGAACCGCTTTACCTCGGTGGTGGCCAACCTGCAGACCTCGACCGAAAACCTGTCCGCGTCGCGTAGCCGCATCAAGGACACGGATTTCGCCAAGGAAACCGCAGAGCTGACCCGCACCCAGATCCTGCAGCAGGCCGGTACGGCCATGCTGGCCCAGGCCAACCAGGTGCCGCAGAACGTGCTCAGCCTGCTGCGCTAAGCCGCACTCCAAACACCTGCGCCGAGAGATTCGCCGCAGGTGTAACGATCGATTCACGATCCACCGCCAAAGGAAACCACCATGGCACAAGTCATCAACACCAACACGATGTCGTTGAATGCTCAGCGCAACCTGAGTACCAGCGGCAGCTCCCTGGCCACCACCATCCAGCGCCTGTCGTCGGGTTCGCGCATCAACAGCGCCAAGGACGACGCCGCCGGCCTGGCGATCTCCGAGCGTTTCGGCACCCAGATCCGTGGTACCGATGTAGCCATCCGCAATGCCAACGACGGCATTTCGCTGGCCCAGGTCGCCGAAGGTTCGCTGAGCGAAATCGGCAACAACCTGCAGCGCGTCCGTGAACTGGCCGTGCAGTCGTCCAACGCCACCAACTCCGCCAGCGACCGCAAGGCGCTGCAGGCAGAAGTGACGCAGCTGGTCAGCGAAATCGACCGCGTTGCCAAGCAGTCTGACTTCAACGGCACCAAGCTGCTTGACGGATCGTTCTCCAGCCAGTTGTTCCAGGTCGGTGCCAATGCAGGACAAGCAATCGCCATCGATAAGGTGATCAATGCAAAGTCCGACTCACTGGGCACAACCACGTTCGCGACGGCTGGCACGATCACCCTTGCCGACGCAGACGCAAGCCTGGGAACGGGCAAGATTGCAGGCGCGACCGTAGGTGACGTCAAGCTGGGCGACATCAGCTTTGACGTCGTCAAAGCTGCGACCGCGGACGCGGCGGACGTTGCTGCGGCTCTGGCATCGACGAAAGAGAACGCTGTCAAGTCGATCTCCGCCGCAATCAACGCGAAAATCGGCGAAACGGGTCTGCACGCGGCTGCAAGCGTGGATGAAACAACGGGCAATGTCGTCGCCGGCAAGATCACCTTGTCGTCCGTAAAGGCAGACGTCGACGTGGCAAAGCTGAAGGTGTCCGGCGTTGTTGCTGATGCCAACATCGCCCAGGTTGCGGAAGGCACCGCCGCTTCGCACCTTTCAGACCTGCGCGTTGATACCGTCGTTGGGGCACAGCAGGCTCTGGAAATCGTCGACAAGGCATTGGGTGCCATCAACAGCACCCGTGCAGACCTCGGCGCCATCCAGAACCGCTTCACCTCGGTGGTGGCCAACCTGCAGACCTCGACCGAAAACCTGTCCGCGTCGCGTAGCCGCATCAAGGACACGGATTTCGCCAAGGAAACCGCAGAGCTGACCCGCACCCAGATCCTGCAGCAGGCCGGTACGGCCATGCTGGCCCAGGCCAACCAGGTGCCGCAGAACGTGCTCAGCCTGCTGCGCTGATCCACGGCTGCATCGTCCCGCCGCCGGCTCCGGCCGGCGGCGCGGGCAACCCGCGGCATCGCAAAGCACGCGCAGGAACGGGCCATGGCCATGGACCGGACTCTCTCCCGGTCGCCACATCGTCGTGGCCATGGCCCGCCCCTGCGGCAGAACTGTTATCAGCGCTGTTTGTTTGACTGAACACCCCGGGTGGCTTCGTCTCCCCCCGCTTTTCAGTAGCCTGACCCCTCCTCTGCATTGGAGGAGGGTTTTTTACAGACCACCTATCAAGGGCGCGGACCGCCGCCCCTGCCCCAGGGCTCCTGCAACCGGCGTGCCAAACCCGCCCCTGCCCTGGCTGGCACAACTCCTGCATCAACGTGGTTCTAAAGACCCGGCGGCTACGGCCGCTACTTTCGTTGATGGCATCGCCCTGCGACTTCACGGCAGCGGCTACAAACAGGAGATACAACGTGGCGGACTTCGGTTACGGCGGCATCGGTTCAGGACTGGATATTTCCGGCATGGTCAGCAGCCTGGTGGCAGCGGATCGCAAGCCGGCGGACAACGCACTGAACCTGCAGCAGTCCAAGGCCAAGATGCAGCTCTCGGCAATCGGCACGGTCAAATCCGCGTTCGACACGCTGAATACGGCACTGAAGGCACTGAAGGCCAATACGGCGTTCGACGCACGCACGTTCACGGCCAGCAAAGCCGGTACCGACGAGATCTTGACGGTCAGCGGCACCAACTCCGCTGCGGCTGGCACGCACCTGATCAATGTGGAAAAGCTTGCTACCGCACACAAGCTGATTTCGGAAACCGCGATACCGAAGACAGACACCTTCGGCGCCGGAACCCTGACGCTGACCGTGGGCGTCGGCGACAAGCAGAAGACGCTGGACATCAACGTCGAAGCCGACGACACGCTCAGCTCGATCCGGACGAAGATCGAAAAAGCCGGCCGCGCCTCGGGCGTACAGGCCACGCTCATCGCGTCGGGCGATAACCAGATTCTGTCCCTCTCGCAGGAGAAGTCGGGCGTCGCCAACGCCATCACGTTGACTGCCGCACCAGGCAATACCAAGCTGGCCGACCTCGCTGTCAGCCTGAAGGAGCGTACACCGGCCGCAGACGCCAAGCTGACCATCGACGGCGTGGCCATCACCAGCAGCGAAAACACCGTCACTGACGTGGTGCCCGGCCTCACCCTGAACCTGAAGAAGGAAGGCGAAAGCACCGTCACCATCACCACCGACGTCGCCGCGGCGCGCAAGGTGATGCAGGACTTCGTCACGGCGTACAACGGGGCCATTGCGGCAATCAACACCGCGACCAAGTACGACATCGAGAACAAGGAGCCCTCCTCGCTGACCGGCGATGCGCAGATGCGCGGCGCCTCCAGCCAGCTGCGCAGCATGATGGGCGGCATTCTCAAGGACCTCTCGGCCGCCGGCCTGGATCCCAAGAAGATCGGTCTGCAGACCCGTGCCTATCCCAACGCTGATGGCAGCCTGGTGCTGGATACCGCAAAGTTCGACGCGGCCCTGGTCAACCAGGGCGGCGCCGTGCGTGAGGCGTTCACCGGCGATGACGGTGCGGCAGCGAAGTTGTTTGCGATGGTGGATGGCTACGTCAGCACCACCGTCGGCAAGGAAGGCGCGTTCGTTTCGCGCACCAAGAGCATCAACACCACGCTGACCGATATCGACAAGCGCCGCAAGGCGCTGGATGTCCGCATGGAAGGCGTGTCCGAACGTTACAAAAAGCAGTTCCTCGCGCTCGATGCCCTGATGAGCAAGATGAGCCAGACCATGAGCAGCCTCACCTCGCAGCTCTCCCAGCTCAGCGGCTGATGCATGCCGGCCGCGGACTCAAGTTGAACCGGTTCGCGGCCGATATCACTGGCAGGACACCCCGCAGGCTCCACCCGGTGCCGACGATGTCGCGAACCTCGCGGCCCCGCATGAAGGAGACATGATTGATGTACGGTTCCAACCGTCAATTCACCGAGCAGTACCGCAAGGTCGGCGTGCAGAGTTCGGTTACCGATGCCGACCCGCACAAGCTGGTCGCGTTGCTGCTGGCCGGTGCCTGCGAACGCCTTCGGCTCGCCCTGGCCTGCATGGAACGCGGCGACCAGGCACGCAAAGGCAAGGCGATCGGCGAGGTCTGCGCGATCGTCGGCCACCTCAATGGCTCGCTGGACCATGAGGCCGGCGGCGAAATCGCCGGCAACCTGTCCTCGCTGTATGACTACGTGATGCAACGGTTGACCGAAGCCAATCTGCACAACGATCCGGCCGCATTGTCCGAAGCCCTTGAACTGCTGGGCGAGATCGATGCGGCCTGGAATGCCATCCCGCAACAGCAGCGCCAGACCGCGCAGGTCGCCCCGTGACCTCGCTTGGCGCGCTGAACGCCCGTCTGGATGCGCTGGAAACCGCGCTGCACGCCGAGAACTTCGACGAAGCGGGTCTGCAGCTGGATGCACTCGACGCGGCCCAGCGTGACTACCTGGCCGGCCCCTCTGCCGGCTTCGATGTTCCTGGCCTGTCCTCGCTGCAGGCACGCCAGCAGCGCATCATGCTGTTCATGATGCGGCAGCGCGAAGAGGCCAGCCGGCACATCCACAACGGCCACCAGTCCCTTCGCGCCGCGCAGGCGTACCTGACCGCAGAATCCCTGTCATGACCGAGCTTCGCACCAGCGCCATCCATCACCCGGCCGAAAGCGAGCTGTTCGATGAGACGCTGAGCTGCGAACTGGCGCTGCCGGCCGAATACCGCATCGGCAGCGCGGTGATCCGCCCCGGCACCGCCGAAACCCTGCTGCGCAGTGTGGCGCTGGTTGAAGACGCCCGCGGCGACGACGGCCATGACGACCGCAGCGATGCCACGCTGCAGGTGCAGCGGCTGGAGGCCAAGCTGGATCTGGTCATGGTGCTGCTGGGCCGGCTGGTGCGGCAAAGCAGCCAGGACCTGCCGCTGCGCCCCCTGCGCTGGTCGCGCCGTGGCATCCGCCTGGAACAGGGCGCGCGCAGTGGCGCCGCACCGGGCAGCATGGGCGTGATCCGCCTGCAGCCCTGCGACTGGCTGCCCGACCACATCGACCTGCCCGTGGTGATCGTGGCCGAGGCCGCCAATGGCGCCGGCGCGCATTACCTGTGGCTGCGTTTTGAAGGGCTCAGCGATGCGCTGGAGATGGCCCTGGAGCGGCATCTGTTCCGCCTGCACCGCCGCCAGATCGCCGAAGCACGACGATTGCGCTGACCCTACGCTCGCGACTGTGACGCATTCGGCTTGGCGGTGGGCCTTCACTCCGTTAAGGTGACGGCCTCCCCGCTCCCCTAGCAGCCTGTGCGCGTTCTCATCGTCGATGATCACACCCTGGTCCGTGCCGGCCTCAGCCGCCTGCTGCAGGGCTTTGCCGACGTCGAGGTCATCGCCGAGGCCAGCAACGCCGAACAGGCGCTGCAACTGAGCGTGCAGCATTCCCCGGACGTCGTCCTGATGGACCTGTCCCTGCCGGGCCGCACCGGCCTGGAAGCCCTGAGCGACATCCTGCTGCGTACGCCCGGCTCGCGCGTGGTGATGATGACCATGCACGACGACGCGGTGCACGTGCGTGATGCGCTGGACCGGGGCGCGGTCGGTTTCGTGGTCAAGGATGCCGCCCCGCAGGAGCTCGAACTGGCGCTGCGCGCCGCGCATGCCGGCCAGGTGTTCCTGAGCCCGCAGATCTCGGCCAAGATGCTTGCCCCGATGCTGGGCAGGGAAAAGCCGGTGGGCGTGGCAGCCCTCTCGCCGCGCCAGCGCGAGATCCTGCGCCAGATCGGCAAGGGCGAGAGCAACAAGGAAATCGCCGCGGACCTGGGCATCAGCGTCAAGACGGTGGAGACCCATCGCGCCCGCATGATGGAGTCGCTGGGCTGCCGCCGTGCCAATGATCTGGTGCTGCTCGCCGCCCGTCACCAGCACGAGCTGGAGTGATCTGCGCCGGTTCTCCGGCACACAGGCCTTGCCCGCCGCGCATGGCGACGGATTTTGAAGCCCGACCCGACGGGTGGGCACGGAAGGACAAGGTCTCGCCCCCGGACACCCGTCAAAATACCGCGCCGATGTAGGGGTTCCCCCTACACACTGTCAGGGATTTGACGACCCGACTCAGGAACCCCCTGATTCCCGGCGTACGGGAAGAGAAGCAAGATGTGTTCCATAACGCACCGGGGAGTCGGTGCGAACGGGACATCACTTTGAAAGCCTCCATGTCGACCCAGATGGGTCAGCAGCTTCACCTCACCCCGCAACTGCTGCAGTCGATCCGGCTGCTCCAGCTCGACGGCATGCAGCTGGAGCTGGAAATCCGCCGCGCGCTTGAGACCAACCCGCTGCTCGAGATTGAAGAAGCCCCGGAGCCGGCGGCCGCCGAGACTGCCGAAGCCACCACCACCCAGGACGTGGCCGCCTTCGACGAACTGCCCGAAAGCACTATGTGGGATGTGGCCGGTGCCGGTTGGCAGGACGGTGACGATGACCGCATGCAGCGCGTGGCGGCCGGGGAATCCTCCGATCCGCAGCTGCGTGCCCTGCAGCGCCTGGCGATGGAGCTGGATGACCGCGAACTGACCGTGGCCGGTTTCTGGCTGGAGCACTGCGACGACGCCGGCTATCTGGATGCCCCGCTTGCCCAGCTGACCCTGCTCGCCAGTGCGCGCTGCGATGTGGACGCTGCCGGTGTGGAAGCGGTCCGCCAGCAGATCCTGCACGGCGATCCAATCGGCCTGGCCGCGCAGGACCTGTACGAATGCCTGAGCGTGCAGCTGCGCGCCCTGCCCGGCCGCGTGCCGGCCCGCCACCTCGCCCAGCGTGTGCTCGACGACGGCCTGACCGCGCTGGCCGCACACGATTACCCGGCCCTGGCCCAGCAGCTGGACGCCGAAGTCGCCGACATCCATGAGGCCGTCCGGCTGATCCTGTCGCTGCAGCCGCGCCCGGGCGAGAGCCTGCTGCCGGACAGCAACGGCGTGGTGATTCCGGACGTGGTCGCCTGGCATGCCGATGGCCAGTGGCGCGTCGCGCTGAATCCGGCCACCAGCCGCCGCCTCAGCATCAACCCGCAGTACGAACAGGCCCTGGCCGAGACCAGCGAAGCTGCACAGCCACTGCGCGACATGCTGCAGGAAGCGCGCTGGCTGACCCGCGGCCTGTCGATGCGTTACGACACCCTGCTGCGCACGGCGCGCGTGATCATCGAACGCCAGGCCGGCTTCCTGACCCGTGGCGAAGAAGCCATGGCGCCGCTCACCCTGAAGGAAGTGGCCGACGAGATCGGCATGCACGAGTCCACCGTTTCGCGCATCACCACCGGCAAGTACCTGCAGACCCCGCGCGGCACGCTGGAGCTGAAGCACTTCTTCGCGGTGCGCCTGGAAGGTGCCAGCGTCTCCGGCCAGGCCGTCAAGGCCATGGTGCGCCGTCTCATCGAATCCGAACCGGCGGCGCGCCCGCTCGCCGATGAAGCCATCGCCGGCCTGCTTTCGCGCCAAGGGGTGAACATCGCCCGCCGTACCGTTGCAAAATACCGCGAACAACTGGACATCGCCCCGGCGCGCGAACGCCGCCGCAGCCATGCCAGCACCCCGCACCTCCTGGCCCGGGTGGGCTGAAGGAAATGGAAGACATGAACAAGCTCACCGTCCTGCTGGTCGACGACCACGAAGGTTTCATCAACGCCGCCATGCGCCACTTCCGCAAGGTCGATTGGCTCGATGTGATCGGCAGCGCCGCCAATGGCCTGGAAGCGATCGAACGCTCCGAGTCGCTGCGCCCGAAGGTGGTGCTGATGGATCTGGCCATGCCGGAGATGGGCGGCCTGCAGGCGACCCGCCTGATCAAATCCCAGGATGACGCGCCGTACATCGTCATCGCCAGCCACTTCGATGACGCCGAACACCGCGAGCATGCCCTGCGCGCCGGCGCCGACAACTTCGTCAGCAAGCTGTCCTACATCCAGGAAGTGATGCCGATCCTGGAAGGCCTGAAGGGGAACGGATCATGAGCGAATCACGCATCCTGGTACTGGACAACGACGCCGTCCGCGCCGAGCGCACCGTCGCCCTGCTGGAGTTCATGGATTTCAACCCGCGCTGGGTGGCTGATGCCAACGATTTCGACATCACCCGCCACCGCCCGAACGACTGGATGGCCGCGATCATCGGTGGGCTGGACACTTCCGAGCGCAGCGACGCGCTGTTTGCCTGGCTGGGCAAGGGTGCCCTGCCCCCGCCGGTGATGCTGATCGACGGCGACACCACTGCCTTCGCCCAGCAGTTCGGCCTGCACGAGGCCAATGTGTGGCCATTGGAAGCGCCGCTGCGCCACGCGCAGATGGAAGGCCTGCTGCGCCGTGCCAGCCTCAAGCGCCTGGATGCCGAGCACCAGGCCGGCGCCGTGCAGGACCAGGGGCCAACCGGCGATGGCGCGGCCGTCACCCAGCTGCGCCGGATGATCGAGCAGGTCGCCGCGTTCGACACCACCGTGCTGGTGCTGGGCGAATCGGGCACCGGCAAGGAAGTGGTCTCGCGCTCGATCCACCAGCGCTCGCCGCGCCGCGACGGCCCGTTCGTGGCAATCAACTGCGGTGCCATTCCGGCCGACCTGCTGGAAAGCGAATTGTTCGGTCACGAAAAGGGCGCCTTCACCGGCGCACTGAGCGCCCGCAAGGGTCGTTTCGAAATGGCCGAGGGCGGCACCCTGCTGCTGGATGAAATCGGCGACATGAGCCTGCCGATGCAGGTCAAGCTGCTGCGCGTGCTGCAGGAGCGCAGCTTCGAGCGTGTCGGTGGCAACCAGACCATCCGCTGCAACGTGCGCGTGATCGCCGCCACCCACCGCGATCTCGAATCGCGCATCGCCGACGGCAAGTTCCGCGAGGATCTGTTCTATCGCCTCAACGTGTTCCCGATCGATGTGCCGGCCCTGCGCGAGCGCAGCGAAGACCTGCCTGCACTGGTCACCACCATCGCCGGCCAGCTGGCCCGTACCGGGCGTGGAGAAGTGCGGTTCACCGGCGAAGCGCTGCAGGCCCTGGCCGCCTACGAGTGGCCCGGCAACGTGCGCGAGCTGACCAACCTGGTCGAGCGCCTCGCCGTGCTGCACCCCAGCGGCAACGTGCGCGTGCAGGACCTGCCGGCCCGCTACCGCGGTGACTTCGCTGCCGCCGCGCCGGTGGCCGTCGCTGCGCCAGCCGCCGTGGCGGACGAACGCCTGGACCTGCGCAGCTTCTCCTTCCACACCCCGGGCGCCCAGAGCACCCCGGCCCTGGACAGCGGCATCGGCCCCGTCAGCCGCGCGCCGGCCCTGCCCGACGATGGCCTGGACCTGCGCAACCACATGGCCAACATCGAGTTGAACCTGATCAACGAAGCGCTGGAACGCACCCAGGGCGTCGTCGCCCACGCCGCCCAGCTGCTCGGCCTGCGCCGCACCACCCTGGTGGAAAAGCTGCGCAAGTACGGCATCGAACGCGACCAGACCGAACTGGCTGGCTGAGCCGATCAACACATGGAAACCAGACGCCCGGGCATGTCCCGGGCTTTTTTGTGGTTCTGCTCGCACGTATCGCGCAACCTCCGCCGGTTTTCCGGCGTCGACTCTCCGGCACGCCAGCGCGTCACACCGCCGCTCGGCCGCTCCCCGGCGCCTCACGAACATCACGGCCGCGCCTGCAGGCGCCGCTGAATACGCAAACGCGCGCCACCCCTTACAAAACTGAACCACTCATCCGTTTCGGCACAGCACTTGCAACGTATTCCCGTGTAACCCACCCCTGCTTCGGAACGTTCCAGATGTCGCACTCCGTCACCTCGATCCTTTCTCAGATCCGCACCTTCCAGACCCAGATGGGCCAGCCCACCGTCAGCCCGCTGACGGAGGTGCCGCGCAGCAATGCCATCCAGGGCCTGGTGTCCCCCCAGGAGATCCAGGGCCCCAGCTTCACCGAAACCCTGCGGGGCGCCATCGCCGGCGTCAACGATGCGCAACAGAAATCCGGCGCCCTGGCCAAGTCCTTCGAACTGGGTGAACCCGGTGCGGACCTGGCCAAGGTCATGGTCGCCTCGCAGCAGTCCCAGATCGCCTTCCGCGCCACCGTGGAAGTCCGCAACCGTCTCGTCCAGGCTTATCAGGACGTGATGAACATGCCGCTGTAAGGATAGAAACGCATGGCCCTGTCGCTCTCCAAAGAATCGCTGAACACCGAAAAGGCTGGGCAGTGGTTCGACCGGCTGCAAAGCCTGCAGATCACCCGTCGGCTCGGCCTGATGGCGATGATCGCCGTGGCCGTGGCGGCAGGGCTGTTCGTGTTCTTCTGGTCGCAGAAGCCGGGCATGGTGCCGCTGTACACCGGGCTGGACCAGAAGGCCACGGCCGAGGCCACCGACCTGCTGCGCGCGGCACAGATTCCCTTCCAGCTGGATCCCGCCACCGGCGGCATCACCGTGCCGGAAAAGAACCTGCACGATGCCCGCCTGAAGCTGGCCGGCTCCGGCTTGACCGACAGCGGCCGCCTGGGCTTTGAACTGATGGAGCGTGACCCCGGCTTCGGCGTCAGCCAGTTCATGGAAAACGCCCGCTACCAGCACTCGCTGGAAACCGAGCTCTCGCGCACCATCAACACGCTGCGCCCGGTCCGCGATTCGCGCGTGCATCTGGCCATTCCCAAGCCCAGCGCCTTCACCCGCCAGCGTGACGTGGCCAGCGCCTCGGTGGTGCTGGAGCTGCGCGGTGGCCAGCAGCTTGAACGCGGCCAGATCGATGCGATCGTGCACATGGTCGCGGCCAGCATTCCGGACCTGGCGCCCGAGCGCGTCACCGTGGTCGACCAGAGCGGGCGCATGCTCAGCGTCTCCGACCCGAACAGCGAAGCAGCCATGAACGCCGCGCAGTTCGAGCAGGTGCGCCGCCAGGAAACCTCGTTCAACCAGCGCATCCGCGAGCTGCTCGAGCCGATGACCGGTCCCGGCCGCGTCAACCCGGAAGTCAGCGTGGACATGGACTTCTCGGTGATGGAAGAAGCCCGTGAGCTCTACAACGGCGAGCCGCAGAAGCTGCGCAGCGAGCAGATGAGCGAAAACAGCAGCAACGTGCCCGGTCCGCAGGGCGTGCCCGGCGCGGCCAGCAATACCCCGCCCGGCCCGGCCGCCGCGCCGGCCACGGCGCAGGCGCCGACGGAATCCTCCAAGAACGCGACCCGCAACTACGAGCTGGACCGCACCCTGCAGCACACCCGCCAGCCAGCCGGCCGCATCAAGCGCGTCTCGGTGGCGGTACTGGTGGACAACGTGCCGCGCGCCGGTGCCAACGGCAAGATGGCCGACCAGGCCCTCTCGGCGGCCGAGCTGACCCGCATCGAAGCGCTGGTCAAGCAGGCGGTCGGCTTCGATGCCGAGCGTGGCGACACGGTCTCGGTCATGAATGCCCCGTTCGTGCGCGAAGTCACCCCGGTCGAAGGGCCGAAGTGGTGGGAGTTGCCGCAGGTGCAGGACGCATTGCGCCTGCTGCTCGGCGCGATCGTGGTGCTGGCCCTGGTGTTCGGTGTGCTGCGCCCGGCGCTGCGCTCGATCACCGGCCAGCCCAAGTCCAACGCTGACGAGCTGGAACCCCATAGTGCCGATGTGCAGCTGGTCGACGATGGCGAAGGGCTGCCGGCGATCGGCAGCGAGCGCCTGCACGCGGCCGGACATGAACCGCTGGCGCTGCCGGTGGACTCTTACGAGGAACGACTGCGCATGGCGCGTGAAGCTGTAAAGACCGATTCCAAGCGCGTGGCCCAGGTGGTCAAGGGCTGGGTGGCCAATGATTGATGCACCTCCCCCGCTGACCGGCGTTCAGCGCGCCGCCGTCCTGCTGCTTTCGCTGGGTGAACTGGATGCGGCCGAAGTGCTGCGCCACATGGAGCCCAAGGAAGTCCAGAAGATCGGCATCGCCATGGCGACCATGACCGACATCACCCGCGAGCAGGTCGAACGGGTCATGGACCAGTTCGGCAGCGAGCTGGGCTCCAAGACCTCGCTGGGCGTGGGCTCGGACGACTACATCCGCAACATGCTGGTGCAGGCGCTGGGCACCGAAAAAGCCGGCAGCCTGATCGACCGCATCCTGCTGGGGCGCAACACCACCGGCCTGGACGCGCTGAAGTGGATGGATCCGCGTGCCGTGGCCGACCTGGTGCGCAACGAGCACCCGCAGATCATCGCCATCGTGATGGCGCACCTGGAAACCGACCAGGCCGCCGACGCGCTCAAGCTGCTGCCCGAACGCACCCGCGTGGACGTGCTGCTGCGTATCGCCACGCTGGATGGCATTCCGCCGAACGCGCTCAATGAGCTCAACGAGATCATGGAGCGCCAGTTCGCCGGCAACCAGAACCTGAAGTCGTCCAACGTGGGCGGCGTGCAGTGTGCGGCCAATATCCTGAACTTCATGGACAGCGGCCAGGATCAGGCGATCCTCGGTGAGATCGCCCGCATCGACGCCCCGCTGAGCGGCCGCATCCAGGACCTGATGTTCGTGTTCGACGATCTGGTGGACCTGGACGACCGCGAACTGCAGCTGGTGCTGCGCGAAGTCAGCGGCGAGCGCCTCGGCCTGGCCCTGCGCGGCGCCGACATCAAGGTGCGCGACAAGATCACCCGCAACATGTCCCAGCGTGCCGCTGAAATCCTGCTCGAAGACATGGAGGCCCGCGGCCCGGTGCGCCTGTCCGATGTGGAAGTGGCGCAGCGCGAGATCCTGGCGATCGTCAAGCGGATGGCCGATGAAGGCACCGTCACTATTGGCGGCAACGCGGAGGCCATGCTGTGAACAACGCCGTGCGCTGGCTTGCCCCGGACCTGCTGGCGGTGCCCGAGCCGCCGCCGGAACAGCAGTTCGAACTCACCGAACCGGATCCGGACCACGAGCCGGAACCGCTGCTGCAGCTGCCGACCCTGGAAGAAATCCAGGCGATCCAGGACAGCGCCGAGAAAGACGGCTTTGATCACGGTCACGCCGAAGGCCTGGCCCAGGGCCAGGCGGAAGTGCGCCGGCTGATCGCCCAGATCGAAGGCATCCTGGACAACTTCAGCCGGCCACTGGTGCGGCTGGAGAACGAGGTGGTCGCCGCACTGGGCGAACTGGCGGTGCGGGTGGCCGGCAACCTGGTCGGGCGTGCCTACGAGGCCGAACCGGAACTGCTGGCGCAGCTGGTCAACGAGGCCCTGGATGCCGTCGGTGGCGCGAGCCGCGACGTGGAAGTCCGCCTGCATCCGGACGACATCGCTGCGCTGGCGCCGGTGCTCAACCTGGCCCCGAACCAGCGCCTGACGCCGGATCTGAGCCTGAGCCGCGGCGACCTGCGCGTGCATGCCGAGGCCGTGCGCATCGACGGCACGCTCGACGCTCGCCTGCGCGGCGCCCTGGATGCGGTCATCCGCAAAGCCGGAACCACCCCATGAACACCGAGACCCTGCCCCCGCCCGCCGATTGGACTGCCGCACGCAACCTGCGGCTGGCTTCGCGGCTGGACAACATCCGCCCGGACACCGCCCATGGCCGCGGCCTGATCCGCGAAGGCGTGCTGCGCCGTGCGGTCGGCCTGACGCTGGAAGCAGTCGGCTGTGAAGCGCCGATGGGCGCCAGCTGCAAGGTCGAAGTGGCCGACGGTGGCTGGGTCGATGCCGAAGTGGTCGGCTTCGCCGGCGAACGCACCTACCTGATGCCCAGCGCCGAACTGCACGGCCTGCTGCCCAATGCGCGGGTGGTGCCCTCGCTCGGCCGTGGCGGCGTGGAAGTGGGCGAAGGCCTGCTTGGGCGCGTGATCGACAGCGACGGCGTGCCGCTGGATGGCAAGGGCCCGATCCGCGCCGAAGGTACCGTCGGCATGGCCGGCGTCTCGATCAACCCGCTCGCACGCGAGCCGATCACCCAGCCGCTGGACGTGGGCGTGCGCGCGATCAACGCCCTGCTGCCGATTGGCCGTGGCCAGCGCGTCGGCCTGTTCGCAGGCTCCGGTGTCGGTAAATCGACCCTGCTGGGCATGATGACCCGCTACACCGCCGCCGATGTCATCGTGGTCGGCCTGATCGGTGAACGTGGCCGCGAAGTCCGCGATTTCGTGGAAAGCACGCTGGGCGAAGAAGGCCTGCGCCGCGCCGTGGTGGTGGCCAGCCCGGCGGACCGCCCGCCCTTGGCCCGCCTGCACGGTGCCTACCGCGCGACCGCGATCGCCGAGTGGTTCCGCGACCAGGGCTTGAACGTCCTGCTGCTGATGGATTCGCTGACCCGCTTCGCCCAGGCCCAGCGCGAAATCGGCCTGTCGGTCGGTGAGCCGCCGACCACGCGCGGCTATCCGCCGTCCGTGTTCGCCAAGCTGCCGGCCCTGGTCGAGCGCGCCGGCAACGGTGCCAAGGGCCGCGGCTCGATCACCGCGTTCTACACCGTGCTGACCGAAGGCGATGATCCGCAGGATCCGATCGCCGATGCCGCACGCGCGATTCTTGACGGCCACATCCTGCTCTCGCGCCGCGTCGCCGACAGCGGTTTGTACCCGGCCATCGACGTGGAATCCTCGGTCAGCCGCGTGGTCACGGAAATCGCCGACGAGCCGTGGCGGCTTCGCATCCGCAAGCTCAAGCGGCTGGTCTCGGCGTATTCGTCCAACCGCGACCTGATCGCGATCGGTGCGTATCAGCGCGGCAACGACCCGGCGACCGACGAGGCGCTGGAGCGCTGGTCGGACATTGTTGAATTCCTCGGCCAGGACGTCGGCAAAGCCGCCGACCTGCCGCACAGTCAGGCCGCCCTCAAGCGGCTGGTGGAACCAGAGAGTTAAGCCATGATCCAATCCAAGCGCTTCGACCCCTTGCTGAAACGAGCCCAGGACCACGAAGACGAGGTCGCCCGCGACCTGGCCGAGCGCCAGCGTGCGCTCGACACACATGTGTCGCGCCTGGATGAGCTGCGCCGTTATGCCGAGGAGTACGCCGGCGCCCAGATGTCGGCCACCAGCCCGGCTCAGCTGATGAACCGCCGCGCCTTCCTGGATCGCCTGGACAGTGCGGTCGCCCAGCAGCGCCAGACCGTGGACAACAACCGCGAGAAGGTGGACGCCGAGCGCGCCCGCCTGTTGCTGGCCAGCCGTGACAAGCAGGTGCTGGAACAGCTCGCCGCCAGCTACCGCGCGCAGGAGAAGGTGGTCACCGACCGCCGCGACCAGCGCGAGATGGACGACCTCGGCGCCCGCCGCTCGCGCCAGGCGCAGCGCGACGAGGGCGAGAACGGAGGCACCGCGTGATGCCCCCCGCCCTGCTCGGCGGCGCCGCGTCCGCACAGAATGCGGGCGGCAGCGCGTCCAGCCCGCGCCCGGACAGTACCCAAGGCAACGACCGTCGGGACTTTGACGCGCTGCTCAAGCCGGGTAGCGAGGCCTCCCGCAACGACACGCCGCGCAACGCCGGCAGCAGCCGCGACGCAGGCAGGAACGCCACGCCCACCACCGCCCGCCAGGACAAGGACGCAGCGACGCGCCCGGCCACGCCCGGCGCCAAGAAGGCCGACGACAAGGTCGCCACCACCGATGCCACTGCTACAGCACCGGCCACGGCGGAGAAGCCGGCCGCCGAACCGGCCGACGACACCGAAGCCGCATGGCCGCCGCTGGGGCTGGCCGGGCTGGCATTGAACGGCCTGCCGGTAGCGGCGCCCACGCCTGTCACACCCGTCACACCCGTGGCGACCGGCGCCGCCGCGGGCGCCAATGCGGCCCTGCCGGCCTTGGCCACCGCAGCCCCGGACGCCAACGCCACCACCCCGGCGCTGGCCGCCGCGCCATCCACCGACGGCAGCATCGCCCTGCCCGCCTTGGCCACCGACGCCGCGCCGGCCGACGATGCCCCGCTGCTCAAGACTTTCACGGACGCCTTGAACGCGGCCACCAACGACGGCCCCGATGCCCCTGCCAGCCCGCTGCTGCATGCGCTGCAGGGCATGACCGAGGCCAAGCCCACGGTGGCCAGCCTGTTCACCGGCTCGCCTACCGCCACCCCGCACCTGGGGGGTGAGGATTTCGACGATGCCGTCGGCGCGCGCGTCGGTTGGCTGGCGGACCAGAAGATCGGCCACGCCCACATCAAGATCACCCCGAACGACCTCGGTCCGATCGAGGTGCGCCTGCAGCTGGACGGCGACAAGGTCCATGCGACCTTCACCAGCGCCCACGCCGACGTGCGCCATGCACTGGAAAGCAGCCTGCCGCGCCTGCGCGACCTGCTTGGCGAGCAGGGCTTCCAGCTTGGCAATGCCGATGTAGGCCACGAGCAGAACGCGCCCGATGGCGGACGTGGCGATGGCCGCGGCGGAATGAACGGCGACGACGGAGAACCGGCGCTGGCCGACACCACGCTGTCGCCTTCGCAGTTGATCCGCCAGCGCGGCCTGGTCGACGCCTACGCGTGATCGCACGCGGCGGCGCGGGCCCAACCGCGCCGCCAGAAACCCGACACGCGTCATCTTCAGCATTCAGGCACGACCTTTGCATGTAGGCAGGAAGCAATCCTCTGGAGCTTCCCCTCGTGGCCGCAGCCGCCGATAAAACCAAGAAATCCGCCGACAAGGACAAGACCGCCAAGCCGCGCAGTCCGCTCCTGGTCACCGCCCTGGTCGCGGTGCTCGCCGCTGGCGCCGCCGGCGGCGGGGTCTGGTACTTCACCCAGTCCAAGCACGATGACAAGGCCGCCAAGCCGGCCGCCAGCAAATCCGCAGTGCCTGCCCCGGCCCAGTACTTCGGCCTTGAGCCACCGTTCGTGGTCAACCTCAACAGCAGCTTCGACGGCCCGCGCTACCTGCAGGTCGAAGTGCAGCTGATGAGCCGCGACCCGGCCGCGATGGAGGCGATCAAGCTGCATGCGCCGGCCATCCGCGCCAAGCTGCTGATGCTGTTCTCCCAGGTCGAGCCGAGCGACATCGCCGACCGCGCCGGCAAAGAGCGCCTGCAGGCCAGTTCGCTGGCTGAAGTGCAGAAGCTGCTCAAGGCCGAGACCGGCAAGCCCGGTGCCGACGAATTGCTGTTCACCAGTTTCGTGACCCAGTAAGGGCGACCATGAATGACCTGCTTTCCCAGGACGAGATCGATGCCCTGCTGCATGGCGTGGACTCCGGTGCGGTCGAGACCGACATCGATGCGCCCACGCCCGGCGAGGCGCGCTCGTACGATTTCGCCAGTCAGGACCGCATCATCCGCGGCCGCATGCCGACCCTGGAAATGGTCAACGAGCGCTTCGCGCGCCTGTGGCGCATCGGCCTGTTCAACCTGATCCGCCGCTCGGCCGAGCTCTCCGTGCGGGGCATCGAGCTGATCAAGTTCAACGACTACATGCACTCGCTGTACGTGCCGACCAACCTCAACCTGATCCGCTTCAAGCCGCTGCGCGGGACCGGGCTGATCGTGTTCGAGCCGACGCTGGTGTTCGCGATCGTGGACAACTTCTTCGGCGGTGATGGGCGCTACCCGACCCGCATCGAAGGCCGCGAGTTCACCGCCACCGAGATGCGCGTGATCCACCTGCTGCTCAAGCAGACCTTCGCCGATCTTCAGGAAGCCTGGGCACCGGTGATGGATGTGGAGCTGGAGTACATCAACTCCGAGATCAATCCGCACTTCGCCAACATCGTGACGCCGCGCGAGTACGTGGTGGTGTGCCGCCTGCATGTCGAGCTTGACGGGGGTGGCGGCGACATCCACGTCACCCTGCCCTACTCGATGCTCGAACCGATCCGCGAGCTGCTTGACGCGGGCATCCAGAGCGACCGCAACGACCGCGACGCCAGCTGGGGCGTGATGCTGCGCGAGCAACTCAACATCGCCGAGGTCACCCTCTCCACCGTCCTGGCCACCAAGCGCATGAGCCTGCGCGACCTGACCAAGCTGAAGATCGGCGACGTGCTGCCCATCGAACTGCCCAAGCAGGTGCCGGTGTGCGTGGAAAACGTGCCGGTGTTTACCGGCGAGTTCGGCGTCGCCAACGGCTTCAACGCGGTGAAGATCACCGCCACCCATCCCCCGGGCACCCGCCCACGCGTTCCCGTACTGCAGGAAGACCCGCAATGAACGATATCGAATCCAACGCGCCGGCACCGGCGCAGTTCACCCAGCTGCAGTCCGATGACACCACGGTCGGCGACGAGCTCAACCTGGATGTGATCCTGGATGTGCCAGTGACGCTGTCGCTGGAAGTGGGCCGCGCCCGCCTGCCGATCCGCAACCTGCTGCAGCTCAACCAGGGCTCGGTGGTGGAACTGGAGCGCGGTGCCGGCGAATCGCTGGACGTGTTCGTCAACGGCACCCTGATCGCCCATGGCGAGGTGGTGGTGATCAACGACCGCTTCGGCGTGCGCCTGACCGACGTGGTCAGCCCGAGCGAACGGATCCGGAGACTGCGTTGAGTGCCGGGCTGCTGATCGCGGCCGGCGCCTCGACCGTCAAGGTCGGCCAGCATGCCGCCGCTGCACCGGGCATGTTCGGTGCGGTGCTGGCACTGCTCGGCGTGCTGGCGTTGATCATCGGGCTGGGCTGGCTGCTCAAGCGCATGCCCGGCAGCGGCTTCCGCCCGGCCGAAGGGCTGCGCGTGGTCGCCAGCCTGACCGTCGGCGCGAAAGAGCGCGTGGTGGTGGTCGAGGTCAATGGCACCCAGCTGCTGCTGGGTGTCACTGCCGGCGGCATCAACACGTTGCATCAGCTGCCCGAACCCCTGCCGGCCCCGACGCCGGCGCGCCTTCCCGATTTCAAACACCTCCCGAATTTCGCCCAGCTGCTGCAACAGCGGCTGCGCAAGGAACCCTGACCATGCGTGGCCCCCGTACTTCCTGGACCCGATACCTGCCGCTGTTGCTCACTGCCCTGCTGTGCGCGCTGCCGGCCCTGGCCTGGGCCGCACCCGGCGTACCGGGTGTGCCGGCGCTGCCGGATGTGAATGTCGGCAAGATCGGCGGGCAGCCGGTCAGCCTGCCGCTGCAGACGTTGCTGCTGATGACGGCGATCACCCTGATTCCGTCGATGCTGCTGGTGCTGACCGCGTTCACCCGCATCATCATCGTGCTGGGCCTGCTGCGCCAGGCGCTGGGCACCGGCCAGACCCCGTCCAACCAGGTGCTGCTCGGCCTGGCGCTGTTCCTCACCGCGATGGTGATGCTGCCGGTGTGGCAGAAGGCGTGGGGCAGCGGCATGGCGCCGTACCTCAATGGCGAGATCGATTTCCAGACCGCCTGGACCCTGACTACCCAGCCGCTGCGCGCCTTCATGCTGGCGCAGATCCGCGAGACCGATCTGATGACCTTTGCCGGCATGGCCGGCCACGGCACCTACGACAGCCCGGATGCCATCCCGTTCCCGATCCTGGTCGCCTCGTTCGTCACCAGCGAGCTAAAGACCGCCTTCGAAATCGGCTTCCTGATCTTCATTCCGTTCGTGATCATCGATCTGGTCGTGGCCAGCGTACTGATGTCGATGGGCATGATGATGCTCTCGCCGATGCTGGTCTCCGCCCCGTTCAAGATCCTGTTGTTCGTGCTGGTGGATGGCTGGGTTCTGGTGGTGGGCACGTTGGCCGCCAGCTTCAATGCGGTCTGACCGCCCCGCCCTGTTGATCGATACGGACCCGAGACTGATATGACGCCCGAACTTGCCCTGACCGAACTGCGTGGTGGCCTGATCACCGTGCTGTGGGTTGCCGGCCCGCTGCTGCTCACCGTGCTGATCGTCGGCGTGGTGGTTGGCGTGGTCCAGGCCGCGACCCAGCTCAACGAACCCACCATCGCCTTCGTCGCCAAGGCCGCGGCGTTGACCGTGGTGCTGTTCGCCCTCGGCAGCCTGCTGATCGGCCACCTGGTCGAATACACCACGCTGCTGTTCCAGCGCATTCCACATCTGATCGGCTGAGGCAGCCGCCGTGGATTCCGCGACCCAGATGGCCGCCGATGGCCTGCAGGCCTTCGGCATGATCGGCACGATCCTGTGGACCATGCTGCGCATCGGCGCGATGCTGATGGCCATGCCGCTGATCGGTACGCGCGCGGTGCCGTCACGGATCCGCGTGCTGCTTGCCGGCGCATTGGCGATCGCGCTGTCGCCGATGCTGCCGCCGGTGCCCGAATGGACCGGCTTCGATGCGGCTACGGTGCTGACCATTGCCCGCGAACTGGCGATCGGTGTCTCGATCGGCTTCGTGCTGCGCCTGGTCTTCGAGGCCGGTGCCATGGCTGGCGAGCTGGTCGCCCAGGGCACCGGCCTGGCCTTTGCACAGATGAGCGATCCGCTGCGCGGCGGCAGTTCCGGCGTGATCGGGCAGTGGTTCTATCTGCTGTTCGGCCTGCTGTTCTTCACCGTCAACGGCCACCTGGCGCTGATCTCGCTGTTGATGGACAGCTACAAGGCCTTGCCGATCGGCACCTCGCTGCCCGATCCGCAGGCATTCCTGAGCATCGCCCCGACCTTCCTGCTGCAGGTGTTCCGTGGCGCGCTCACGCTGGCACTGCCGCTGACCGTGGCGATGCTCGCGATCAACCTGGCCTTCGGCGTGCTGGCCCGTGCAGCGCCTGCGTTGAACCCTATCCAGCTCGGCCTGCCGGTCGCGCTGTTGCTGGGGCTGTTCCTGCTGACCGTGCTGGCCGGTGAGATGGGCCCGCCCGTACAACGCCTGTTCGATGCGGCGTTCGATGCCGCCGACAGCGTCAGTCGCTGACCCGGGACACGCGGCGGGACACCGCGTGCCGCCATGGGTTGGGGGCACCAACGCCACTTGCGGGGCACCGGGGGCCTGACGGTAGTCTTGACCGCTCGGCCGCACCTGCCTTTGCAACGCAATGACAAAATCTTCACCGTGTCTTTGCGGTGATGGCCGGGTGTCCTGTCGTATCGCTCAGATGTTGACCAGGGAGAGTGTCTTCCATGCTGATCGGCAGCTATACCCCGTGGTTGGTGGTGATTTCGTTTCTCGTCGCAGTACTGGCCTCCTTCACCGCACTGGATATGTCCAGCCGGGTGACGACCGCCACCACGCGCCGCACCACCTGGTTGTGGTTGGTCGGCGGCGGCTGCGCGATGGGGCTGGGCATCTGGTCGATGCACTTCATCGGCATGCTCGCCTTCCAGTTGCCGATCCCGCTCGGCTATGCGCTTGGCCTGACCACCGTCTCGCTGCTGGCCGCCATGGCCTCCTCCATCTTCGCGCTTTGGCTGGTCTCGCAGCCGACCCTGCCGCACGGGCGCCTGGCGCTTGGCGCCGTGCTGATGGGCAGTGGCATCGCCTCGATGCATTACCTGGGCATGGCCGCGCTGTACATGCAGCCCGGGATCGACTACCACGCCGGCTGGGTGGCGGTGTCGCTGCTGATCGCAGTGGCGGCCTCGTGGACGGCCCTGTTCATTGCCTTCCGCCTGCGCAGCACCCACCGGCGCCTGCGCGACCGCGCCGCACCTGCACTGGTGCTGGGCACCGCGATCGTGGGCATGCATTACACCGGCATGGCCGCCGCCCGCTTTCCGGCGGGCAGCATCTGCGGTGCTGCGGCCGGTGATGGCCTGCAGGCGCAATGGCTGGCACTGGTGGTGCTTGCCCTGACCATCGCCATCCTGGCGGTGGTCTTGATCGTGTCCTGGCTGGACCAGCGCATGGAGGCGCAGCTGCTGCGGCTGCGCAATACCGACCTGAGCAGCTCGCTGGATGATGCGCAGGCGGAGTTGACCCAGGCCGCCCTGCACGATCCCCTGACCCGCCTGCCGAACCGCCGGCTGCTGCAGCAGCGCATCGAGCAGGCCCTGGCCGAGGCCGAACAGCGCGGCAGCCGCTTCGCGGTCATGTTCATGGATCTGGACGGCTTCAAGCAGGTCAACGATGCCTACGGCCACCAGACCGGCGATGCGCTGCTGGTGGCCGTCGCCGACCGCACCCGCAAGCTGCTGCGGCCGGCGGATATGCTGGCGCGGCTGGGCGGCGATGAGTTCGTGCTGGTGGTGCCGATCGAGAACGACGAGGACGTGGCGACACTGGCCAGTCGGCTCATCCAGACCGTCGGCAACGAGCCACTGCTGCCGCGCCACGACCTGCAGGTGACCGCCAGCATCGGCATCGCGATCTGCCCGGACCACGCCGCCAGCGAGCGCCAGCTGATGGCCTTCGCCGATGCGGCGATGTACCAGGCCAAGGAAGCCGGTCGCAACGCCTACGTGCTGTTTGCGGACTGGATGAATGACAGCGCCGAGCAGCAGTTCCAGCTGCTGGCCGACCTGCGCCGCGCCATCGGCAGCGAGCAGCTGTTCCTGCACTACCAGCCCAAGACCCGCGTCGCCGGGCAATCCATCAGCGGCGCCGAAGCGTTGATCCGCTGGCGGCATCCGCAACAGGGCCTGATTCCGCCGGACCGTTTCATCCGGCTGGCCGAGCGCAGTGGCGTGATCAACGAGATCGGGCGCTGGGCACTGGATGAAGCCTGCCGCCAGCTGCGCGTGTGGCACGACGCCGGGCATGACGGCTGGACGGTGTCGGTGAATCTCTCGCCGATCCAGTTCGCCTCGCCCAACCTGCTGAAGGAAGTGCGCGAGGCGCTGCAGACCCATCGTATCGAGCCGCGCCGGCTGATCCTGGAGATCACCGAAAACACGGTGATGCGCGATACCGAGGCCAGCCTGACCCTGTTGCAGGCCATGGCGGCGTTGGGGGTGGGCATCTCCATCGATGACTTCGGTACCGGCTACTCCAGCCTGTTGTATCTCAAGCGCCTGCCCGCCACCGAGATCAAGATCGACCATGCGTTCGTGCGCGACCTGGAAAACAGCTCCGAGGATGTGGTGATCGTTTCGGCGATCGTGGCCCTGGGGCATGCGCTGGACATGGATATCGTCGCCGAGGGGGTCGAGACCGTCGGTCAGCGCGCCTACCTGGAACGGTTGGGCTGCGATTACCTGCAGGGCTATCTGCTGGGCAGACCGGTAGACGCCCAGCGCTTCATGCAGCTGCATGATCTGCCCCGCCCACGGGTGGAAGTGGCGGCAGGCTGGAAGGCGCAGGCGCGGCCAGGGGCCTCGGCCGGGTGATGCCGGCCCGGTAACCGGCTGGTCACGGAACGGTTCTTGCACGGACCCGGGTATCTCCTCCCGTGTCGTGCCCTGATGTCCGAGAACGAACAAGCCGGCGAAAAGACCGAATTACCCACCGAAAAACGCCTGCGCGATGCCCGGGAACAGGGCAACATCCCGCGCTCGCGGGAGCTGGCGACGGCGGCCGTGTTCGGTGCCGGCGTGCTGGCGCTGATGGCGTTCTCCGGCACCATCGCCCGCAACGCCAAGACCTGGATGCAGTTCGCGCTCAGCCCCGAGCCGGGCCTGCGCCTGCATCCCCAGGCGCTGTTCGGCCACTTCGGCGAGCTGCTGCTGCGCCTGCTGCTGGGCATGTGGCCGCTCGTGGTGATCTGCCTGTTGGCCAGTTTCCTGTCGCCGGTGGTGATGGGCGGGCTGCGCTGGTCGAACAAGTCGCTGATGCCCGATTTCAAGCGGCTCAGCCCGATGGCCGGCATGAAGCGCCTCTACGGGCCTGAAGCGATCGCCGAGTTCACCAAGTCGCTGCTGCGCATCGCCTTCGTCGGCACCGCGGCGGGGCTGGTGGTGTGGCACGGCGTGCGGCCGCTGCGCGACCTGCTCAACCAGCCCCTGGAAGCGGCGATGGTGCAGGGCCTGGGCTTCACCCTGAAGCTGATGCTGGCCACCGGCGGCGCGATGATGCTGCTGGCCGCCATCGATGCGCCGTACCAGCGCTGGAACTGGATGCGCAAGCTGAAGATGACCCGTGAAGAGCTGCGCCGGGAAATGAAGGAAAGCGAGGGCAGCCCCGAGGTCAAGGGCCGTATCCGCCAGCTGCAGCAGCAGATGTCCAACCGCCGGATGATGGAAGCGGTGCCCACGGCCGATGTCGTGGTGGTCAACCCCACCCACTACGCGGTCGCCCTGAAGTACGAAGGCGGAAAGATGGGCGCGCCTACCGTGGTCGCCCTGGGCGTGGATGAAACCGCCCTGCGCATCCGTGAAGTGGCCGACGGCAACAAGGTCGCCATCGTCTCCGCCCCGCCTTTGGCACGCGCCTTGTATCGGGAAGGTCAACTTGGAAAGGAAATTCCCGTGAGACTGTATTCGGCCGTGGCCCAGGTGCTCTCCTACGTCTACCAGCTGCGCAGTTGGGGGACCGGCCCGATGCCGGCGGCACCGAGCATCGACATCGATGAATTCGGCAAGGGAGGCCGCCCATGAGCGCGCAACCTGCCGGGATGAACGTGCGCCGCGCGCTGGACATGATCCGCCACGGGCTGGGTGCCCCGCTGATCGTGCTGGCCCTGCTGGCCATGGTGGTGGTGCCGCTGGCACCGCCGGTGCTCGATGCGCTGTTCACCTTCAACATCGCCATCTCGCTGATGGTGCTGCTGGCGGTGGTCTACGTGAAGCGCCCGCTGGACTTCACCATCTTCCCGATCGTGCTGCTGGTCACCACGATGCTGCGGCTGGCCTTGAACGTGGCCTCCACCCGCGTGATCCTGCTCAATGGCCAGAACGGCCACGAAGCAGCCGGCAAGGTGATCGCCTCGTTCGGTGAGTTCGTGATCGGCGGCAACTACGCGGTCGGCATCGTGGTGTTCGCGATCCTGACCATCATCAACTTCGTGGTGATCACCAAGGGTGCCGGGCGCGTCTCCGAAGTGACCGCACGCTTCATCCTCGATGCCATGCCCGGCAAGCAGATGGCGATCGACGCCGATCTCAACGCCGGTTTGCTGACGCGTGAAGAGGCCAAGGCCCGTCGTGAGGAGGTCCGCGAGGAAGCCGACTTCTACGGTGCGATGGACGGTGCCAGCAAGTTCATCCGCGGCGATGCGATCGCCGGCATCCTGATCCTGTTCATCAACCTGGTCGGTGGCCTGGCGGTCGGCGTGCTCCAGCACGGCATGCCGTTTGGTGATGCCGCCGCGACCTACACCCTGCTCTCCATCGGTGACGGTCTGGTCGCCCAGCTCCCGGCGCTGCTGGTGTCCTCGGCGGTCGCCATGCTGGTCACCCGCGCCTCGCGCTCGCAGGACATGGCCCAGGCCATGATGGGCCAGGTGTTCGGCCAGTACCGCGCGCTGACGATCGCCGCCGCGATTCTGGCGGTGGTCGGCCTGGTGCCGGGCATGCCCAACGTCGCCTTCTTGACGCTGGCCGCGATCCTCTTCTTCATCGCCTGGAAGGCCTGGAAGAAGAGCACGGCCGAAGCCCGCGCCGCCGAATCTCCCGCCGCCAACCGTCCCGATACCCTCGGCCTGCCCGGCGCGGCGCCCTCGCCCACCGCCGAGCTGACCTGGGATGAACTGCGCCCGGTCGATCCACTCGGCCTGGAAGTCGGCTATCGGTTGATTCCGCTGGTGGACAAAAACCAGGGCGGCGAGCTGATGGCGCGGATCAAGGGCGTGCGCCGCAAGCTCACCCACGACATCGGCTTCCTGATTCCCTCCGTGCATATCCGCGACAACCTGGAACTGCCGGCCACCGCGTATCGCCTGCTGATCCACGGCGTGCCGGTGGCCACCGCCGAGATCCACCCCGACCGCGAACTCGCGTTGGACCCGGGCAGCGCCCTGGGCACGCTGGAGGGCATCGCCGGCAAGGATCCTGCCTTCGGGCTGGATGCGACCTGGATCCAGCCACACCAGCGTGCCAATGCCGAATCGATGGGCTACACCGTGGTCGACCCGGCCACCGTGGTCGCCACCCATTTGTCGCACCTGATCCGCGAGCACGCCCCGGAGCTGCTTGGCCATGAAGAAGTGCAGCAGTTGCTGGCCAACCTGGCCAAGAGCGCGCCGAAGCTGGTCGAAGATCTGACACCCAAGTCGCTGCCGCTGTCGGCCGTGGTGCGCGTGCTGCAGAACCTGCTGATCGAGCGCATTCCGATCCGCCAGCTGCGCAAGATCGTTGAATCGCTGGTGGAAAGCGCGCCGACCAGCCAGGACCCGGCCGTGCTCACCGCTGCCGTGCGCAATGCGCTGGGCCGTTTCATCGTGCAGGAGATCGCCGGGATGTCGCCGGAGCTGCCGGTCTTCACCCTCAACCCGCAACTGGAACGCGTCTTGCAGGAGTCCACACAGGGCAACGGCGCCGCGCTGGAACCCGGACTCGCCGAGCGACTGCATCAAAGCCTGGCCGAATGTGTCGGCAAGCAGGAAGCGAAGAACGAGCCGGCGGTCGTGCTGGTGCCCGGCCCGGTACGTGCCGCGCTGGCACGGCTGGTACGCCACAGCGTCCCCTCGCTGTCCGTACTCGCCTACAGCGAGGTGCCCGAGGACAAACGGTTGAAGCTGGTCGGCACGATCAGTTGAGCCGGACACCCGACGGCACCGCGACAGAAAACAGACACCTCATTCGATTTCACCGCAGCAGGAAATAAAGGGACTCCCTGACCGTGCAGACCACCGACAACCAGCGTTTCCCTTCCACCACTCCGCCGCCCCAGTCCCGGTACCACAGCATGAAAATCAAACGCTTCGTCGCCTCCGATATGCGCTCGGCCATGAATCTGGTGCGCAAGGAACACGGGCCGGACGCAGTGATCCTGTCCAACCGCCGGATCGCCGAAGGTGTCGAAATCGTGGCGGCGGCCAACTACGACGAAAGCGCCGTGCAGCGTGCGCTGGAAGCGGCCCGCAAGGATGTCGCGCCGCCGGCACCGCGCCCGCGCAGCGCCGCCGATGCCGTGATTGCCGCGGTGACCCGCCGCAAGGCCCCGGTCGCCACGCCCGAGCCGGTGGCCGCAACCACCTCGGCCGTGGCCGCACTGGCCCGCGCCGCCGTCGGCGCGACCGGTCGCACCCTGGATACCGCCAACGAAATCGTGCCGCCGCCGGGCAGCGACGGTTTCGCTGCCACCCTGGCCCGCGCCAGCGTCAGCCCTGCCGTCAATGAACCGTCGCTGCCGGAGCAGATCTTCGCGCCGTTCAACGTCGAGCAGGCCGCCGCCGCCTCACCTGCCGCACCGGTAGAGGCCATCGCCGCACCCGCCCCGATCAACCGCGCCCGCTTCGTGATCGATCCGCCACTGGAGGAGACGGACGAGACCGTGCTGCCGGTCGCCGCTGCGCTCGCGCCCTTGCCGATCGTCGCTGCTGCCCTGCCGCCGGCCCTCCCGCTGCCGATCGCCGAAACCGTCATCGCCGCCGCCAATGAACCGGCACCGGTCGTGGCCAGCGTGCCGGAGCTGACGGTCATCCAGCGCGATGACGAAGAAATCCGCCAGCTGCGCCATGAAGTGGCCGGCATGCGCCATGTCATCGAGCGCGAGATGCACCGCTTCACCGATGAGCGCCTGCGCGGCTCGCCGGTGCGCGCCGTCGCGCTGGACCTGATGGACGAATACGGCTTCGACGCCGGCATCAGCCGCGACGTGGCCATGCAGATTCCGCTGGATACCGAAGCCCACCGTGGTCGCGGCCTGATGCTCGGCCTGCTCTCCAAGAAGCTGCCGATCGCCCCGGTCGATCCGCTGGAAGCCGGCGGCGTGATCGCCCTGGTCGGCCCCACCGGCGCCGGCAAGACCACCACCATCGCCAAGCTGGCCTCGCGTTTCGCCGAGGCGCATGCCGCCCGCGATGTCGCCCTGGTCACCACCGATACCGGCCGCATCGGCGCCCGCGAGCAGCTGTACGGCTTCGGCCGCCAGCTCGGCATCGCCGTCCACGAGGCCAGCAGCGGCAGCGATCTGAACCAGCTGCTGGAACGCCTGAAGGACTACAAGCTGGTCCTGATCGACACCGCCGGCCTGGGCCCGCGCGACCGCGCCCTGGCGGCCCAGCTGCAGTGGCTGCGTGCCGCCGAGCAGATCCGCACCCTGCTGGTGCTGCCGGCCAACACCAGCTTCGGCGACATGGACGAGGTGGTCCGCCGCTTCAGCGCCGCCAACCCGCAGGGCGTGGTGCTGAGCAAGCTGGACGAAACCGGCCGCTTCGGTACCGCCCTGTCGGTGGCCGTGGATCACCGCCTGCCGATCACCTGGGTCACCGATGGCCAGGACGTTCCTGAAGACCTGCACCGTGCCAGTGCGGCCAATCTTGTACTTCGCCTTGAAGATTTGCGCCGCGCGGCCGATATGCCCTGCAACCCGGAGTTGAACCATGCCGTCGCGTGAGTACGCCAAGCTGACCAAGACCTTCCCGTTGTCGGCTACCCGAAGCCAGCCGCTGGGCCCGGTCCGCACCATCGCCGTCACCGGCGGCAAGGGCGGCGTGGGCAAAACGAACGTTTCGGCCAATCTGGCCGTGGCGCTGGCGGACATGGGCAAGCGCACGCTGCTGCTGGATGCCGACCTCGGCCTGGCCAACATCGACGTGATCCTCGGCCTGCAGCCGAAGGTGACCCTGGCCGACCTCGTCGCCGGGCGCTGCACGCTTGAAGAAGTGATCATGGAAGGCCCCGGCGGCGTGCTGGTGGTCCCGGCCGCCTCCGGTCGCCGCCACATGGCCGAGCTGCAGCCGGCCGAGCACGTCGGCCTGGTCAACGTGTTCTCCGAGCTCGAGCGCGAGCTGGACATCATGATCGTGGATACCGCCGCCGGCATCACCGATGGCGTGCTGACCTTCTGCCAGGCCGCACAGGACACCGTGGTGGTGGTCTGCGATGAGCCGGCCTCGATCACCGACGCCTACG
This sequence comes from Stenotrophomonas sp. IS26, assembly GCF_054188265.1. Lineage (NCBI taxonomy): Bacteria > Pseudomonadati > Pseudomonadota > Gammaproteobacteria > Lysobacterales > Lysobacteraceae > Stenotrophomonas > Stenotrophomonas sp. IS26. Next base: position 76,667 of record NZ_JBSZJV010000002.1, read on the forward strand.
CGCTGATCAAGGTCCTCTCGCGCGAGCGCGGCGTGGACCGGATCCAGGTGGTGGCCAACATGGTGCGCGACCCGAACGAAGGCCGCGTGCTGTACGAAAAGCTGAGCCGCGTCTGCGAGAAGTTCCTCGCCGATGTCTCGCTGAACTACCTGGGCTGCGTGCCGCAGGATGACTGGCTGCGCCTGTCGGTGCAGCGCCAGCAGCCGGTGGTGAAGGCCTACCCGTCCAGCCCGGCCGCCCTGGCGCTGACCGAGATCGCGCGCCGCACCGCCCGCTGGCAGGCCCCGACCGAGCCGCGTGGGGGGGTCGAATTCTTCCTGGAACGCATCCTCAAGCAACGCGGGGTGACGGTATGAAGGGCGCAGCACAATACAAAGAAGTCCAGCGGACCGCGGCCAACGAGTGCATTGCCCAGCACTCGGATCTGGTCCGCCGCATCGCCCACCATCTGGCGGCACGTCTGCCAGCCAGCGTGGAGGTCGACGACCTGATCCAGGCCGGCATGATGGGCCTGATCGAGGCCTCGCGCAGCTACGACGCCGACCAGGGCGCCTCGTTCGAAACCTACGCCTCGATCCGCATCCGCGGTTCGATGATCGATGAAATCCGCCGTGGCGACTGGGTGCCGCGCTCGGTGCACCGCCGCGCCCGCGATGCCGCCGCGACCATCCGTCGCCTCGAGCAGAGCACCGGCCGTGCCGCCAGCGCCACCGAAGTGGCCGCCGCGATGGACATGCCGCTGCCGGATTACCTGCGCCTGATGGAAGACGCCTCGCGGGGCCAGGTGCTGAGCCTGGAATCGCGGATCGAGGACCAGGGCGAACTGGACACCGTCGCCCAGGGCGGCCCGACCCCGCAGCAGGTGCTGGAACGCGGCGAGTTCGGGCGTGAGCTGGGCAACGCGATCGGCCTGCTGCCCGAGCGCGAACAGCTGGTGCTGTCGCTGTACTACGAGCAGGAACTGAACCTGAAAGAGATCGGCGCCGTGTTGGGTGTCAGCGAATCGCGCGTGTGCCAGATCCATGGCCAGGCCGTGCTGCGCCTGCGGGGCCGGCTGAAGATCTTCGAGGCGGCAGACGCCGGCCTCGAGAACCATTGAAATCGAGGAAAGTGCTTTGAACAAGAACATGCGTATCCTGATCGTCGACGACTTCTCGACCATGCGTCGTATCGTCAAGAACCTGCTGGGCGATCTGGGCTTCACCAATACGGCCGAAGCCGAGGACGGGCATGCCGCGCTGGCGCTGTTGCAGAGCCAGCCGTTCGATTTCGTGGTCACCGACTGGAACATGCCGGTCATGACCGGCATCGACCTGCTCAAGGCCGTGCGTGCCGACGCCAAGCTCAAGACGCTGCCGGTGCTGATGGTGACCGCGGAAGCCAAGCGCGAGCAGATCATTGAAGCGGCGCAGGCCGGCGTGAACGGGTACATCATCAAGCCGTTCACCGCCCAGACCCTGGAAGAAAAGCTCGGCAAGATCTTCGAACGCCTGGCGGCGAGCGCCTGATGGAAACCCTGAGCGACAAATCCGCGCTGGTGCAGCGCCTGCAGGATGCCCTGGCCGCGCTGGAAAGCGGTGACGAAGCCGGTTGGCGCCGGGAAATCGACGCCCTCGCCGCGCTGCGCACGCAGCCGATGATGGCCGGCCTGAACCGCCTGGCCCGCGAGCTCGGCCAGGCCTTGGGCGAACTGCCCAGCCTGCCCAGCGAAGCCGGCGAGCTGGATGACGCCTGCGCGCGCCTGGACCACGTGGTGGCGATGACCGAACAGGCCACCCACCGCACGCTGGACCTGGCCGAAGAATGTCGCTCGCTCACCGAACAGCTGCGCGCCAACGGGTTGACGCCCGACCAGGGCCAGCAACTGGACCGGATCCGCCACAACCTCACCGAAATCGCGCTGACCCAGAGCTACCAGGACCTGACCGGGCAGATCATCCGCCGCGTGGTCGGGATCGTGCGTCGCGTGCATGAGGGCTTCGGTGCGCTCGGCCTGCCCCCGCAGGAAGACGAGAACAAGCGCGACAACAACGGCCTGGCCGGCCCGGCCCTGAAGGGCCTGGATCGCCATGCGGTGTCACAGAACGACGCCGACGACCTGCTCTCGGACCTGGGACTGTAACGATCATGAGTGCTGTGCCAGACGATATCGCTGCCGACTTCATCCTCGAGGCCCAGGAAATCCTGGATCGCCTCGGCGAACAGCTGGTGTCGCTGGAGCAGGCGCCCCAGGATGCCGACCAGCTCAACGCCGTGTTCCGTGGCTTCCACACGCTCAAGGGCGGTGCCGGCTTCCTCGGCATCCAGGCGATGGTCGAGCTGTGCCACGCCGCCGAGGAAACCCTCGGCATGGCCCGCTCCGGCCAGGCCACGCTGCAGGCCCACCACTTCGATGCGGCCCAGCAATCGCTGGATTACCTGCAGTCGATGCTGGATTCGGTCTCGGCCGGGACCGAGCCGGGCTACGCCCCGCCGGAGCTGATCGCCCAGTTCGACGTCAGCGGGCCGGCCACGCCGGCGCCGGCGGCCGCCACCACGGCCAGCGGCGGCGAGATGATCACCGATGATGAGTTCGAGGCGCTGCTCGACCAGTTGCATGGCGGTGCCGCACCGACCGCCATCGCGGCCCCGAAGAAAGATGACGGCCTGATCGGCGAGGACGAGTTCGAAGCCCTGCTGGACCAGCTGCACGGTGGCGCTGTTCCCGGCGCCAAGGCCGGTGCCGCCGCGCCGGTGGCTGCACCGCGGGCCGTGGCTGCGCCGGCCGCACCGGGCGCCAAGCCGGCCCCGGCCAAACCGGTCGCCGAAGCCGAACACACCGTGCGCGTGGACACCAAGCGCCTGGATGCGATCGTCAACCTGATCGGCGAGCTGGTGCTCTCACGCAACCGGCTCAAGACCCTGCGTGCGCGCCTGCACGATGAAGAGCTTGACCGTGCGGTCTCCACGTTGGACATCGCCACCGCCCGCCTGCAGTCGGCGGTCATGCGCACCCGCATGCAGCCGGTCGGCAAGGTGTTCTCGCGCTTCCCCAAGGTGGCGCGCGATGTCGCGCGCTCGCTGAAGAAGGAGGTCGAACTTGAGCTGATCGGTGCGGAAACCGAGCTGGACCGCAACCTGGTCGAAGCGCTGGCCGATCCTCTGGTCCATCTGGTCCGCAACGCGATCGACCACGGCGTGGAAATGCCGGACCTGCGCGAGGCCCAGGGCAAGCCGCGCAGTGGCCACGTGCGCCTGTCCGCGCAGCAGGAAGGCGACTACGTCAGCATCGAAGTGCAGGACGACGGCGCGGGTATCGACCCCGAACGCCTGCGCCAGAAGGCACGCGAGAAGGGCTTGATCGATCCGGAAGCCGCTGCCCGCCTGAGCAGCGAGGAGTGCCTGCACCTGGTGTTCCTGCCCGGTTTCTCGACCAAGCAACAGGTCACCGACATCTCCGGCCGCGGCGTGGGCATGGACGTGGTCCAGTCCCGCATCCGCGAGCTCAGCGGCCAGATCCAGATCCAATCCGAGCTGGGCCGCGGCAGCCGCTTCATGATCCGCGTGCCGCTGACCCTGGCGATCCTGCCGACCCTGCTGGTGCAGGCCGGCGAAGACGTCTACGCCCTGCCCCTGGCCCGCGTGATGGAGGTGCTGCATGCCCCCAACACCTCCCTGGGCTGGTTCGACGGCCGCGCCGTGCTGGACCGCAAATCGCACACGCTGGCGCTGGTCGATCTGCGCCACTGGCTCGATGTCGAGCCGATGCCGTCCTCGCTGCTGACCATCGTCGTACTGCAGGCCGGTGAAGCCCGCTTCGGCCTGGTGGTGGACCAGGTGCGCGGCCGCGAGGAAGTCGTGATCAAGCCGCTTCCGAAAGCCCTGCGCGGGTTGCGTGGCTATGCCGGCGCCACCCTCATCGGTGACGGCCGCATGGCGCTGATCCTGGACGTGGACGGGCTGCGTACCCACCACGATTGACCGCGTGAAAGTGTGACCGCCGCATCACTGGATTCCTTCGGCGTCTCAAGTCCCATTCACACAAGCCGATAACGGACCCATGGACAGACTCAGCCTCATTGGACTTTTCCTCGCGTTGGCCTCACTGGTCGGCGGCAGCATCCTCAAGGGGGCCGGTCTGGCGTCGCTGTGGTCGCCGGCCGCCTTCGTGATCGTCATCGTCGGCACCATCGCCTCGATCCTGCTGCATACCTCGCCGGCCGTGTTCAAGCACGCCTTCAAGATCGTGAAGTGGGTGATCCTGCCGCCGAGCAGCGACCGCCGCCACCTGATCCAGCAGATCGTGGAGTGGAGCAACATCGCCCGCCGCCAGGGCCTGCTCGGTCTGGAAGCGCAGGTCGACGCCCAGGACGATCCGTTCCTGCGCAAGGGGCTGCAGCTGCTGGTGGACGGCGTGGAGCCGGAGACCATCCGGCACATGATGGAGATCGAGCTGAGCAGCCAGGAAAGCCAGGATCTGGCCGCGTCCAAGGTGTTCGAGGGCATGGGCATCTATGCGCCGACGCTGGGCATCATCGGCGCGGTGCTCGGCCTGATCGCGGTGATGAAGAATCTTGCCGACCCGAGCAAGCTCGGCCACGGCATCGCGGCGGCGTTCACCGCCACCATCTACGGCATCGCCTCGGCCAACCTGCTGTTCCTGCCGGTCTCGGCCAAGCTCAAGAGCGTGATCCACCACAACAGCCGCGACCGCGAAATGATCATCGAAGGGCTGATTTCCATCGCCCAGGGTGAGAACCCGCGCAACATCGAAACCAACCTGTCCGGGTTCCTGCACTGACATGGCCCGCCGCAAGCACCACGAAGAACATGCCAACCATGAGGCCTGGGCGATCCCTTACGCCGACCTCATGACGCTGCTGCTCGCCTTCTTCGTGGTGATGTACGCCATCTCCTCGCTCAACGAGGGCAAATACCGGATCATGGCCGACGCGCTGACCACCGCCTTCGGTGGCGCGCCGCGCACCATCAACCCGGTGCAGGTCGGCAACCAGCAGGTCCAGGGGGGCGGCTGGGACAGCCCCTCGGTGATCAGGGCCGGGACCAAGATCGGCCCCTCCGCCCCCGCCCCCAGCAACGACCCGACCCTGCTGCCGGCGATGGCCTCGCAGATGCGCATGCCGGTCTCGATCCGCAACCAGGAACAGCTGCAGCGCGCCGAGCGCCAGCTCAACGGCATCGCCGACAAGCTCACCGCCACGCTGGCGCCGCTGATCGAACGCGGCATGATCACCGTGCGTCGCACCGAGCTGTGGATCGAAGTGGAGATCAACAGCGACATCCTGTTCCCGACCGGCTCGGCCACGCTGGATGTGCACGCGCGCGACACCCTCTCCAAGCTGGCCGTAGTGCTGCGTGATGCACCCAACGGCGTGCGCGTGGAAGGCCACACCGACAACATCCCGATCGCCACCTCGCTGTTCCCCTCCAACTGGGAGCTGTCGGCTGGGCGCGCGGCCAGCGTGGTGCACCTGTTCGCCGATCAGGGCCTGCAGCCGGCACGGCTGGCGATGGTTGGCTATGGCCAGTTCCGCCCGCGCGAAGACAATGCCAGCGCCGAAGGCCGCAACCGCAACCGGCGGGTGATGGTGATCATCCTGGCCGATACCGCGCAGAGCATCGATCCGATCACCGACCGGCTCAGCGCCGATGCCGACGCCGCCGATGCGGCCAAGGCACCGGCCGCCAGCACCCCTGTTACCCCCATCGCACCGGTGCAGTTGCCACCGGTGCCGGCCGGCAGCCGCGTTGGCGCCGCCGTTCCGCCCGCAATGAAGGAGTGAACCGCATGCGTATCTGGGCTGTTGCCAATCAGAAAGGCGGGGTGGGCAAGACCACCACAACGCTCGCGCTCGGCCGCGGCTTGGCTACGCAGGGCCACCGCGTGCTGTTGATCGATCTGGATCCGCATTCGTCGCTGACCCGCGCCTTCGGCGTGCCGCTGGATCCGCCGCCGCAGGGCGTGCTGGAACTGTTCGCCGCGCCACCGGCCGAGCTCTCCACCCTCGCCCACCACAGCGACATCCCGGGCTTGGACTACGTCTGCGCACAGGCCGCGCTGGCCACGCTGGAGCGCCGCAGCGCGAACCAGCCCGGCCTCGGCCTGGCCCTGCAGAATGCGTTGGGCCGCCATCAGGGACAGCACGATTACATCCTGCTCGACTGCGCGCCCACCCTGGGCCTGTTGATGATCAACGCACTGGCCGCAGCCGACCGCCTGATCATCCCGACCCAGGCCGAGCCGCTGGCCCTGCACGGCCTGGATGGCATGGTCCGCACCGGCGAAATGGTCGAGCGCTCGCGCCGCCGCCCGCTGCCGATGTCGATCCTGCCGACCCTGTTCGACCGCCGCACCCGCGCTGGCAACGAAACCGTCAAGCTGATGCAGGACAAGCACGGCCACCGCGTCTGGGAAGACGCGATCCCGGTCGACACCCGGATCTGCAACGCCGCCAGCCTCACCGTGCCACCGCAATCGGAGGACTACCCCGGGCGTGGCCTGGCCGCCTACCGCCGCGCCCTGGAATGGATCCTGGCCGACGATGCGCAGCAGATGGAGCGCGCGGCATGAACACCGCCGGCGTCCTGGACGACTACCTGGAGCAGCTGCTCGGCGACGCGATGCCGGCGCCGACAGAGGCGCCGGTGCCGGTCGCAGTGGCCGAGGTGGTGGATGCTCTCGCCGCAACCGAAGCCATCGAAGCAGTGGACGCCGGGTCTGCCACCGTCGACGTGGGCGTCACCGAAGCAGCTTCGGCGGCTGAATCAATTGCTGTCGCGCCGGGCTTCGACGACCTGCTCGATGAACTGCGCAACGACCCCCTCCTCAGCGGCGCGATGCCTGCACCCGTGGACGAAGCCCGCCCCAGCTGGGACGACCTGCCGCCCGAGGTCGTCTACGAAATAGATCCCGTGGCCACAGGTGCCGACGCGCCCGCAACAGCCCCCGCCCCGGCACCGATCGCGGCGGTGCCAAGCGCCCGCGCACCGATCGCCCGGCCGATGCCCTCCATGACGCCGATGCCGCCGATGCCGGCCGCCACCAGCGTCCGCGCCGGCAGCCCTTCGCTGGCACAGAGCCGCCCCGGCAGCTGGGAGGAACTACAACGCCAGGCACGTGACCCGGCCTCCAGCCCGCGCGAGAACCGTCGCGCCAGCGAACGCACCTCCCGCTGGCTGCGCCTGCGCTGCGGCGCCCAGGCCTACGCGCTGGAACTGCTCAAGGTCCAGGAAGTGGTCCTGCCGGTGCCGTTGCTGCCGCTGCGCGGCACCTCGCCGGCAATGCTGGGCATCATGAACCTGCGCGGCCAGGTGGTGCCGGTGATGGACCTGGGCATCCACCTGGGCAGCAGCGCCGCCGGTAACGACGCCAATACCCGCATCGTGGTGCTGGAAGAGAACGGCGAGACCATGGGCCTGCGCGTCTCGGCCGTGGAGGATGTCGCCAACCTCACCGATTCGCAGATCGAGCCCCCCGATACCGCCCGCATCTGCCAGATCTCCAACGACCTCTTCCGGGGCGTGGCCCGCGGTGGCGCCCAGCCGATGATCCTGCTGGATGCGACGCAGCTGCTGAACTGACCGCCGGAACGGCTAAAGCTTCCCGGGTTATTGCCGTTATAGACCTCGGAACCGTTTGTCCGGAGCAATGATGAGCACTGTGGCCCTAGGTGATGATCTCGGCATCGAGACCAGCACCGAGCTGAAAACACGTTTGGCCCCCCTGGTGGATCAGGCCGGCGATCTGACGCTGGATGCCAGCCAGGTCGGCCGTATCCATACCGCCTCGGTGCAGGTGCTGTGCGCATTCGTCGAGGCCCGCCGCAAGGCCGGGCATCCCACCGGATTCCACGGTTGCACCGCAACCTTCCGTGATGCCGCGCGTCTGCTCGGCGTCACCCAGGCCCTCGGCCTGGATGCACCCCATGACAACCTGAAATCTGTGGAGAACGCTGCATGAGCGCACGTATCTTGGTGGTGGACGATTCGGCGTCGATGCGCCAGATGGTCTCTTTCGCCCTCACCTCGGCCGGCTTTTCCGTCGAGGAAGCCGAAGACGGCGCGGTCGCCCTCGGTCGTGCCAAGGGCCAACGCTTCAACGCGGTGGTCACCGACGTCAACATGCCCAACATGGATGGCATCGCGCTGATCCGTGAGCTGCGCCAGCTGCCGGACTACAAGTTCACGCCGATGCTCATGCTGACCACCGAATCGGCCGCGGACAAGAAGTCCGAAGGCAAGGCCGCCGGCGCGACCGGCTGGCTGGTCAAGCCGTTCAACCCGGAACAGCTGGTCGCCACCGTCCAGAAAGTCCTGGGCTGATCCCGCTTCACCCTTCCCTCCCCTCGCACCTGGACACCCCGCACCATGAGCATGGATCTGCAACGTTTCCACGCCACCTTCCTCGAAGAAAGCCGCGAGGGGCTGGATGCGATGGAAGCTGGCCTGCTGGCGCTCGAATCGGGCCAGCAGGACCCGGAGATCATCAACTCGGTGTTCCGTGCCGCGCATTCGATCAAGGGCGGCGCCGGCACCTTCGGCTTCGACGCGATCGCCGCGTTGACCCACGTACTGGAAACGCTGCTGGACGAACTGCGTGCCGGCAAGCGGGCGCTGGAGCCGGCCGCGGTTGATGCGATGCTGGCGTCGGTGGACGTGCTGCGCGCCCTGCTGCGCGAAGCCGAACACGGCCAGGCCGCAGATCCGCACGCGGTCGCCGAGGTCAAGGCGCGCCTGGAAGCGGTGCTGTCCGGCCAGGCCGCTGCTGCGGCACCGGTCGCCGCCGCCAAGGTCGATGACACCCCGGAGGCATGGCAGATCGGTTTCGTGCCGGCGCCGTCGCTGTTCATGAGCGGCAACGACCCGCTGCGCATCATCCGCGAGCTCGAGCACCTGGGCTCACTGCAGGTCGCCGCACGCCTGGATCGCCTGCCCGGCTTCGACCAGCTCGATCCACTCGAAGCGCACCTGGCGTGGGACCTCGGCCTGGTCGGCAAGGTACCGCGCAGCAAGATCGAAGATACCTTCGCCTGGGTCGTGGACGACTGCGAACTGGACATCCGTCCGGCCGCACCGCCGAGCCTGGCCACCAGCGCGCCGGTCGAGGCCAAACCCGCCGTCGTCGCCCCCGCGGCTGCGGCCGCACCGCCCGCCGCCGCTCATGAAGCCGAGACCTCGATCCGCGTCAGCGTGGACAAGGTCGATGCGCTGATCAATCTGGTCGGCGAACTGGTCATCACCCAGGCCATGCTCAAGCAGGTCTCGCACGCGCTGGATCCGGCGCAGGCCGAGCAGCTGCTGACCGGCCTGGATCTGCTGGAACGCAATACCCGCGATCTGCAGGAAGCGGTCATCGGCGTGCGCATGCTGCCGGTGGACGCGGTGTTCCGGCGCTTCCCGCGCCTGGTCCGCGATCTGTCCTCGCGCCTGGGCAAGCACGTGCGCCTGCGCACCATCGGCGAAGGCACCGAGCTGGACAAGGGCCTGATCGAGAAGATCGCCGATCCGCTCGTGCACCTGGTCCGCAACTCGATCGACCACGGCCTGGAGATGCCGGACGTGCGTCGCGAAGCGGGCAAGGACGAAACCGGTACGATCACGTTGGCGGCCTCGCATCAGGGCGGCCACATCGTGATCGAAGTCAGCGATGACGGCCGCGGCCTGAACCGCGACAAGATCCTGTCCAAGGCGCTCGAACGCGGCCTGAGCGTGCCGGACAACCCCACCGACGCGCAGGTCTGGGATCTCATTTTCCAGCCGGGCTTCTCCACCGCCGATGCCGTCACGGATCTGTCCGGTCGTGGCGTCGGCATGGATGTGGTCCGCCGCAACATCCAGGCGCTGGGTGGCGAAGTACAGCTGGAAAGCCAGGCCGGCAACGGCACCCGCGTGCTGATCCGCCTGCCGCTGACGTTGGCGATCCTGGATGGCATGACCGTCTCGGTGGCCGGCGAAACGCTGATCCTGCCCCTGGCCTATGTGCTCGAAGCCCTGCAGCCGCAGGCCGACGATGTGCGCACCATGGCTGGCGAAGGCCGGGTGCTGCGGGTGCGTGGCGAATACCTGCCGATCCTCTCGCTCAGCGAGTACTACGGCTACGGTGGCCGTGCCATGGACGATCCGCTGGTGGTGGTCGTCGAGGGCGACGGCCAGAAGATCGCGCTGGAAGTAGACGAACTGGTCGGACAGCAGCAGGTCGTGGTCAAGAACATCGAGAACAACTACCGCCGTATCAGCGGGGTTTCCGGTGCGACCATCCTCGGCGACGGCCGGGTCGCGCTGATCGTCGACATCGGCGGCCTGGTGCGGTCGCTCAAGGTGCCACAGGCCGCATAACGCGCCTACAGCATGCTGTCCCCGACGCCGCCGCTCCCCCGGGAGCGGCGGCGTTCGTTTGTGGGCGTGCGTGGGCGTCGGTGATCACGGCGCGCGGAACTGTGAACTCCATCAGCGGACGATGGCAGCGAGCCTCCCCTCCCACCGTCCGCTTGCGTACGGACGAGCCCGCTCAAACCCTTGCAACAGCAACCATCGCCGCCCGCTGAACCGTGATGGCGAACGTGAAAAAAATGTGACGCAGCACTATCAAGTTGCGGTCGATCAGCGCCGCTATCCGAAGTAGCGACTACGGCAACCGTCGCGCTCCTCCGCTCCACTCTCTCCCATCCCCGCTGATTCCGCCCAGCACCCCACGGCTGTGCGTCACTGCCCTGCCCGGAGTTCCAATCATGAAGTGGTTCCACGACCTGCCCATCGCCCGCAAGCTGGCGGTAGGCTTCACCCTCACCACGTTGATGACACTGGCCCTGGGCAGCTTCGCCCTGCTCCGCCTGGGCGAAGCCAACGCCCAGCTGCGCGCGATGAGCACCAACGACATTCCCTCCGTGCAGCACCTGGGCGAAGTGCGTGCGCAGCTCGGCGAGTTCCGCACCTACGAAATGGCCCAGCTGACCGTGCTGGACAAGCCGGAGTCGGTCGCCGACTACGACAAGCGCATGGCCGACACCGGCAAGATCGTCAACGCCGAGCTGGCTGCCTACGCGCTGCTGCCGGCCGGCGACAAGGAACGTCAGTTGTACGAAGTGGTTGCCGCCCGCACCGCCGATTACTTCAAGGCCAACGGCCTGATCAAGGATGCCATCGCCGCCGGCGACGGCGTCACTGCCCAGCAGATTTCCGATGAACAATCGCGCCCGGCGCGCCGTGCGCTGTTCGCCGCGCTCAAGGACCTGGGTGAGTTCAGCAACGGCGTGATGGCCAGCCGCATCGAGAGCGCCAACGCCACGCACCAGAACAGCGTTTACGCGATCATCGGCTGCATCGTGCTGCTGTCGCTGCTGGCTGCCGTGATGGGCGTCGTGATCTCGCGCGCCATCACCCGCCCGCTCGGCCAGGCCGTACACGCCATCCAGTCGGTCGCCCGTGGCGATCTGTCGGTCAACATCCAGGCCACCAGCAAGGATGAAGCCGGCAAGATGCTGACCGCCACCCGCGACATGACCGTGATGCTGCGCCGCTTCTCCGAGCAGACCCAGCAGATGGTGGAAATGCACGCCGGCCCGGACATCAGCCACCGTATTCCGGAAGATTTCCCGGGCGTGTATGGCCAGCTGGCCGTTGGCATCAACACGGTGATCTTCGAGCACCTGGATTCAATCAAGGACGCGATCAACGTCCTGAACCAGTACGCCGCCGGCGACCTCTCGCCGAACGCCCGCCGCCTGCCCGGCACCCGCGCGATCCTGCACGAATCAATGGATGCGGCCAAGGCGAGCCTGCTGGCGATCAACACCCAGATCCAGTCGCTGGCCCAGGCCGCTGCTGCAGGTGACTTCACCCAGCGTGGCGATGCGACGCGCTTCGACCACGACTTCCGGGTCATGATCGAGCACCTCAACACGATGATGCAGGTCGCCGACGGCAATCTGTCCCAGCTCTCGCATCTGCTGCAGTCCATCGCCAACGGCGACCTCACCGCGCGCATGCAGGGCGAGTTCCACGGCGTGTTCGCCTCGATGCGTGACGATGCCAACACTACCGTCGCCCAGCTGACCCAGATCGTCGGGCGCATCCAGCAGGCGTCCTCCAGCATCAGCACCGCGGCCGGCGAGATCGCCTCGGGCAACAACGATCTGTCGCGCCGTACCGAGCAGCAGGCCGCCAATCTGGAAGAAACCGCGGCTTCGATGGAGGAACTGACCTCCACCGTGCGCCAGAACGCCGAACACGCCCGTCAGGCCAACCAGCTTGCCATCGGCGCGCACTCGGTCGCGTCGCAGGGCGGTGATGTGGTGGGCCGCGTGGTCAGCACCATGCACGAGATCGACGCCTCCTCGCGCCGCATCGCCGACATCATCACCGTGATCGACGGCATCGCCTTCCAGACCAACATCCTGGCGCTGAACGCCGCGGTGGAAGCCGCCCGTGCCGGTGAGCAGGGTCGTGGGTTCGCGGTCGTCGCCTCCGAAGTGCGCACCCTGGCCCAGCGCTCGGCCGGCGCGGCCAAGGAGATCAAGGGCCTGATCGACGAATCGGTCGGCAAGGTCGCCGAAGGCTCGCAACTGGTCAACCAGGCCGGCGCTACCATGGGTGAGATCGTCGCCTCGGTGCAGCGCGTGACCGACATCATGGCCGAGATCTCCGCGGCCTCGCAGGAGCAGTCCGCCGGCATCGAGCAGGTCAACCAGACCGTGGTGCAGATGGATGAGACCACCCAGCAGAACGCCGCGCTGGTGGAGGAAGCCACCGCCGCTGCCCGTGCGATGGAAGAACAGGCCGGCCATCTGACCGATGCGGTCGCGCTGTTCAAGCTGGAGGGCCAGGCGCACGCAGCACCCGCAGCCGTCATCCGCGCACCCGCCCCGCCGCGCGCTGCGGCACCGGCCAAGCCGCGCAGCGTGGTGGCCGCGCCCCGCCGTGTCATGAGCCGTGAACCGGCCCTGGCCAACGATACCGAGTGGCAGGAATTCTGATCGCGTTCGGCACGTGATCGATCGACCTTCGACACCCCGCTCCGGCGGGGTGTCGTCGTTTCGCCGGTGCCATGCCACGCCACAGCCGCACAATTCCCCTACATAAATGTGAACTACTGCCGATAAACGGACTGAGCCCCGGCATCTACGCATGCCAGCACCCGCCCAACTCAGCAGATTCCATGTCCGAAGGCAGCCTCGACGCACACGACCGATCCCATGCCGCGCACGACGACGGCACGGATGACAGGTACCTGGTCCGCAATCCCCGCCAGATCCGGCAGTTGCTGCAGGCGCTGATCGACCAGCGTTCGTTGATCAACGCCCATCTGGGCGGCCGCGATCAATCCTTCCCCACCGCGGTGCTGGAACTGGACGAAGACGACGATTGGCTGCTGCTGGACGGCAGCCCGTCCGAGCCCGCCAACCGCGCCGCCGAAGACGCCGGCCACCTGCTCTGCTTCGCCCAGCTGGACCGGGTGATGGTGCGCTTCCGCCTGGATGGCCTGGAACGCGTTCGCAACGAAGGGCATGTTGCTTTCCGCGTGCCCTTCCCCGACGAGCTGGTGCACCTGCAGCGCCGCGAACTGTACCGGCTGGAAACGCCGATCACCGATTCGCCCCACCTGCAGTTCCCGATCAACGAAGACCGCAGTGAGATCCTGCAGTTGCGCGTGGTGGACATCAGCGGCGGCGGCCTGGCCGTCACGGTGCCGGTGGACTGCAACGTATTCTCCCTGCAGAAACGCTACGCCGCCCAGCTCGACCTCCCCGACGGCAGCCCGCTGCATGTCTCGCTGATCGTCTGCAACCAGTTGGCGGTCAAGCTGCCCAACGGTGTCGAGATGAAGCGCATCGGCATGCGCTTCGACGACCTCCCGCGCGGTGGCGACAGCGCGATCCAGCGCTACATCTTCCGCATCGACCGGCAGCGCAGTGCGAGGAAGAATGGGGAGAGTTGATGGCTGCCTCAACTGCTCGGCGGTTTGATGCTGCGTGACTGGGTCGGCGCGGGTGGGTTGGCGGGACACGCCCCCACCCACACCAGCCCAGCCGCCGAACGCAGCACCGCCAACGCCGTTGCTCTCGCCAAGCACCCTAAAGTCGCCCCCGGCCAGGCCGATATCCAGCGTGACCCCCGGTTATTCGACCGCCACGCCCGACCCAGGACCCCTCGATGAACGACAAGAATACCAACGCCGCCAGCGACGGCGGCGAATACCTCAGCTTCACCCTCGGCGCCGAGCACTACGGCGTGGACATCCTCAAAGTCCAGGAAATCCGCGGCTACGACTCCGTCACCCGCGTCCCCGATGCCCCGGACTACATCAAAGGCGTCATCAACCTGCGCGGCACCATCGTCCCCGTCATCGACCTGCGCCTCAAGCTGCGCCTGGAAAATGCCACCTACGACGCCTTCACCGTCATGATCGTGCTCAACGTCGAAGACCGCGTCGTCGGCATCGTCGTCGACAGCGTCTCCGACGTCATCCCGCTGGCTGCCGATCAGATCCGCCCGACGCCCGAGTTCGGCGCCGCCGTCGATACCCGCTTCATCTCCGGCATCGGCACCCAGGACGATCGCATGCTGATCCTGCTGGATATCGAAACCCTGCTCGACAGCGCCGACATGGGCCAGGCCCCGGTCATCGACGACGTCGCAGCCTGAGACATACGTCACAGAACAAAGCGCTGTCTGCGCCCGGTACGTACCGTGGCGGCCACTGACGAAAAAACGTGCTTCAGTTCCGCCCGGACCGGCCGATAGCTGGTTTCAGAACCCGGCTGCACTGGATCGCCCATGGCCGGGCCAACTACCCATATCCCCGGAGAATCTTCCCGATGAAGTCCCTGCTTGCCCTGTTCTCGGTCGCCGTGATCGCCTCTTCCACCTCTACTGCATTCGCCCAGTCCGGTGAAATGATTCCGCCGGAAATGGCCCCGCGCTCGGTCGGCAAGGACGGCATGGTCTGCGGCAAGGTCGAAAAGGCCCGGTACGCCGAAGGCTCTGAAGGCCAGCCGACCTTCCTGTACATGGGCGGCGCTTTCCCGCGCCACACCTTCTCGGCCCGCATCGCCGGCGCCAACCGCGACAAGTTCAGCTTCCCGCTGGAATCGCTGGAAGGCAAGACCGTCTGCGTGATCGGCAAGATCGCCCGCGATGCCTCGCGCGCTGAAATCGAAGTCAGCTCGCCGGCCGGCCTGAAGCTGGCCAACATCAAGTAATTCCCCGTACGCCCTGCCACGCCGGCCCAGGCCGGCGTGGTCGCTGCAACCGGCCCCGACGGCCGGACGCGCTTGCCACTGGAGACCGCACCTGCCATGCCGTGGATCAACAACCTCAAACTGATGCCCAAGTTGATGCTGACTTTCGGCGTCCTCCTGCTGGTAATGCTGCTGCAGGGCATCGTGGCCTATCGTGGCCTGCACTCACTCAACAACGTCACCACCGAACTGGCCGGACCCCGGATGGACAGCATCCGCATGGCCGGCGAGCTGCGTGGCATGGTCGGCGAGTACCGCAACTCCGCTTACCAGGGCCTCATCCGCGCCAGCGATGACGTCAAGGCCGAAGCCAAGTCCCGCGCGGCGGAGCTTCGCACCCAGATCGATGCCTCGATCAAAAAATACCCCGCGCTGATCGACAATCCGCAGCAGAAGAAGCTGTTTGACACCTTCGCCAAGGATTGGACGGACTCGCTGGCGTCCTACGACGCCGTCACCGAAATGCTCGAGCTGGACCTGCCCGACGATGCCGTGGACACCTTTGTCGGTGAAACCCGCGCCAAGCATCGCAAGGCCTCGGCCGCGCTCGAAGCGCTGATCGCCGAAGACAACCGCCTCTCGCGCGCCTCCCGCGAAGAAGCCGAATCCACTTATGCCGCCTCGGCCACGCTGACCGTCATCACCCTGCTCGGCGGCGCCGCCCTGGGCCTGGTGCTGGTGTATCTGTTTGCCCGTTCGCTGGTGGGCAGCATGCGCGGCGCCGTCTCGGTCGCCAACGATGTGGCCAGCGGCAAGCTGGACGGCCATATCGATGTCAGCCGCAAGGATGAAGTCGGCGATCTGCTGCAGGCCATGCAGCGCATGCAGCGCGATCTGCGCGAGCGTACCGAAACCGACCAGGCCATCGCCCGCGAGAACCTGCGCATCCGGACTGCGCTGGATTACAGCTCCACTGGCGTCTACCTGACCGATGCGCACCACACCATCGTGTACAGCAACCGCGCCCTGCAGCAGACCCTGAGCCAGTACGAAGCCGACATCCGCAAGGACCTGCCGGACTTCGACGCCGCCGCCTCGCTGATCGGCAAGTCGGCCGCCGCGCTGGAGCACGGCAGCGAAATGGATCCCAAGACCCTGGCCCAGCTGCAGCAGCACGGCGTCAGCCGCCGCCCGATGCAGTTCGGCGAAGCCCAGTTCGCCCAGGTCATCTCCTCGATCGCCAACGAACAGGGTGAGACCGTCGGCCACGTCATCGAATGGCGCGACCGCACTCCGGAAGCCCTGGTGGAAGCCGAAGTGGCCCGCGTGATCGCCCAGGCCGCAGCCGGCGACCTCTCCGGCCGCATCGACAGCGATGGCAAGGAAGGCTTCTTCCTGCAGCTGGCCCAGCAGCTCAACGGCCTGCTGGATGCCAACTCGGCCAGCATCGAACAGGTCTCCAACCTGCTCGCCGCGCTGTCCCAGGGCGACCTGACCGTGCGTATGCACGGCGACTTCCAGGGCGTGTTCGCCAGGATGCGCGACGACGCCAACGCCACCGCCGAGCAGCTCAGCGGCATCGTCACCCGGATCAAGCACTCCAGCCAGCAGATCAACTCGGCCGCCAGCGAGATCGCCACCGGCAACAGTGACCTGTCGCGCCGTACCGAACAGCAGGCCGCCAACCTGGAAGAAACCGCGGCCTCGATGGAGGAACTGACGTCCACCGTGCGCCAGAACGCCGAGCATGCCCGCCAGGCCAATCAGCTCGCCATCGGTGCGCACACCGTGGCCTCGCAGGGCGGTGACGTGGTCGGCCAGGTCGTCACGACCATGAGCGCGATCCAGACCTCGTCCAAGAAGATCGCCGAGATCATCTCGGTCATCGACGGCATCGCCTTCCAGACCAACATCCTCGCGTTGAACGCGGCCGTCGAAGCGGCACGCGCCGGTGAACAGGGGCGCGGCTTCGCGGTCGTGGCCTCCGAAGTACGCACCCTGGCCCAGCGTTCGGCCGGTGCGGCCAAGGAGATCAAGGGCCTGATCGACGACTCCGTCGGCAAGGTCAATGATGGCTCGGCGCTGGTGCAGAAGGCAGGCGCCACCATGGGCGAGATCGTCGCCTCGGTGCAGCGCGTGACCGACATCATGGCCGAGATCTCCGCGGCCTCGCAGGAGCAGTCCGCCGGCATCGAGCAGGTCAACCAGACCGTGGTGCAGATGGATGAGACCACCCAGCAGAACGCCGCGCTGGTGGAAGAAGCCACCGCCGCCGCCCGTGCGATGGAAGAACAGGCCGGCCATCTGACCGATGCGGTGTCGATCTTCAAGCTGGACGAGCATGAGCTCGCACCCGCTCCGGTCGTGGCAGCCCCGCCGCGCGCCGTCCGCGCGCCGCTGGCGCAGGCTGCAGTGCGTCGCCCGGCCTCGCGCCCGGTGGCCACCGAACTAGCCGACGGCGACTGGCAGGAGTTCTAAGCCGCCCTGCGGCGTGTTGTGAATGACAGGCCCCGGTGCTTCGGCACCGGGGTTTTTTGTTGGCCGGCTGAATGGCCGATAGGCAACGCACTCAATACTCGCCGGATCCGGCCGATAACAGCATTGCCCGACACGTCGTCGCGGCCAGCCAGGATGGTGATCGCCACCGCGTGCTCCTGGCATCGCCACGTGCTTTTGCCCGCTCAGATGCCCTGCCCATGAATCTATTCCGCCGCTGGAACCCGTATTTCTCCAACCTGTCCGTCAGGCGCAAGCTCAACCTGCTGACCGTGCTGATCGCCCTGGGTGTCATCGCCCTGTCGGTGGTCGCTGCGCGCATGCAGTACCTGGATCTGACCGACACCCGCAAGGACAGCCTGAAGACCCAGGTCGAGCTCACTTACGGCATCCTGGAGCACTACCACCGGCTGGCGGACAGCGGTGAACTGACCGAAGCCGCGGCCAAGCAGGCCGCGCTGACGGCGCTGGAAAGCATGCGTGCCGACGGCGACACCTACTACTTCAACGTGTACGACACGAACTACCGCATGCTCATGCATCCGTTCCGCAAGGAGCTGATCGGGCAGGACATGAAGGACTACCGCACCGATGACGGGGTGCGCGTGTACTACGACCAGATCGGCATGGCCCGCCTCGGCGGCGGCTTCGTCTCCTACCAGTGGGCCAAGCCGGGCACCGAGAAGGTGGTGGAGAAGGTCGCCTATGCCGGCATGTACGCACCATGGAACTGGGTGATCAGCAGCGGCGTCTACATGGACGATGTGCAGCAGCAGGCATTGGTGTTCACCGCCATCATGGCGGCGACCGGCGGCGGCGTGGTGCTGATCGTGCTGGCGCTGAGCTGGCTGATCGGCAACCGCATCACCCTGCCCCTGCGCCAGGCCACCCATGTGGCCGAGAGCATCGCCCGCGGCAAGCTGGACAGCCGCATCGGCGAGCAGGCCCATGACGAACCCGGCCGCCTGCTGGAAAGCATGGCGCGCATGCAGGAACAGCTGCACGCGGTGATCAGCGGCCAGCGCGAGATGGCCAGCCGCCATGACGCCGGCAACACCGGCTACCGCATGGACGAAACCGCCTTCCCCGGCGAGTACGGCCTGATGGTGCACGAGACCAACACCCTGGTCGGCGCGCACGTGCAGACCATGGACGAAGTACTGGCGGTGGTGCAGCGTTACGCACAGGGCGACCTCAGCGCGGATATCGCGCGCTACCCGGGGGAGAAGGCCGCCATCACCAGCACCGTCGATGCGGTCAAGCAGAACCTGGGCAGCATCAATGGCGAGATCCAGCGCCTGGCTGCGGCCGCCGCCGCCGGCGATTTCAGCCAGCGGGGCGATGCCGCCCGCTTCGATCACGATTTCCGCCGGATGATCGGTCACCTCAACGCGATGATGCAGGTCAGCGATGAGAACCTGGGCAAGCTCTCGCAGTTGTTGTCGGCCATTGCCGAAGGCGATCTGACCGCGCGCATGCACGGCGATTTCCAGGGCGTCTTCGCCACCATGCGTGACGATGCCAACGCCACCGTTGCGCAGCTGACCCAGATCGTCGGCCAGATCCAAGAGGCCGCCGGCAGCATCAACCTGGCCGCCGGTGAAATCGCCACCGGCAACAGCGATCTGTCGCGCCGCACCGAGCAGCAGGCCGCCAACCTGGAAGAGACCGCCGCCTCGATGGAGGAACTCACCTCCACGGTGCGCCAGAATGCCGAACATGCCCGCCAGGCCAACCAGCTGGCGATCGGCGCACACACGGTGGCCTCCCAGGGAGGCAATGTCGTCGGCGAAGTGGTGACCACCATGGCCGCGATCCAGACCTCCTCCAGGAAGATCGCCGAGATCATCTCGGTCATCGACGGCATCGCCTTCCAGACCAATATCCTGGCGCTGAACGCCGCGGTGGAAGCCGCGCGTGCCGGCGAGCAGGGCCGCGGCTTTGCGGTGGTCGCCTCAGAGGTTCGCACGCTTGCCCAGCGCTCGGCCGGCGCGGCCAAGGAGATCAAGGGCCTGATCGACGACTCCGTCGGCAAGGTCGCCGAGGGCTCGCAGCTGGTCAATCAGGCCGGTGCCACCATGGGCGAGATCGTGGCCTCGGTGCAGCGCGTGACCGACATCATGGCCGAGATTTCCGCTGCCTCGCAGGAACAGTCCGCCGGCATCGATCAGGTCAACCAGACCGTAGTGCAGATGGACGAGACCACCCAGCAGAACGCCGCCCTGGTGGAAGAAGCCACTGCCGCCGCCCGCGCGATGGAAGAACAGGCCACCCAGCTGGCCGATGCGGTGGCGATCTTCCGGCTGGACAATCAGGTCGCCCAGGCGGTCAGTGCCGTGACCGCCCGTGCGGTTGCCGAGCTGGCCCCGATGCGCCGCCCCAGCCGCCCGGTACCGCCGGCACCGCCTGCCCCGCGTGCCGCCGCCCCGGTGCGCACCCCGCGCAGCACGCCAGCCGATGACGGCAACTGGCAAGCATTCTGAGTTCCCGCGGCGATCCCGCGATCGCCGCACCCCCTTCCCCTGCGAGTCCGCCCGTGTCCACGCCCCCCGCCAACGCCGCTTCACCGAACGCTCGCGAATTCGAGTTCGCCGACCGTGACTTCCGCCGCGTCTGCGAGCTGATCTACCAGCGCGTCGGCATCTCGCTGGCGCCGGCCAAGCGCGACATGGTCTATGGACGGCTGTCGCGGCGGCTGCGTGCGCTCGGCATGCGCAGCTTCAGCGACTACCTGGACCAGCTCGAAGCCCACGGCGGTGACGAATGGCAGGCGTTCACCAACGCGCTGACCACCAACCTCACCGCGTTCTTCCGCGAACCACACCACTTCGAGAAGCTCACCGAGGAACTGCGCCTTCGCGCCGGCCATGGCACGCTGCAGCTGTGGTCATGCGCGGCTTCGACCGGCGAAGAGCCCTACTCGATGGCCATCACGGCCTGCGAGACCTTTGGCACGCTCAAACCGCCGGTACGCATCCTGGCGACCGACGTGGACACCCAGGTGTTGGCCACCGCCAGCCGCGGCGTGTACGCGATCGACCGCGTCGCCGGGCTGGATCCGGCCCTCCGAAAGCGCTACTTCCAGCGCGGTACCGGGCCCAACGAAGGCCATTGCCGGGTCAATCCGGCCCTGCGTGACCTCATCGACTACCGCCCGCTCAACCTGCTCGCCAACCGTTACGACGTCGGCGGCCCGTTCGATGCCCTGTTCTGCCGCAACGTGATGATCTATTTCGATAAACCGACCCAGCGCGGGATCCTCTCGCGTCTCATCCAGCACATGGGCGATGACGGCCTGCTCTATACCGGCCACTCGGAGAACTACCTGCACGCCGCCGACCTGATCCAGCCCTGCGGCCGCACCCTGTACAAGCGCGCGCCCGGAGCGCCGGTATGAGTCTGCCGATCCGCAACGATGAGGTGATGCGCTACTACGACAGCCGCTTCCAGGTGACCGCCGCCAAGCTGCTGCCGACCCAGTACCTCGCCGTGGATGACAACACCGCACTGACCACCACGCTGGGCTCCTGCGTGGCCGCCTGCCTGCGCGATCCAGTGCTCAAGATCGGCGGCATGAACCACTTCCTGCTGCCCGAGGGCAACGTCGGTGATGGCGCGCCCGCGCGTTACGGCAGCTACGCGATGGAACTGCTGATCAACGATCTGCTCAAGCGCGGCGCACACCGCAAGCGGCTGGAGGCCAAGGTGTTCGGCGGGGCCAACGTGCTCAAGGGCTTCACCAGCAACCCGGTCGGCACCCGCAACGCCGAGTTCGTGCGCCAGTACCTGCAGGCCGAGCACATTCCAATCATCGCCGAGGACCTGTGCGGCATCCATCCACGCAAGGTGTGGTTCTTCGCCGATACCGGCCGCGTGGTCGTGCAGCGCCTGCCGCACGCGCATGAAGCCGAAGTGGCCGCGACCGAATCGGCCGTGCGCGCCCGCCTGTCCAAGGCCCCGGTCACCGGCGGCGTGGAGCTGTTCGAATGACCCACGGTGTGCCCTGCAAAGTGCTGATCGTCGACGACTCGGCGGTCGTCCGCCAGATGCTGAGCGAGATCCTCGCCAGCGATCCCGGCATCGAGGTCGTCGGCACCGCTGCCGACCCCCTGCTGGCGCGCGAGAAGATCAAGCGCCTGGCGCCGGACGTGATCACCCTGGACGTGGAAATGCCACGGATGGATGGCCTGGCCTTCCTGGAAAACCTGATGCGCCTGCATCCGCTGCCGGTGGTGATGATCTCCTCGCTGACCGAGCGTGGCGCTGACACCACGCTGCAGGCATTGGCGCTGGGCGCGGTGGACTTCGTGTCCAAGCCCAAGCTGGATGTCGCCCGTGGCCTGCAGGGCTACGCCGACGAGATCATCGCCAAGGTCAAGATGGCCGCACGCTCGCGCGTGCACCCGCTGTCCCGGCCCAATCCGCCGCGGATCACCCTGGGTGCCGTGGCGCCGGTGGCGACACCGCGCTCCATCCAGTTCCGCACCACCGACCGCCTGATCGCGATCGGCGCCTCCGCCGGGGGCACCGAGGCCCTGCGCGTGGTGCTGGAAGGCCTGCCTGCCGATGCCCCGGCCGTGGTGATGACCCAGCACCTGCCGGCGCAGTTCAGCACCCCGTTCGCCGAGCGCCTGGACCGCCATTCTGCAATGTCCGTGCGCGAAGCCAGCGACGGCGAAGCGGTCCTGCCCGGCCACGCCTACCTGCCGCCCGGTGGCAAGCACCTGCGCGTGATCCGCGACGGCGCCCGCTGGCGCTGCCGGATCGACGACGGCCCGCCGATCAACCGGCACAAGCCGGCGGTGGACGTGTTGTTCCGCTCGGTGGCCGAAAGCGCCGGCGCCAACGCGATCGGCGCGATCCTGACCGGCATGGGCGACGACGGTGCCCGCGGCTTGCTGGATCTTCGCAACGCCGGCGCCCCCACCCTCGTGCAGGATGAAGCCACCAGCGTGGTCTGGGGCATGCCGGGCAGCGCGGTGAGGATCGGCGCCGCGGAAGAAATGGTGCCGCTGGAGCGGATTGCGGAGCGGTTGATGGCGTTGGCGCGGGGTTGACGTGGAACAGCGTCGCGTTGAAGCTCCACGCGCGCTCTGCCCCGTCATCCCTCACATCACCGACCTGGATGGATAACCAGGCGTAGTCTGATTCCCAAGGAGCTTCACCATGGCATTACGCCTACACCACTTTCGCAACCTGATCTGTTCAACCTTCCTGCTGCCGCTCCCGGTCGTCGCCAGCGACAACCGCGATGCAGCTCCTTCGACGGCGCCATCGGCTGAATGGAGCTCGCATGTACAGATCAGCCCCGGGGCAGGAACCGTAGTCCATCGCGAACATCGCCCGGACGTAGTGCTGCGCGTCGTCAACCCATCCGATGGCGAGCGCATCAGCGCAACGGCAAAGAGCGGTCAGTTTGTCCGCCAGGTCTTCGGTGCCTCTTCGACGACACGTTTCGACAAGAACTACCTGAGCGGGACCAACGTTGATGCCGTGGCAAGCCCGGCAATAGAACATATGCCTGCGATGCTGGCGTCATGGCTTGATGGCTATTTCAGCGTCTTCCCCAACGCTGTTCCTTACGGCCGGGCGACCCTGCGGGTTGAAGCCAACGAATGGGCGCTGATCTATCAGGAGACGAAGCGGGGCGAACGACCCTACGAGCTCCGCCATTTCAGCATGCTGCGCCTGTTGCAGCCAGATGGCACGGCACATGAACTGCTGCGGTGTCACGATCAGGGCCGCAGTGCCACCATGGAACAGTGGCAGGCCGATGACTATGCTCGTCTGCGCGCCGCGTCACGCGAGTTGGCCGCTGCCTGTGTGCAGCAGTTCGTCGCCAAGATACCGCTGTACTTTCCCCAGCCGCCGGTTGCTGCACAGTTGCCAGCGGCCGATGGCAGCAGCGTCGGAACTGCACGTGTGCGCGTGCTCAGCCAAGCCACCCAGCGCGTGACCATGCTTACCAACGCCCGTTGCATGAGTGATCACGGCGCGACCTTCAACGACCCGCGCTGGAGCGTCTCGCGCACAGAACCCGCTGGGGACCCGGACGCGCAGAACCTCAGCCTTGGCATCCCCGAAACCGAGACGCTGCGCAGCGTGAAGCATCCCAAGTATCGCGAGTACGCGGTGGAGGCTGGGCAGCCACTGATCTTTGATGCTGCAATGCGACTGAGCGGCTACTTCTGCTCAGGACACCTTGCTTCGCAGTTCGTGCCGAAGTCCGGAGAAGACTACGAGGTGGTGATGAACACCGCAGGCAGGGCGTGCAAGCTGAGCATCCATCGGGTGGACGCCGATGGCAGCCGGTTGCCGGTAGCGGCCCGGCAAGCGCCGCTAGTCTGCACCCGACCGGATGCCGACTACGATGCGATTGCCCGCAGCCAGAAGCCCCCGCTGTAAATATGGCGTCGCCGCGCAACCTTTGGGTCAGCGTTGAGTGGAGTGACGCCATGGCTGAGCATTGAATGCGCTTCGGCATTGATCACCCGCGGTCTTCTGCTCGAAGAAGATTGGCTCACGTTGATGTCGCGCGGTCAGTTCGTGTTCTTACAAAAACACCCGGCTCGCGCCGGGTGTTTTCGTCTTTCATCCACCGATCAACGATCGATGGCCATCGGAGCCGGGCACCGCCCGGCGCCCGGATCAGGCAGCAACCGTACCGGCCACTTCCTGGTAGTCCTCGATCTGGTCGAAGTTCATGTAGCGGTAGATGTCCTTGCTGCTGGCATCCAGCACGCCGATGTCGGCCATGTACTCTTCCTTGGTCGGGATGCGACCCAGACGCGAGCAGATCGCGGCCAGTTCGGCCGAACCCAGGTACACGTTGGAGTTGCGGCCCAGACGGTTCGGGAAGTTGCGGGTCGAGGTCGAGAACACCGTCGCGCCTTCGCGCACCTGCGCCTGGTTGCCCATGCACAGCGAGCAGCCCGGCATTTCCATGCGTGCACCGGCGGTGCCGAAGGTGCCGTAATGGCCTTCCTTGGTCAGCTCCGAAGCATCCATCTTGGTCGGCGGGGCCACCCACAGCTTGGTCGGGATGTCGCGCTTGCCTTCCAGCAGCTTGGCGGCCGCGCGGAAGTGACCGATGTTGGTCATGCACGAACCGATGAACACTTCGTCGATCGCCGCACCGGCCACGTCGGACAGGGTCTTGACGTCATCCGGATCGTTCGGGCAGGCCACGATCGGCTCGTGGATGTCGGCCAGGTCGATCTCGATGACGGCGGCATACTCGGCGTCGGCATCCGGGGCCAGCAGCTCCGGGTTGGCCAGCCAGGCTTCCATCTTCTCGATGCGGCGCGCCAGCGAACGGGCGTCCTGGTAACCCTCGGCGATCATCCACTTCAGCAGCGTGATGTTGCTGGTGAGGTACTCGATGATCGGCTCCTTGTTCAGGTGCACCGAGCAACCGGCGGCCGAACGTTCGGCCGAGGCATCGGACAGTTCGAACGCCTGCTCGACCTTCAGCTCCGGCAGACCTTCGATTTCCAGGATGCGGCCGGAGAAGATGTTCTTCTTGCCGGCCTTGGCCACGGTGAGCAGACCGGACTTGATCGCGTACAGCGGGATCGCGTTGACCAGGTCACGCAGGGTCACGCC
Source organism: Stenotrophomonas sp. IS26 (assembly GCF_054188265.1). Lineage (NCBI taxonomy): Bacteria > Pseudomonadati > Pseudomonadota > Gammaproteobacteria > Lysobacterales > Lysobacteraceae > Stenotrophomonas > Stenotrophomonas sp. IS26. The sequence goes on from NZ_JBSZJV010000002.1 coordinate 101,944, forward strand.
CGGCTGCATCTTGCCCTTGAAGCGGACCAGCACCGATTCGGGCATGTCCAGCGGCATCACGCCGGTGGCGGCCGCGAAGGCCACCAGGCCCGAGCCGGCCGGGAACGAAATGCCCACCGGGAAACGGGTGTGCGAGTCGCCACCGGTGCCGACGGTGTCGGGCAGCAGCATGCGGTTGAGCCAGCTGTGGATCACGCCGTCGCCCGGGCGCAGCGAGATGCCGCCACGGGTGGAGATGAACTCGGGCAGCGTGTGGTGGGTCTTGACGTCCACCGGCTTCGGGTACGCGGCGGTGTGGCAGAACGACTGCATCACCAGGTCGGCCGAGAAGCCCAGGCAGGCCAGGTCCTTCAGCTCGTCACGGGTCATCGGGCCGGTGGTGTCCTGCGAGCCCACCGAGGTCATCTTCGGTTCGCAGTAGGTGCCCGGGCGCATGCCCTGGCCTTCCGGCAGGCCACAGGCGCGGCCGACCATCTTCTGCGCCAGCGAGAAGCCCTTGCCGGTATCCGGCGGGTCCATCGGCAGGCGGAACAGATCGGTCGGGGCCAGGCCCAGCGCTTCACGCGCCTTGGCGGTCAGGCCGCGGCCGATGATCAGCGGAATGCGGCCACCGGCGCGCACTTCGTCGAACAGCACGTCGGACTTCACCTTGAACTCGGCAATGACCGCGCCGTCCTTCAGGGCCTTGCCGTCGTACGGGCGCAGCTCGATCACATCGCCCATGTTCATCTGCGACACGTCAAGTTCGATCGGCAGCGCGCCGGCGTCTTCCATCGTGTTGTAGAAGATCGGCGCGATCTTCGAGCCCAGGCACACGCCGCCGAAGCGCTTGTTCGGAATGAACGGAATATCTTCGCCGGTGAACCACAGCACCGAGTTGGTGGCCGACTTGCGGCTGGAACCGGTACCGACCACGTCGCCCACGTAGGCGACCAGGTGGCCCTTGTCCTTCAGCGATTCGATGAATTTGACCGGGCCGCGCTTGCCGTCTTCTTCCGGCTCGATGCCATCACGCTTGTTCTTCAGCATCGCCAAGGCGTGCAGCGGGATGTCCGGGCGGGTGGTGGCGTCCGGGGCCGGCGACAGGTCGTCGGTGTTGGTTTCGCCGGTCACCTTGAGCACGGTGATGGTCAGGCTTTCCGGCACCTGCGGACGGCTGGTGAACCATTCGGCATCGGCCCAGCTCTGCAGCACGCCCTGGGCGTTCGCGTTGCCGGCCTTGGCCTTTTCCTGCACGTCGTGGAACGCATCGAACACCAGCAGGGTGTTCTTCAGCGCATCGGCGGCGATGGCACCCACGGCGCTGTCGTCCAGCAGCTGGACCAGCGGGGCGACGTTGTAACCGCCGAGCATGGTGCCCAGCAGTTCGGTGGCGCGCTCGCGCGTGATCAGCGGATTGACTTCGCTGCCCAGGGCAATCGCGGCCAGGTACGAGGCCTTGACCTTGGCCGCGTCATCGACGCCGGCCGGCACGCGGTGGGTCAGCAGTTCCAGCAGGAACTCGGCTTCGCCGGCGGGTGGGTTCTTCAGCAGCTCGATGACGTCGGCCGTCTGCTGGGCGCTCAGCGGCAGCGGCGGGATGCCAAGCGCGGCGCGCTCGGCTACGTGGTGGCGGTAGGCTTCCAACATGACAACTCCCGGGTGATTCTTTGAAAGAATGCGGTTTAAAAGTATGGGCTCAGGCGTGCGGCACGATCAGCTTCAGGCCCTTGAAGTAGTCGCGGTAAAACGTGTCGTTCCAGGTGATCAGGCCATCGCACTGCAGCAGTGCATGGGCCCCCACCATGAAGTCGTCCAGGCTGCGCCGGCCTTGGCCACGCTGCCGGTGGCGGCGCTGCATCTCGCCGGCGCGCAGGGCGGATTTCGCCTCCAGCGCGTTGAAATGGACCCCCATCTCCTCCAGGGCCTCAAGCACTTCGGCGCCGCCGCGCAGCGAGGCACACAGCTCGGCCAGGGTCGCGCCGCAGACCACCACGCGCCCGCCGACCAGGCTCTGCCGCAGGCAGGCCTCCACGGCATCGGCCTGCGGGCCGTTGCTGAGCAGTTCGATCAGCACCGGCGAATCGACGGCGATCATGGCGGGCTCACTCTTCGTCACGGACAGCCTTCACCGCGGCCTCGGACGATTCGAAGCCATCGAGTGCGAATTTGCCGCGGGCGCGCGAGATCGCATCGTCCACGCTCTTGCGCAGGATGATCCGGCCGCCTTCCAGCTCCACGGTCAACTGGGTGCCCTTGGTCAGCCCCAGGGCATCACGCACGGCCTTGGGCAGCGTGATCTGTCCGCGTTCAGCAACAGTGGCTTCCATGGGTAGGCCCTCTTCGGTATGTACGAATTATACATACCTGCGAGGGCATACCGCCAGCATCCAGGGCGATCGGGGCTCAAGCGCCCCCTGCCCTGCGTTCAGAACACCAGCTGCAGACGGGTGTTGAAGGTCGTGCCCTCGTCAGGACCGGTGTAAGCGCCACCGCGGTTGTCGGTCCGCCAACGGACCACATCCAGCATCACCCGGCTGTAGTCGTTCAGGTACCAGTTGCCGCCGACCGTCCAGGCCCGGCCGGTACCGCCGGTGGGGAGTTCTGCGTAATCGACATCCTCATAGCGCGCCTTCAGCTCGAAGGCGCCATGCCCGCCTGCGGTGACTGGCTCGGCGACCTTGACCTTGCCCCAGGTGCCGGCCTTGGCCGAGTACGACGGCCGCGCGCCGGAAACGAACCACCCTGCCCCGACCGCCCACGCCGCATGATCCAGATCATAGCGGCCCCGCGCATCCACGCCCCGCAGCGTGCGGGTACCCCATTCGCCGCTGGTCCAGAACGGCCCGAAGAAGCCTGCGGCTTCCAGTCCCCAGGCATTGCTGCGTTCGGCGCCGAGCAGCGTGCCCGGCGCAATCTTGATCTCGTCATTGAAGTGACCACTGATCGCAGATGAGCGCAGCACACCGGAGGCGCCCGCGGATATCTCCTCGTGGAACGCCCAGCCGGCCAGATGCACGGTCGCGTTCCTGCCCAACACTGGATTCCAGTGCACGCGCGTGGCCCAGGTCAGACTGTCATTGTCGCTGCCGCTGTTGTTGAGATCGTTGCCGGCCACCGAAACGCTGGCGTGCCATCCGTTGCCGTACACCCGCTCGGTCAGACCGACACCGAACAGGCCGCGTTGCGGCAGCATCAGTGTGCCGACCACGTTGCGGTCCTGGAACGGCGTATTGGACGTACTGCTGGAGCCATCCAGACCGCGGTCATTGAGGCGATTGCCGATGGTCAGGTCAGCCGCCTGCCCGAACAGCGTGTGATCCACGCTGGCGTACACGGACTTCCACGCCACCGCGTTGTCGGCGAAATCACCTTCCACCACGTAGCCCAGAACGCCATGACGGCCCTCCGCGCCCAGGCGCACCGAACGGATTTCGGTGCCCGACAGGTTGCGCGCACCGTATCCGGATCCGGAGGTGCTGGATTGATCCACGAACAAGCGTCCGCGCGGGCGGAATGTGGATTCGCCATCGGCACTGCTGAATTCCGGTGCGCCCTTGGACCAGGATACCTTCGGCGCCTTGGACTGGGCCGTTTCGACGGCGGCGACGCGCTGCTCCAATGCCGGTGCAGCGGCCGGCGCAGCATTGCCCTCCACTGCACGCAACCGGGCTTCAAGCTGCTGGATCTGCAGCGCCTGCCGCTGGACCAGTTGGCTGAGTTCGGCCTGGCTCAGTGGCGCAGGGGCGGTGGAAGTCTGGGCGCCGGCATGGCCGCTGGCCAACAGCAGGCCGAGCGCCACCGACAGCGCTGCGCGGGGCAGCACATGGGACGTATGCATGAGGTCTCTCCGGCCAACCGGCACGCAGCCGGTGCTGGCCTGTTGCAGGGGTGCGGAAAAAACGTGGGAGGTCGCAGCAGCAGCGGCGCCGGCCAGACAGCCGGCGCCGCCGGGCGATCGGTCAGCTGGTGGCTGACTGCTGGGCGTTCGGGCGCCAGGTGATGAGACGGTTCTCGACCACGTCGAGCAACGCATCGATGACCAGCACGAACGCGGCCAGGATGATGATGCCGGCGAACACGCCGACCGCGTTGAAGTTGCCTTCGGCCTGTGCGATCAGGTAGCCCAGGCCCGCCGAGGCGCCCAGATACTCACCGATGATGGCGCCGACGACGGCAAAGCCTACCGAGGTACGCAGCGAGGACAGAATCCAGCTCGCGGCGGCCGGGAAGTACACATGGCGCAGCAGATCGCTGCGGCCTGCACCGAGAATGCGGGCGTTGGCCAGCACGACCGGGTTCACTTCACGCACGCCCTGCATGGCGTTGAAGAAGGTGGTGAAGAACACCAGCGTCACGGCCAGAGCCACCTTGGACCACAACCCCAGGCCGAGCCACAACACGAAGATCGGCGCGAGCACCACGCGCGGGATCGCGTTGAAGCCCTTGATGAACGGATCCAGGATGCGCGCCGAACGACGGCTCAGGCCGAGCCACACACCGCCGGCCACGCCCAGCGCGGTGCCGATCAGATAGCCCAGCGCGGTTTCGGTCAGGGTGATGTAGACGTGCTGGTAGAACGACGTATCAGCCAGCCAGGCATACATCTGCCGGCCGATATCCAGCGGTGCCGGGAAGAAGAACGGGTCGATGATGCCCAGCGTGGTGCCGGCCTGCCAGCCACCGAAGACGGTGACGACCAGCGCGATCTGGATGAAACGGTCAGTCTTGGCGTGCATAGCTCTTCTCCACTTCGCCGCGCAGGCAGGCCCAGATATCGCGGTACAGGTCGGTGAAACGTTCATCCAGCTTGATTTCGGCAACGTTGCGCGGCCGCTCAAGATCGACATCGAAACTGCGCACGACCCGTGCAGCCGGGCAGGAGGACAACACCACCACGCGGTCACCCAGCGCGATCGCCTCTTCCAGGTCATGGGTGATCAGGATCACTGAGCGGCGATCTTCCTGCCACAGCCGCAGCAGCTCGTTCTGCATCAGGTGCCGGGTATGGATGTCCAGGGCCGAGAACGGCTCATCCATCAGGATCACCTTGGGCTCCACGATCAGGGCCTGCGCCATCTGCACGCGCTTGCGCTGGCCGCCGGAGAGCTGGTGCGGGTAGCGGTGCTCGAAACCGGTCAGGCCGACTTTGGCCAGCCAGGCGTTGACCTTCTGCTTGCGTTCGGCGTCGGCAACGCCACGGAAACGCAGGCCGAGCTCAACGTTCTGGTACGCCGTCTTCCACGGCAACAGCGCGTCCTGCTGGAACAGGTAACCAACCGCCTCCTGTACGCCGGCGACCGGCTTGCCATCGATGGCGATCTCGCCGGCCGACGGCTTGAGCAGCCCGGCGACGGAGTTGAGGATGGTGCTCTTGCCGCAGCCGGTTGGCCCCACGATGGCGAGGAACTCGCCATTGCCGACCTGGATGTCGACATCGCGGACGGCGGTGAAGTCGCCGAAGGACATGGTCATGCGGTTGATGCTGACCATGGTCTGCGCAGGCTCCAGCTGCGGCGCGCCATTGAACTGACGCACGGTGGCATTGAGTGCCATGGGGAGTCTCCCTTGTGGGTTACGGTTGGGCCGGCGCCGAGGCGCTGGCACGTTCGACGAAGGCGTTCGTATAGGTCTTGGACAGATCGATCTCGGTCCCGGCAACGTCCTTGTTGAACTCGCGCAGCACCGCCAGCGGGGTTTCCAGATCGGCAGGAACGAAGCGGCCGTCGGTGGTGAAGATGGCGCGGGCGTTTTCCACGGCGCGCGCATAGGTCTTGCGGTCACCGGAGATGTAGGCATCCGGCAACGCGGCGACGATGTCTTCGGCGGTGTTGTCGGCGATGAAGCGCAGTGCCATCTGCTGGGCACGGGCGATCTTGGTCGCCGCTTCCGGACGCTTGTCCAGGAAGCTCTGGTTGGCATACATCACCGAGGTCGGATACAGCCCGCCGTACACCTGACGCGCGCCCTCATCACTGCGTGCATCGATGATGATGCGCCCGACCTTGCGCTCGGTGATCAGCGTCGCTGCCGGGTCATAGTTCACCAGCAGATCGATCTTGCCCTGCTCCAGTGCGGCCACCGCGGCGGCACCCGAGCCGACCCCGATCAGCGCAATGCTGTCCACCGGGATGTCGTGCTGGGCAAGAAAATGGCGCACGAAGAAATCCGATGAAGAGCCCGGTGCGGTGATGCCCACCTTCTGGCCCTTGATCGTCTCCGGCCGCGCCGGGTCGAAGCTGCCGTCCTCGCGCCCGGCCATCACCAGGCCCGAGTTGCGTGACAGCAGGACGAAGCCGACCACCTCTTTGTGCTTGGCCTGCATCTGGATGGTGTGATCGTAGAAGCCCACCGCCACATCGGTGGAATTGGCCACCAGGGCCTGTAGAACCTTCGAGCCGCCCTGGGCGAAGTTCTCCGTCTGCACCTTCAACCCGACCTGGTCGAAATAGCCGTTCGCATCGGCGATGAAAAACGGCAGGTTGTTGAGGTTGTAGGAGCCGACGCTGATGCGGACCGGCGCGTTGTCCGCACCGGCGGCGCCTTCGGCGTCACCTTTACCGCACGCGGCGAGCGCCAGCGTTGCCGCGACCAGCGCGGCCTTGAACATCTGCTTGTACATCATCCCTCCCAGGATTGTGGTGCGTTGTTGCTTTCAGGGGTCCGGAGGGCACACCAGCACGGCGCCCCCTCCCGACGAAGTCAGGTCATGCCGCGGACGTCCATTGGGCGGCGTCGGTCGCCAGAGACGAGGTGGCGAACACGCGACCCTCGAACAGGCGACGGGCGGTGCGCACCACGCTGGCCACGACCGGCGCGTGCTCCGAGCTGCGGCTCAAGCCCACCTCCAGGGCACCGCTCGGATGTTCGAGGGTAATCCCCACAGGCAGGTCCACACACCCGACGAAAGTGTTGGCCAAGGTGCCTTCGGTGGCGGCCGCCGTGGCAATGCCGACGCCGCCGGTGATCGCCAGTGCCGTATGGCAGTGGTGGGGCATGAAGTAGCGCACCTGTAGGTCGCCGCCGTGTTCAGGGGCCGACAACAGCACCGGCTTGGGAATCACTTTGTCCCCGGCATCGGCAATGCCCATGCGTGCACCGGCCTCGATGCGGATCGCTTCGATCCGCGCCAGCAGTGCGCCATTCGTATTCAGTTCGGCCGGGCTCTCGCCGCCACGCAGGCCCAGATCGCACGCCCGCATCAGCACCATCGGCATCGCGCAATCGATCAGGCTTACCGTCACCCCGTGGATCTGTTCCTGCGCATTGCCGGTCGGCAGCAGGCGACCGGTGCGTGCGCCCGCCGCATCCAGGAACGACAACCGGACCGGTGCTGCACTACCGGGCGCACCGGCGATGCGCGTGTCACCGCGGTACACCACCTGGCCGCCCGGCGTTTCCACCGTGGCCAGGATGATCTTGCCGGTATTGACGTTGTGGATGCGCACCTCGGTGCGCGGATGGCGCGCAGCCACCAGGCCCTTCTCGATCGCATACGGACCTACGGCCGCCAGCATGTTGCCGCAGTTGGGCGAGGTATCCACCACACGCTGCTCGACCTTGACCTGGGCGAACAGATAGTCGACATCGGCGTCCGGCCGGCTGGCGCGATCAATGATCGCCACCTTGCTGGTCAGGGCGTTGCCGCCACCGATGCCATCGATCTGAAGCGGATGACCCGAACCCATGACCTCCAGCAGCAGGCGATCGCGGCGGGCGGTATCGGCAGGCAGGTCCGAGGCGAGGAAGAACGGCCCCTTGGAGGTGCCGCCGCGCATCAGAACGCAGGGAATGCTGGTGAGATCGTTGGACATACGTGTGCTAGATTGATGCGCCTATCAGATCAATGAACTTCTGTGATCCGATACTGGCATGAGCATAATTAATCTGTGAATTGCTCTTTTTTGGATGATTGATACCCCATGAGCATCAATTGCGAAATTCTGGATCTCCGCGCCTTTCTGCTGATCGCCGAGACGCGCAGTTTCCACCGCGCGGCCGAAGCGCTGCACGTGTCCCAGCCTGCGCTCAGCCGCCGCATCCAGAAGCTCGAACAGGCCGTCGGGGCGCCGCTGCTGGAGCGCACCACGCGCAGCGTCTCCACCACGGCCGTCGGCGAGAACCTGCTGCCGCTGGTGCGGCGCATGCTGGAAGAATTCGACGGCTCGCTGTTCTCGGTGCGGGGCCAGGACGACACCCGCGGTGCCCAGGTCACCATCGCCTGCCTGCCCACGGCCGCGTTCTACTTCCTGCCCAGTGTGATGGCCCGCTTCCACGAGGCCTTCCCGAACGTGCGCTTCCGCATCCTGGACATCCCGGCCACTGAAGGCCTGCAGGCGGTCGAACGTGGCGAGGTCGAGTTCGGCATCAACTTCATGGGTGCCAACGATCCCAATCTGGATTTCGACGTCCTGGCAGAAGACCCGTTCGTGCTCGCCTGCCGCCGCGACCACCCGCTGGCGAAAAAGAAGAAGGTTGAATGGGCCGACCTCGCCCGCCATCAGCTGATTACGGTGCACCGCACCAGCGGCAACCGGACGCTGCTCGATGGTGCGCTGGCGCGCGAGAACCTCAAGCTCAGCTGGCATTACGAAGTGACCCACCTGTCCACCTCGCTGGGCATGGTCGAGGCCGGCATCGGCGTGTCGGTGTTGCCGAAGATGGCGACCCCGGATGGCGAGCACCCGACCTTGGTCACCCGACCGATCGGCAACCCGGTGGTCTCGCGCACCATCGGCATCGTGCGCCGCCGCGGCGCCCTGCTCTCGCCCAGCGCCGAGCGCTTCCTGCAGATGCTGATGAGCCAGTGGCGCGGCCAGCCGTGACATCGGCACTACACATGCCCGTGTAACCTTGCGTCCTGAGCCCAAGGGCTGGCACGCCCCCGCCGCTGTCGCATACTGCGAGGGATCGGCGGGCGCAGCGAGCCCGACGGCAGCCGCAAGCAGGCGCGCGTTCCGGCGCAGCCGCTGCAAGCCATCAGCAAAGGAGTCATCTGCAATGAGCGATTCGTTCTCCACCCGCAGCCAGCTGGACGTCGGCGGCACCACCTACGACTACTTCAGCCTGCCCAAGCTCGGACAGACGTTCGACATCTCCCACCTGCCCTACTCGATGAAGATCCTGCTGGAGAATCTGCTCCGGCATGAGGATGGTGGCGTCACCGTCGGCAAGGACCACATCCAGGCCGTGGCCCAGTGGGACCCCAAGGCCGAGCCCGACATCGAGATCGCCTTCATGCCGGCCCGCGTGGTGCTGCAGGATTTCACCGGTGTGCCCTGCGTGGTCGATCTGGCCGCGATGCGCGATGCGGTGGTCAAGCTCGGCGGTCGGCCGGAGCAGATCAATCCGCAGATTCCCTCCGAGCTGGTGATCGATCACTCGGTGCAGGTCGATGTGTTCGGTACGCCCGACGCGCTGGACCTCAACGGCAAGATCGAATTCCAGCGTAATCAGGAACGCTATGGCTTCCTGCGCTGGGGCCAGAAGGCCTTCGACAACTTCAAGGTGGTGCCGCCCAACACCGGCATCGTCCACCAGGTGAATCTGGAAAACCTGGCCCGCGTCGTCATGACCGCGGACAAGAATGGCAAGGCGGTGGCGTACCCGGACACCGTGTTCGGGACCGACAGCCACACCACGATGATCAATGGCATCGGCGTGCTCGGCTGGGGCGTGGGCGGTATCGAAGCCGAGGCCGCCATGCTCGGCCAGCCGTCGTCGATGCTGATCCCGCAGGTGGTCGGCTTCAAGCTGACCGGCCGCATGCCCGAAGGCGCCACCGCCACCGATCTGGTGCTGACCGTCACCCAGATGCTGCGCAAGCACGGCGTGGTCGGCAAGTTCGTGGAGTTCTTCGGTGAGGGCCTGCAGCATCTGCCGCTGGCTGACCGTGCCACGATCGGCAACATGGCGCCGGAGTACGGCGCGACCTGCGGCATCTTCCCGATCGATGAGGAATCACTGACCTACCTGCGCCTGTCCGGCCGCAGCGAAGCGCAGATCGATCTCGTCGAAGCCTATGCCAAGGCCCAGGGCCTGTGGCACGACGCCAACACCGCGCACGCCAGCTACAGCGCCACGCTGGAACTGGACATGGGTCAGGTCAAGCCGTCGCTGGCCGGCCCGAAGCGCCCGCAGGACCGCGTGCTGCTGGAAGACGTCAAGCAGAACTACCGCGAGAACCTGGTCGGCCTGACCACCAACCGCGACAAGCGCAATGACGACGTCTCCAAGTTCGTCAACGAAGGCGGCGGTGCGGCGGTCGGCAACGAACAGCTGGCCAAGGGCTACAGCGATGTCGAGCTGGATGGTCACAGATTCCGCCTGAAAGATGGCGCGGTGGTGATCGCCGCGATCACCTCGTGCACCAATACCTCCAACCCGGCGGTGATGATCGGTGCCGGCCTGCTCGCCCGCAACGCTGCGGCCAAGGGCCTGGACCGCAAGCCGTGGGTCAAGACCTCGCTCGGCCCGGGCTCGCGCGTGGTCACCGATTACCTGGAAAAAGCCGGTGTGCTCGCCGAGCTGGAGAAGATCGGTTTCTATGTGGTCGGCTATGGTTGCACCACCTGCATCGGCAACTCCGGCCCGCTGCCGACCGAAGTCAGCGCGGGCATCGCTGCTGGTGACCTGGTGGTGGCATCGGTGTTGTCGGGCAACCGCAACTTCGAAGGCCGCGTGCACCCGGAAGTCAAAATGAACTACCTGGCCAGCCCGCCCCTGGTCGTCGCCTACGCCATCGCCGGCACCACCGATATCGACCTGACCACCGAGCCGCTGGGCACGGGCAGTGATGGGCAGCCGGTGTACCTACGCGATATCTGGCCCAGCAACAAGGAAATCGGCGACGTGATCGCCGCGACCATCGGGCCGGAGATGTTCAAGAAGAACTATGCCGACGTATTCAAGGGCGACACCCGCTGGAACACCATCAAGTCGCCCGATGGCGATCTGTATGAGTGGGATGGCACCTCGACCTACATCAAGAACCCGCCCTACTTCGAGGGCATGACGATGGACGTCGGCCACATCGACGACGTGCACGGCGCGCGTGTGATGGGCCTGTTCGGCGACTCGATCACCACCGATCACATCTCCCCGGCCGGCAACATCAAAAAGGATTCCCCGGCGGGCCGCTTCCTGCAGGGGCGTGGCGTGCAGCCGGCCGACTTCAACAGCTATGGCAGCCGTCGCGGCAACGATGACGTCATGGTGCGCGGCACATTCGCCAACATCCGGATCAAGAACCTGATGTTCGGCGGCGAAGAAGGCGGCAACACGCTGTACTTCCCGAAGGACGGCGGCGAACCGCAGAAGCTGGCGATCTATGATGCGGCCGTCAAGTACAAGGCCGAGGGCGTCCCGCTGGTGGTGTTCGCCGGCAAGGAATACGGCACCGGTTCCTCCCGCGACTGGGCAGCCAAGGGCACCAACCTGCTGGGCGTCAAGGCGGTGATCGCCGAGAGCTTCGAGCGCATCCACCGCTCCAACCTGGTCGGCATGGGCGTGCTGCCGCTGCAGTTCAAGAACGGCGACAACGCACAGAGCCTGGGCCTGGACGGTTCGGAAGTGGTGGACATCACCGGCCTGGAGGATGGCGCCAGCAAGTCGGCCACCCTCACCGCGACCCGCGCCGATGGCACCAGGAAGACCTTCCAGGCCCATGTAATGCTGCTGACCCCGAAGGAAGTGGAGTACTTCAAGCACGGCGGCCTGCTGCAGTACGTGCTGCGCCAGCTGGCGGGCAAGAAGTAAGCCAGCCGCCGCGCTCTCGGCGGCACCGGGTCACACCGCCAACGGTCGTGATCCCCACGGTAGCCCACGACCGTTGGTCGTGGGCATCGACCTGGCATGTCGCAAACAGCGCGCCCGGGAACCCTCTCCGCCGCCTTTCTTCACCGGCCCTTCGCGTTTCCCATTCGGGACGGTATGCTGCCGAGGCATGAAACGACGGATACTCTCCGTCATCGCGTTACATCATCCACGTTTCCTGGAGGGGGAATATGAGTCTGGAACGACCCTGGCTGCAGAGTTATCCCAAAGGCGTACCCGCCGAGATCGACGTCAATGAGTTCCATTCGGTGTCGGCCGTCTTCGACACCTCGGTGGCCAAGTTCCGCGACCGCCCCGCCTACTCCAGTTTCGGCAAGGTTCTGACCTACGGGGAAACGGACGCACTGGTCGAACAGTTCGCCGCCTACCTGCTCGGTGAGCTGCAGCTCAAGAAGGGCGACCGCGTTGCCCTGATGATGCCCAACTGCCTGCAGTACCCGATCGCGACCTTCGGCGTGCTGCGTGCCGGCCTGACCGTGGTCAACGTCAACCCGCTGTACACCGCCCGCGAGCTCAAGCACCAGCTGGTGGATTCCGGCGCGGCCGTGCTGGTGGTGGTCGACAACTTCTGCGACACCGTGCAGCAGGTCATCGCTGATACCCCGATCAAGCAGGTGGTGACCACCGGCCTGGGCGACATGCTCGGCGCCAAGGGCATCGTGGTGAACTTCGTGCTGAAGTACATCAAGAAGATGGTGCCCAACTACAGCCTGCGCGGTGCGATCCGCTTCAACCAGGCGCTCAAGCTGGGCAGCCGCCACACCCTGCCCAAGGTCGAGATCGATCACGACGACGTCGCCTTCCTGCAGTACACCGGCGGCACCACCGGCGTGGCCAAGGGTGCGATGCTGACCAACCGCAACCTGGTCGCCAACATGCAGCAGGCTTCGGCCTGGATCTCCGCCTCGGGGATCGAGATGGGCAAGGAGGTGATCATCACCGCCCTGCCGCTGTACCACATCTTCGCGTTGACGGCGAACGGCCTGGTCTTCATGAAGTTCGGTGGCTGCAACTACCTGATCACCAACCCGCGCGACATGAAGGGCTTCGTCAAGGAGCTCAAGGCGACCCGCTTCACCGCGATCACCGGCGTCAACACGCTGTTCAACGGCCTGCTCAACACGCCCGGCTTCGACGAGGTCGATTTCTCCTCGCTGAAGGTCACCCTGGGGGGCGGCATGGCGGTGCAGCGCGCCGTCGCCGAGCGCTGGAAGAAGGTCACCGGCGTGACCCTGGTCGAGGCCTACGGCCTGACCGAGACCTCGCCGGCCGCCTGCATCAATCCACTCAGCCTGGCCGAATACAACGGCGCGATCGGCCTGCCGATCCCGTCCACCGATGCCTGCGTGAAGGATGACGCCGGCAAGACGCTGGCCGCCGGCGAAGTCGGCGAGCTGTGCATCAAGGGCCCGCAGGTGATGAAGGGCTACTGGCAGCGCCCGGAGGACACCGCGCAGGCGGTCGATGCCGAGGGCTGGCTGCACACCGGCGACATGGCGCGCATGGATGAGCAGGGCTTCTTCTACATCGTGGATCGCAAGAAGGACATGATCCTGGTGTCCGGCTTCAACGTGTATCCCAACGAGGTTGAAGACGTCATCGCGATGATGCCCGGCGTGCTCGAAGTCGCCGCGGTCGGCGTGCCCGACGAGAAATCCGGCGAAGTGGTCAAGGTGGTCATCGTCAAGAAGGACCCCAACCTCACCGCGGAAATGGTCAAGGAGCATGCGCGTGCCAACCTGACCGGTTACAAGCATCCGCGCATCGTGGAGTTCCGCAAGGAGCTGCCGAAGACCAACGTCGGCAAGATCCTGCGCCGCGAACTGCGCGATACGCCCGCGCCGTAACGGTTCCCCAACGGCTGCATCTTCACAGGGCCCCTGCCGGCAACGGCGGGGGCCTTTTGCATTGCGTGAGATGCCGGGGGTGTAGGATCGCGGCGTGTGGACCCGTCAGGCCCGCCGCCCACCGTCCTCCCAGCGGGCCAGCCTCCGAGGAAATCGCCATGAGCACCATTGAAAAGCTGCCCGTCAACCACCGCTACGCCACCATCCGCACCGACACCACGGGCAACGACGATGCCCATTGGCTGTACATGCACGCCGATGCCGCCAGCGGCATCCGCCCGTGCTGCCGGAAGGACATGCTCGATGAAATGTGGAATTTCATGAGCGCCATCACCCGCACACCGGCCGAGCGCAACAGCGGCAAGCTGCGCCATTTCGTGCTCGCCTCCGATGCGAATGCCTACAACCTGGGCGGCGATCTGGATCTGTTCACCCGCCTGATCCGCGAGGGCAACCGCGACCGCCTGCTGACCTACGCACAGCGCTGCGTGGAAGGCGTGCACCACCTGCACACCGGCTTCGGTGGCGACGTGCGCTCGATCGCGCTGATCCAGGGCGACGCGCTCGGCGGCGGCCTGGAGATGGCGCTGGCCTGCCACACCATCGTGGCCGAGGAAGGCTGCGGCATGGGCCTGCCGGAAGTGCTGTTCGGCCTGTTCCCGGGCATGGGCGCGTACTCGTTCCTGTGCAAGCGCGTGGCCCCCCAGCTGGCCGAGAAGATCATCCTGGACGGCCGCGTGTATTCCTCCGAAGAGATGCACGCCATGGGCGTGGTCGACGTGCTGGTGCCGAAGGGCCAGGGGGTCAAGGCGGTCGAGGATCTGATCCGCCAGCATCAGCGCATTCCGCACTCGTACCTGGCGATGAATGCCGCGCGCAACCTGGCCCAGGCCGTGCGCTACGACGAACTGCTGGAGATCACCAAAGTGTGGGTCGATTCGGCGCTGGCGCTGGGCGACAAGTCGCTGCGCACCATGGACCGCCTGATCAAGGCCCAGACCCGCCGCGCCACCCTCGACGTCGCCTGAGTCCTCCCCTCCCCTGTGTTGTTCAAGCCCGGCTGCCGCCGGGCTTTTTTTATTTCACGATGACTCCAGCCCGACATTACGCCGGACTACGCCCAAGCCAGATGCAGCAGGTTTATCAATGACTTAGGCGAGTTCAACATATGCCGGTGCTTTCTGAAACCTGACCCGGCTTGTGCTCGCATGGCTCCCATGTGGCTCTTGGAAACCGGGTCGTTCCGAGGAGTCATCATGGCAAAACTCAAGCTCACCAAGTCCGCCGTCGATGCGGCACAACCCCAGGCGCAGGCTGTCGAACTCCGGGACACGATGGTGCCCGGCTTCCTCTGCAAGATCACCCCGGCGGGCCGCAAGGTGTTCATGCTGCAATACCGCACGAATGCCGGAGAGCGGCGCAAGCCCGCCTTGGGCCTGTATGGGGAACTGACCGTCGAGCAGGCCCGCGCCTTGGCCCAGGAGTGGCTGGCCGAGGTGCGCAAGGGCGGTGATCCTGGGGCGGCCAAGGCCGCCGCCCGTGCCGCGCCTACGGTCGCGGAACTGTGCGGCAAGTTCATGGAGGACTACTCCAAGCTGCGCAACAAGCCCAGCACGCAACGCGGCTATCAGGCTGTCATAGACCGCTGCATCGTTCCGATGCTGGGCCGGATGAAGGTGCAGGACGTGAAGCGGCCCGACGTGGCCACGGTGATGAAGAAGATGGCCCACAAGCCGGCCGAGGCCAACAACGCTTTCAGCGTGATGCGCAGGATGTTCAATCTGGCCGAGGTGTGGGGCTACCGGACGGATGGAACCAACCCGTGCCGCCACGTCCCGATGTACCCCAACGGGAAGGCCACGCACCTCATCAGCGACGAGGACATGGCGCGGATCTTCCGCCATCTGGGCAAGCTGGAGGCGGAAGGGCTGGAGCCTTACGTCATTCCCCTGGCGATCCGCTTGCAATTCGAGTTCGCTGCCCGCCGTGGCGAAATCGTCACGCTCCAATGGGATTGGGTGGACTTCGAGAACCGGCGCGTGGTTTGGCCTGACAGCAAGACCGGCGGCATGTCCAAGCCCATGAGTGAGGAAGCCTACCGACTGCTTTCGACCGCGCCGAGGCAGGACGGCATTCCCCATGTGCTGCCGTCCCCAAACCATGAGGGCCAGCACTTGACCACGGGCGAGTATTACAACGGCTGGTGCCGTGCGCTCAAGGCTGCTGGAGCGGCCCACGTCGGTACGCACGGCATCCGGCATCGTTCGGCTACCGACATTGCCAACTCGGGCATCCCGGTCAAGGTCGGCATGGCGCTGACGGCGCACAAGACCGTCGCGATGTTCATGCGCTACGTCCACACCGAGGATGACCCGGTGCGCAAGGCGGCCGAACTGGTGGCGAACCGGCGCAAGACAATCACCGGGGCGCAGCGCCCCGTGAAGGTGACGACATGAACCGGCGCAAAGTATCCGTGGCGTCATCCGCAGCGCCGTCGGCGCTGCTGGGCGATATTCGGGCGCTGATCGAGGCGGCGCACAAGCGCGCTGCCTCGGCCGTCAATGCCGAGCTGACCCTGCTGTTCTGGCGCATCGGCCAGCGTATCCATACGGAAGTGCTGGCCGGTCAGCGGGCCGGGTACGGCGAGGAAATCCTGCCAACCTTGGCCGAGCAGTTGGTACGCGACTACGGGCGCAGCTTCGCGGACAAGAATCTGCGCCGGATGGTGCAGTTCGCCGCCACCTACTCGGACGAGCCAATTGTCGTGACGCTGTCACGACAATTGAGCTGGTCACATTTTCTGGCCCTACTGCCGCTCAAAGACCCGCTCCAGCGGGACTACTACGCGCAGATGGCGAGTGCCGGCCGCTGGAGCGTGCGGACGCTGCGCGAGCGCATCGACTCGATGCTCTACGAGCGCACCGCGCTGTCCCAAAAGCCGGACGAAACCATTGCGCAGGAGCTGGCGACGATGCGCGACGCGCAGCGCATGTCGCCCGCCCTGGTCATGCGCGATCCCTACATCCTCGACTTCCTCGGGCTGCGGGACACCTGGCAGGAAGGCGATTTGGAGGCCGCGATCATCCGTGAAATGGAGTCGTTCCTGCTGGAGCTGGGCGCGGGTTTCTCTTTCGTTGCCCGGCAGAAGCGCATCCAGATCGACGACGAGGATTTCCACCTCGACCTGCTTTTCTACAACCGCAAGCTGCGGCGCCTGGTGGCGGTGGAGTTGAAGGTCGGCGAGTTCAAGGCCGCGTACAAAGGGCAGATGGAGCTTTATCTGCGCTGGCTGGACAAGCATGAGCGCGAGCCGGAGGAAGCCTCGCCGCTGGGGATCATCCTTTGCACCGGCAAGAAGCGCGAACAGATCGAGTTGCTGGAGTTGGACAAGTCGGGCATCCATGTGGCCGAGTACCTGACGAGCTTGCCGCCGCGTGCGGTGTTGGGTGAGCGGTTGCAGCAGGCGACCGAGAGGGCACGTTTGCAGATCGAGCAGCGCAAGACGGATGCCGAGTAGTTCTGCCCCAGGCATTCGGGCGTCCCGGCGTGCCGCCGTCGCGCTCTCGTGCTGCGCATCAAGCCTCGCTGCGCGAGTCTCGCCCCTGCCGGGCTTCCATCACTGACGCCTCCGGCCCTGCTCGTTGATCCGGGCCTACGCGCTCCGCTTGCCCCAAAAGCAAGGTGTGTGCAGTGGGCGGGTGTGGGCGGTCTTGCTGTTCCCATCACCGTATCACGGCGTTCTCGCCGTCAAGGGCAGCGCGCGCCATGCGCGCTTGCGTCCTGGCGGCCGTCTGCGACCCCTGACTGCTTGCGCTGCGCCGTGCTGGCGACGGTTCCGGGCAATTCCGCCCGTGCAACCGGAGCACGCTCATGTCGCAATTTTCCTTTTCCTCGTTCGATGCCTCGCTGATGGTGCGCGATGCGAAGGGTCACTACCAGCCGGCGACGGCCGACCAGATTCTGGACGCTGCGCGCCAGGCCATCGAGCACAAGATGCAGCGCGGTGCATCGTTCACTTCGCCGGCGGCGGTCAAGGAGTACCTGTGCACCAAGTTGGGTGGCTTCGAGCATGAAGTGTTCGCCGTGCTGTTCCTCGATACACGGCATCGCCTGATCGAGTATGCCGAGATGTTCCAGGGCACCATCGACTCGGCCGAAGTGCATCCGCGCGAGGTGGTCAAGGCAGCCCTGCGGCACAACGCGGCCGCGGTCATCGTTTCGCACAATCATCCGAGCGGTAATCCCGAGCCGAGTGCGGCAGACCAAGCGCTGACCCAGCGGCTCAGGGAAGCGCTGGGGCTTGTGGACGTGCGCGTACTCGATCACGTCATCGTCGCCGGCAACGCAACGGCATCGTTCGCCGAGCGTGGGCTGATCTAGCTCAAGGGGCTTCGGCCCCTTTTTGCTGCGCCTGCTGGCAGGGCCTGCGCGCGGCCCTTGCCTGTCCGTGCCTTCGTTCTGAAGTTAATGCTCAAGAAGTCACAACCTGAATCATTTCGTCGTAATGCTTCTTGTCCACTTCTTCAAACCACTGAAAGATGTGTCCGATGACGCTATGGCTTTCGCCAGCCAAGTTTTCTGCCGATTCCTCGGTTATTTCAATTACATCGCTATGCGAGTATTTGTTGATAAAGCGATATATTTTTTCCTTGAGTTCCGGCGTTGTGATGGCGCAGTCTTTCAGACCAACATCCATCAGTTGACTGATGTCGCTTCTCCGCCTGGGATATTTGAAGGTAAAGAACGATTCAATGAGCTTGCGAGCGAGGTTCGCAGTCAAAAAGGCTTCATCTCTATTAAGGATCGTATGCGCCCTGTATTCATAGAGCTTTTTGAAGATGTAGTGATACTCAGAACCGTAATTTTTCAGAGAATCATCGGCATCAACAAGCAGCGAATGGCGGGGTGAACCAGGAGGCGCATCCAGTCGATAGAAGAAACAATTCTCAGCTTTTCCTTTGGCAATCCTGTTCCTGTTCGTTCCAGTGAACCAGTCTCTCACTAGCTTGAAGTAGGTGAAATTATGAGTCAGCACAAAAAGTTGCTTGGCTTCAGTGCATTGAGTTCTCAGGAACGAATAGGCATGAAACAAGTGATTTGAGTCAAAGCTTGAGACGGGATCATCAACAACCACAATCGTGTCCTTGATGTTGTTTCCGTTTTCTTTGAGCTTCGTGATGAAGTAGACGAATGCAATCGCAGTCTTCTCACCTTCGCTCAAATTCCCATCATGCTCACCCACTCCGTTTCTGATGATCTCATAGCCTTTTTTCTTTTGATTAAAGCTCAGGCAAAGCTCAGAGCGACCGATGAAACGATGCAGGATGTCATTGAACTCCTTCGCCCCAACCGTCTCATTTGAGAGCAGCGCCTCTATTGCTCCGACCTCTTGACCAAGTTTTTCAATTTCCTTGTAGTCATTCTTTGCTTCAGCCTCAAGGTCATTGCATTTCTTCTCACTTCCAGCATAGTCAAATTCTTGCACCTCAGCCGCAGCAAAGTGAAGTTCCAGTGCCACCTTGCTTTTGGATGTCTCAGATTTGAAGTTTGAAGTCTTATTGTTGTGCTTTCCGACGAGCGCAACGATCGACTTTAGGATCTCATTGAAATTCGTGACATCCTCTTCAACCACATCCGAAATCTGAATGTCTGTCTTTGCGGGGTCTGTAATTTTGGCTTTCAGAGCTTGCCGCCATCCGTCTATTTGCTGGTTGATCTTCTCAGCAGCAGATGTGTATTCTTTCTGGAGCTTATCTGCGTCAGCCGATAGCTCTTTATAAAACTCCGTCGCTGCGGGCAACTGATTGGCTGGAGCACCTTGAGATTCAATCCAAGTCGCGGCGCTCTGAAGCCGGCTTTGAAAATCCGTGAACTCTTTGCTGAAGTGAGCGGCAAGTGCCTCGGCACGAAGCTGGGTGAATGGAGAGCCGCAGAACTCGCAGGATTGCGAATCATGGTTCTTATGAATTTCCAAGCCTGTTTGAACCCAGTCACGAATGTCCGGATTATCAGTCAGCCGCTGGATAGCTTGATTGACTGCTGTAGTTCCAATCAAGTCTCTGATGCGACCTGCCGCCTTCTTAAAGTAGTCCGGCTCAATGGCCGTTGAGGCGAAAGTGATGCTTGGAAGCTGATCTGGCTTGGCGGCATTCGTAAGGTCGATGACCTTTTCATCTGGAAGAACCGAGTCAGGCTTAATAATGGCATCGCCATTACTCTGAATGAAATTAGAGAGCTTTCGGCGATCATAATTCAAGTAGTAGCTATCGCTCGTATCAATCGCCTGAAGTCCTAGCTTCATTTTCTTGGCAGCATTGGTCAGAAATTTATCCAATGCTTCACGCTGCTTCTTGATGTCACTTTGCTTTTCGTCGTGAGCTTTCTTTTTCGATTGAAGCTCGCCTTTTAGCTTCTCCAGTTTCTGCAAGTCGTCAATCTTCTCTTTCGCAATGAGAAGGATGCTTTTTACGGATTTGTCCCAATCAATGTTCTCATGCACAAAGCGTTGATTGAAGACATGGATATTTAATTGGGATGAAGGGAGTGTGGTTTCCGTGATCGTGGAGCCGTCCTCCAAAACGACTGAAAACTGGCCCGCACTGAAGCGAGGAACCATCGAGCGAAGCTCAAAGCAAGAGAATAGATTCGATAGGGTTGACTTGCCTGTTCCGTTCCAGCCATAGACAAGGTTGTACCGGCCGAACTTCTGGATCTTCGTTCCATTGAAGTCGCTGAAGATGCCGAACTGCTTGAGACGGTTAATGCAGACGATCACTTTTAGCCCCCGTGTTCTTGCTTTAGCAACATTTGCTTGCAAAACAAATAATAAACGAAGAGTTCTTTTGCGTCTCCGCTTCGCGGATCGCGCTGCTCCAGGTTCGCTAGTCGCTCATCCCTGGCGGGACTGGCTTTGCCAGCCTTTCGCATCGCTGACGCCTCCGGCCCGGCTTCCAGCTTCGGGCCTGCGCGCTTCGCTTGCCGTGCGGTCGGCGTGTGGGAGGGCCGTTGCCATGTCCAGCCGTCTCCCCTGACTTCATCACCTTGTCCGCGACTGTAGCCCGCGCCCGTGTGCCGTCAAGGCGCGCAGGGCCGTGTCCTCGGCTGCGCCTGCGGGCCGCACCAACCCTGCGCTTGTCTCCTTGACGGCCCCCGTCCGCGCGCTCCTGACCGTCGCGGGCGATGAACTCAGGAAAGACGGTGGCAACAGGGCCAACCGGGTTCCTCGTGCCGACCGCACCGAACAGCCGAAAGGCTGGGCTCTGAATCTAGGAATCCGGTGTGCGCTTTCTTCAACAGCCAAGTCAGGAGAACGACATGCTTGCAAACCGTTTCGCTTCCCATTCCCCCGCACTGCGCAGCGACACCCCGCTGTCCGATGACCAGATTCACCGGGTAGCGCCGTCCATCTTCGCGGATGCCCCGCACGAGAGCCGTTCGCAGCGATACGCCTATATCCCCACGGCGGCGGTTCTGACCGAGCTTCGCAAGGAAGGGTTTCAGCCTTTCATGGTGACGCAAACCCGCGTGCGCGATGAAGGCAAGCGCGAGCACACGAAACACATGCTGCGCCTGCGCCATACCAGCCAGATCAACGGCACGGAGGCCAATGAAATCATCCTGCTGAACTCGCACGACGGCACGAGCAGCTACCAGATGCTGGCAGGCCAGTTCCGATTTGTTTGCAGCAATGGCCTTGTGTGCGGCGACACCGTGGCGGACGTGCGCGTCCCCCACAAAGGCGACGTGGCGGGCCAAGTCATCGAAGGCGCTTTCGAGGTGCTGCGCGGTTTCGACCGTGTGCGCGATTCCCGCGATGCCATGCGCGCCATCACGCTTGACGACGGCGAGGCCGAAGTGTTCGCCCGCGCCGCGTTGACGCTCAAGTACGACGACCCGAACAAGCCTGCGCCCATCACCGAAAGCCAGATTCTGATGCCGCGCCGGTTTGAAGATCGCCGCCCCGATCTGTGGAGCGTGTTCAACCGCACCCAAGAAAACCTGACCAAAGGCGGATTGCATGGCCGCAGCGCCAACGGACGCCGCCAGCAGACCCGCCCGATACAGGGCATTGATTCCGATGTGCGCCTCAATCGCGCTTTGTGGATGCTGGCCGATGGCCTGCGCCAGTTGAAAGCCTGACCCGTCCCCCGTAGGAGGGGCGGTTTCCCCTCCATTCCTTGTTTCATTCGATTGGAGATACACCATGAACGCCGTTACCACTACCGAAGCCCGCGCCATCCAAGCCCCCGCGCTGGAAGCCGCCGACCCGACCAAGAACCTGATTCTGGTTCCGCTGTCGCGGCTGGTGTCGCGCCCTACGGGCCGCAACGTGCGCAAGACCCCGCGCATGTCCATCCCCGAACTGGCCGCAAGCATCCAGCGCGTGGGTCTGCTGCAAAACCTGATCGTGATTGCATCCGCCCGACATGGAGAAGGTAGCGAGCATTACGAAGTCGTGGCCGGTGGCCGTCGCCTCGCAGCGTTGAAGCTGCTGGCGAAAAAGCACCGCATCAGCAAGGAATGGGAGGTGCCTTGCCTGCAAGTGGCCGATGGCACGGCCCGCACCGCCAGCCTCACCGAGAACGTGCAGCGCGAGGCGATGCACCCCGCAGACCAGTTCGAGGCTTTCGCGGCGCTGGTGGCAGAAGGCCGACCAATTGAGGACATTGCGGCGGATTTCTCCGTCACGCCGCTGGTGGTGCAGCGCCGCTTGAAGCTGGCGAACGTCTCGCCGCGCCTGATGGGCGACTATCGCGCCGATGCCGTCACGCTCGATCAGTTGATGGCCTTGTCCATCACTGACGACCACGCCGCGCAGGAAAACGCCTTCTACGATGCACCGACATGGCAGCGCCAGCCGTCCGCGCTGCGCGACCGTCTCACCGAGCGCGAAATCGACGCCTACCGGCATCCACTGGTGCGTTTCGTCGGGCTGGACACCTACGAGGCCGCAGGCGGCGGCGTGCGCCGTGACCTGTTCGCGGAGGGGGACGCGGGCGTGTATCTGACCGACGCCGCGCTGCTGGAACGGCTGGCGCAAGACCGGCTGGCGGGCATCGCCGCCACGGTTCGCGCCGAGGGCTGGGCTTGGGTGGATGCCACGCCGGGCGTCACCCATGCCGACCTGCACGCCTTCCAGCGTGCGCCGAGGGAACGGCGCGAGCCGAACAAGCGCGAAGCGCAGCGCATCGAAAAGCTGCAAGAGAAGATGCAAGCCATCGGCGAAGCCGTGGATGCGGCGATGGATGCCGACGACGAGGATAAGGCCGACGCCTTGCAGGAGGAAGGCGAAGCCCTGGGCGAGCAGTTGCAGGCGCTGGAAGATGGCTTGCAAGGCTACGGCCCGAACGTGAAGGCCGCAGCCGGTGCCATCATCACCATCGACCGCAACGGCGAGGCCGTGATTCATCGCGGCCTGATGCGCGAGGCCGAGGCGAAGGCGCTACGGACGTTGGAACGGCTGCGCCAAGGTTTCGACAGCGAAGGCGAAGCCGGGAGCGACGAAGACGAGGAAGCCGACGACGCACCCAAGACCGCCGCCATGTCCGACCGGTTGGCGCAACGCTTGAGCGCCCACCGCACCGCCGCGCTGCAAATCGAAGTCGCCCGGCATCCGCAAGCCGCACTGGCTGCTGTGGTGCATGGCATGGTGCAGACCGTCTTGCAGGAACGTTACTACGGCCACGACTTCCCCCTGGGCGTGAGCCTGAAAGTGCAAGACCGGCTGGAAGGCATGGCCCCGGACTGGCCGGAATCGCCCGCCGTCGTGGCGCTGCGCGAACTGCAACAGGTGGCGGACGAAGCCTTGCCGCAGGACAGCGCCGAACTGTTCGCCGCGCTGCTGGCGAAGCCGCAAGACGAACTGGTGCGACTGCTGGCCGTGTGCGTGGCTTCCACGGTGGATGTGGTGACGCCCCGCGCCACGCCGCAGCAACCGGGCGCAGAACTCGCGCAGGCCGTGGGGTTGGACATGGCCGCATGGTGGCAGCCCACCAATGACGGTTATTTCCGGCATGTGCCGAAGGCCGCGATTCTGCAAGCCGTGGGCGAGTACGCGCCCGAGCAGGTTTCCCGGCTGGCGAAATTGAAGAAGGCCGACATTGCCAGCGAAGCCGAACGGCTGGCGGATGGCACGGGGTGGATGCCTGCGATCTTCAAGATCGCAGGCCCACAAGATGCCGCGCAGGAGGAAGGCCCGCAGCGGGACGCACCGGCGGATGCCGAAGCAATGGCGGATGAACCCGCCGAGGCGCTGGCCGCTTGACCCGCGCCGAAGGCAAGCGCCCCGGCCTTGACTGGGGCGCTTCGCTGGAAGGAGAACCGCCTATGACCCGCACCACCACCCGCCGCCCGCGCATGGCTGCAATCTACGCCCCCGGCACGGTGCGCGCCCGCCGCTGGCACGGCGATGGCGACGTGCGCGGCTATCGCCCGCCCCTGGGCTGGGCGGCCCGCGCCGACCTCACCGACATTCACCCCATCACAGGCCGCGCCTTGCCGCGTGCCGTGTGGTGGATCATCGAGACGAAGGAATAACCGCGATCAGCACCGCGCCCAGGCCGTTCCGTCCTGGGCGCGGTGGACGCAAAATCCGGGCGCGGCAGTGGCCGCGCCCGGTGACGTCCACGCCTTCAATTTTCACGCTGCTGCTTTAAAATGCCTTGAATTGACCAACGTCGTATCTATCGGCATAAATCAACAAGGGAGCGCAATGGGGACATATCGGGTCGCACAAGTTTGCCCTAATGGGCATGTCGCAACAACAGCCGCTGATCAGAATCCCGAGCTTCGAGAGGCGTTCTGCTCTAAGTGCGGCGAAGCGACCATCCTGCAGTGTCCTTCGTGCAGCGCATCCATTCGCGGCGATTACTACGTTGAAGGCGTTTTTGGCTTTGGGGGTGATTACGAGCCCCCCTCGTTCTGCTACAACTGCGGTGGCCGATTCCCTTGGACTGAACGCAAGATTGCTGGCGCTGTTGAGCTAGTGGAAGCAGGCGCAGAGCTGTCGCCAGAAGAAGTCCAGCAGTTCCGTACTGATTTGACGGAATTGACCAAAGACAGTCCCAAAACTCAAGTTGCATCCCTTCGATTCAAGAAGGTGATGACGAAGGTTGGCACTTCGGTTGCATCTGGTGTGCGCGACATTGTTGTTGATGTACTCAGCGAAGCTGCGAAAAAAGCGATTTGGGGAGCTTAGAAGGAATGGCGATGACTCTCGACGAAATTAAAGCTTGCCTACAGGCCGGTAATCTTCAGATTGCGAATGAGACAGCACTTGCGAACGGCACTGGCACACAGCTTCGTTTGCAAAATGGTGCAATCGTCAATAGCTACCACACCGGTAATTTCAATGTTCAGGGCAAAAACCAAGAGGCAGTAAAGGCTTGCCTTGGCGTACAACCTGCGCAGGCTGCGGCAGCAGCTCCACAGAATGGTGCCGCTGCTAAGCCAATGCTCAGCAAGGTGTTCGTGGTTTATGGACACGATAATGCTGCTCGAACCGAGCTTGAAGCGATGCTGCGCCGCTGGAGGCTTGAGCCGTTGATCTTGGATCAACTTCCTTCGGAAGGGCAGACCATCATCGAGAAATTGGAAAAGTACACGGCAGAGGTAAATTTTGCTGTGGTGCTGGCCACGCCTGATGACGAGGGCTACCGTGCTGGTCACGAAGACGAAAAGGCGTTCCGTGCGCGCCAAAACGTTGTGATGGAATTGGGCATGATGCTCACGCTGCTCGGCCGCAAGAACGTTGCCATTCTCATGAAGCAACAAGACAATATGGAGCGCCCATCCGACATCCAAGGGTTGCTCTATATCCCGTTCAAGGACAATCTGCAAAAAGATGCAGGGCCGCTTCTGGCAAAGGAAATGGCGGCCCAGGGTTATCCCATTTCATTGGCGAATCTGTAGTTATCGGCAAATGAAATCCATTCAAAAATGGGGGTAAATATTACCTGCCATTTCCCCGAATGAACTCCTCGTTGTGCATTTAGACTTTTGAGCGTGACGGCGCAAAGCGCCGCCGTGCTTTCAGACTGCGCCCCGTGCCGCCTTTGCCGTCACGGCCATTCGGCTCCAATCCCTTACGCCTCCGCGCCTGTGGCGCTGCGCTTGCCTCCAGGGGAAGCCCTGCGGGCTATCCCCGCCGCGCGCAGCTTGGCGCCCCTCGATGCCGCCGAACCGGCTGCGCCGGATGGCCGGGCCGCTGGCGAACGCGCTGGAGCTTGCTGCGGCAGGTTGTGCGGATACGTGCCGTCCTCAACGCTGGCGGTTCCTGCCCATCACGTCACGAAGGACGGTTCACAGACAACCCGCCCGGCATCGCTATGGCGCTTCCACAGCACGCCTATAGACCGGCGCCGCACGGTGCGGCGGGTGCGTTCTCGCCTGTCGTCGGGTGGTTGACCTGGCCCGCGTCAGGGGCGAGCCGGTGCAGCCTTCGGGCGGGGATACCGAGTCGGCCCTGTCTCCTTTCGGATGGGGGGTGGTTCGGCCCAAGGCGTCCTTGTGTTGTTGTGAATCCTGGCGGTGGCACGGCTGCGCCTCGGGCTTCATGGCTGCAACCGTCCGGCGAAAACAATTTCCCCTGCTTTGTCACTGCGTTCGGCGCATTCCTCGCGGGACAAATTCTTTTCGCCTCCCGGCCCTCCACTACGTTGCGGCCGCCAGCGGTGCAGCCAGCCCGTCCCCCGCCGGCCGGATCACAACAAGGACGCGATGGGCGCGAACCTTGTTCCACCGATAGGAGAAATCATCATGGCCAACATCGGCACCTTCACCGCAGACAAAGACGGCTTCACCGGCACGCTTCGCACCCTGACGCTCAACGTCAAGGTCAAGCTGATGCCCAACGATAAGGGGGACAACGAGAAGGCCCCGGACTTCCGCCTGCAGGCGGCCGGCCACGACATCGGCGCGGCGTGGAAGAAGATCAGCGAGGCCGGGCGGGAATACATCTCCGTGACCCTCGACGATCCTTCGTTCCCGGCCACGGTCTATGCCCGCCTGATCGAAGGCGAAAACGGCACGCACGACCTGATCTGGTCGCGCAGCAAGCTCCAGGCGGCGTGACCGCCGCCGCGCCCCGCCCACGCGGCGGGGCGCAGTGCTGCTTTCGCGGCACTGTATGGAGGCAGCACCATCGCCTGGGCTGCGCCGTATCGAGTCGCTTCCGTATGCGTTGGGACTGAGGCTGCAAGAACGGCCGGGCGTGTCGGTGCGTCGCACCGCCGGGCTTTGCGGGCTGCGCCCCGTGCCGACTTCGCCGTCACGGCCATCCGGCTCCAATCCCTCACGCCTTCGCGCCTGCAGCACTGCGCGCTTCGCTTGCCCTCTGGGGGAAAGCCCGGAACGCTATCCCCGCCGGGCGTAGCTCGACGCCCCTGAATGCCCCGAACCGGTGGCGTTGACCAGAAGCGATTGGGCAGGCCAAAGAAATCGGCCCCCTCAGGCATCATGTGGAACTTATTTACCTCCTTTGGCTTCCCTCGGAGGTTTGGCTCTTTCTACGTCTCCATTAGACTTCTCGCAGCACGTAAGCTGCGCAAGTCTATTGGCATTCATTTGTAATTTTCCGTTGTGATGGGGGAGATATGGATTTCTACATAGACGAGAGTGGCAATACCGGGGATCTTGCGCGAACTAGCGCAGCGCTTGATTTCGGTGGGCAAGCTGTTTTCAGTTTGGCAGCAGTGGGAATTTCTAATGAGAGCAGCCTTGTAGCAGAGCTTGCCGCCTTAAGGCAGAAGCACAAAATTCAGGCCAACGAACTTAAACTCAGCAAAATTCTGAGGCGCAAGCCTGACTTCGCTCTTGATGCCATCAATCTCTTGGTGAAGAGCGACTTCCCATTCTTCATTGAGATTGTAGACAAAAAGTACCAACTGGCTGTAAGCATTACCAACGGCTTCATCTGGCCTCCGTATTTCAATACTCCAGAATCACAAGATACCGTTTGGATGAAAAACATCTTTGCCGATTACATTTATTACCGAGTTCCCAGCGATGTGGTTTATGAGTTCGTTCAATGCATGAACAATCCATCAAATGAAAAGATTGGCACCTACTTCGATCTTCTCAAAGATTGTGTAAGCCAACATTCCCATGAAGTTGCGCAGGGCATCGCCTCGCAGGTGGAAGAAAGCAAAGATGACTTCCGCATCATGATTGAGAAAGAGGGAGACAAAGCCCATAGACGGTTCTTGCCTCTCCCGGACATCGGCAAGCGCGACCAAGAGATTTGGCTGCTTCCGAATTTCTCATCTTTCACCAACATTTATGCCAGAATGAATCTTTACTTGTCTGGGAGTTTGGAGGGATGTCGAATTTTCCATGATGAGCAAGCCCACTTCGATGAAATCATCGCCGAAGCCAAATTCCAGGCTGAGAACGCTAAGGTAGACCCCGCACAATTCAAATTGCCTTATTCAGACTATAACTTTCAGCAAATGGCTGATTTGTTTTTTAAGGCATCACCAGAAAGCACAGGAATTCAACTCTCCGATATAGTGGCGGGTCTATCAATGCGCTGGTACCAAGCACATTTGCAAGAAGAAGGTGATACACAGGTTCTTGACGAGGCGGTCGATCTACTTTTGCATCACAGCGATAGAGATAGGGGGATAGGAATCAACGTAGTAGGCCCTCATAAAATGGCACACCAGCTATTTGGGGTGGCTGGGTACTGACCTCCCTCTGCGACTGCGACGCGGCGCGCTTCGCTTGCCTCCAGGGAAAGCCCTGCGGGCTATCCCCGCCGCGCGTGGCTTGGCGCCCCTGAACTCCCCGAACCGGCGGCGCCGGATCGGCTGGGCCGTCGCCTACGGCTGGGCCGCTGCTGCGAGCTGGCTTTCAGCCTCGCTCATCAGCACCGCCGTGCTGCATTCGAGCGCGCCGGCGATCTTGAAGATGATCGCCAGCGTGGGCATGTGCTCGCCGCGCTCGATCTTGCCCATGTGGGAACGCTCGATCCCGGCCTGGTGCGCCAGCGATTCCTGCGCGATGCCGCGCTCCATCCGCAGCGCACGCACCGCTGCGCCGAAGGCGTGAGCCAACTCGGCGTCATGGGTGGTGGAGCCGGCCGGTCGGCCGCGCTGGACGGTGCGCTTCTGCATAGACAGAAGCGTCAATTCGCAGCACAATTAAAACCACGTTATCTTTAACTCATTCATACGATTCGATCCTTTTTTGTGGTTCTACGTTTTTACGGAAATCCGCTTTTGCGGCTTCCCACAAAAGCGCAAAGCCGCATCCGTGCATATCTCCAAATCCGCCGAGATGGCTTTACGCTTTCACGTTTCGGCGGATTTGTTCCAAGAAGGGGCCGCCCATGAACCGACTCATCACCGAGGACGAGCGCAGGCAGTTGCTGGCCCACGGCCGGGCCCGTGCCGGTGGCGAGGCCATCGACCCGTTACCCGTCGTGCGGCTGTTCACCCCCGACGCGCACGCCATCTGGCTGCTGACCGCGCTCGATCCCGTTGATGCCGATACGGCCTTCGGCCTGATCGACCTGGGGATCGGTATGCCTGAGCTGGGCACCGTGAAGCTGTCCGATCTGGAGTCCATCGTCGGGCCGCGCAAGCAGCCCGTGATGCGTGATCGGTATTTCCAGGCGGCACGCCCGCTGTCGGAATATCTGCGGCTGGCCCAGGAGAACGGTTCCGTCCTCGATTGAGCGATTCGCCCTGCGGACAAGCGAGGCGTATTGAGACTATTTCCGTCTTACTCCAGACCTGTCCGGTCTGAATTCGCACTCTTGCACCAAAACCGTGCTGGCATGACCGAATCAGTCACGATCTCTGATGCGGGTTCGGGCACGGTGTTTTATGCCGCGCGACGTTTTGAGGTCAGGCGGCCGTCGCATTCGGACGGGATTCGCAATACACCGGAGCCAATCGGTCTTGACACCGCATGTTACAGCTTTGAATTGATGCAAATGATGGTTTTGATCTGGATGCGGTAGCTCCGTTTTGATCTGCCCGTGGCGGCGTTCCTGCGGTTCGACAGGAGCTTTCGCCATGATCCAGCCTCATCATGTTGCGCACTGGTATCCCACTGCCGCCTACCTCTACATCCTGTGGCTGGATGCGCTGGCGCTGGCCTGGGAGTACCTGCGCAGGCATCCCGACTACCGGCTTGACTGGCTGCGCCACCATCGCCGGCCACAGGCCGCACAGCAGGCGGCGCATCGCTGGGGCTTGCGCCTGCTGGAAGACCCGGCGCTGGATGCGCGCGACGCGCATCCGGCCTGGCTGCCCGGCCATACGGCCGTGGTGCAGCTCCATCCCGATGCCGATCCACCGCCGGATGCGGCCGTCTTCGCGTTCTGGCGCATACCCGGACACAAGCAACTGCTGCACGACGGCAAGGGACTGACGCTGATCGCGCGCAGCCCCGGCCATTGCGCGCGCTTCGCGCTCGCTCCAAGCCTTGAAGACGGCATGGCGGTCGCACATGCCCATCGCGGCGGCGCTGCCGCGCCTGCCTGTGGTCATGTGCCCGTGCTGGATGCCGCCCTGGCCCATGCCATGCCCAGGCCACCACCCGCTGCACTGCTGGAGCTGCATACCTTGCAGGCGCTCGACGCGACCCTGGCGGGCGCATCCTTGCGCGAGGTCGGCGAAGGGCTGTTCGGTGCCGACGCCGTGGCCGATTGGTACAGCGACGGCGGCCTGCGCTCCAAGGTGCGCCGCCTGGTGCGGCGCGGCGATGCGTTGATGCGCGGCGGCTATCGCCGCTTAGCACAGCTTTCACCGCTTGAGAAGGGTCGTTTTGAAGGCGACGCAAAACGACCCTGAGCACGCGGGCCGCGTTTTCTGAGACTGCCTCCATCCGGTTGCGCTGTGTGGCCGGAGCTTTGAAAGCTATGGAGGTGTTCACCATGCGTCCTGCTCCCTTGCGGCCTGCCGCTACTGTCTCGACTCCCGCTGCGCAGCCGCAGCGCTATCTCACCAACGACGAAGCCGCCGACTACCTGCGCCTGTCGCCGCGCACGCTGGAGAAGCAGCGCGTGATCGGCGGCGGCCCCAAGTTTCGCAAGTTCGGCCGGCGCGTCATGTACGCCGTGGCCGACCTCGATGCCTGGGCGGCCGACCGCAGCTTCGAGACGACCTCCGATCCCGAATACGCCGAGCACCACTCGGCCGACAGTCGTGCGCGCTGATCGGCGGCGCGCGGCAGGCCATCGCCATGTCCAGCACTGCGCTGCCCATGCGGCAGCGGCCGTTGCAAGAACGCGAACAGCTCGACCTGTTCCGCGCCTTGCCGGGCGACATGGCGCCGCGCGACAGCCAGGACTTGATGGCCTATCCGTTCTTCTCGCTCGGCAAGTCCAAGCGGGTCAAGCCCATCGACTTCCGTGCAGGCAACGTGACGATCCGCGTGGAGGGCACGCAGGAACACGGCATCGCCACGATCTGGGATTCGGACGTGCTGATATGGGCGGCCTCGCAGATCGTGGAGGCGAAGGACGCGGGCCTGCGGCCCTCACGGCTGATGCGCGCCACGCCCTACGAGATCCTGCGCTTCATCGGGCGCGGCAAGTCGCTGCGCGACTACCAGCGCCTCAAAGCCGCGCTGGATCGCTTGCAATCAACCACGGTGGCCACGTCCATCCGCGAGACGAGCGGACGACGCTTGCATCGGTTTTCGTGGATCAACGAATGGAAGGAACTGGCCGATGCCAGCGGCACGCCGCTGGGCATCGAGCTGATCCTGCCGGACTGGTTCTATGCCGGCGTGCTCGACGCCGCCCTGGTGCTGACCATCGACCCGGCGTATTTCCGGCTCACGGGCGGCATCGAGCGCTGGCTGTACCGGCTGGTGCGCAAGCACGGCGGCAAGCAGGAATACGGCTGGCAGTTCGACTTTCGCTACCTGCACCAGAAATCGGGCAGTACCGCCAAGCCCTACGACTTCGCCTGCGACCTGCGCGCGCTGGTCGCGCGGCAGTCGCTGCCCGGCTACGTCCTGGGCATCGAGCGAATGCCGGACAACGGCATGGAGCTGCTGACCTTCCGGCCCGTGCCGCATACGGCACGGGGATAACTTCGGAAAAGCCTGTGGATGGTGTCGTGCTATCAGGCGTGCGGGGTATCGTGCTATCAGGCGTGGGACTATCGTGCTATCAGGCGTGCAGATCGGCCGCAAACCCGCGCCAGCGCTGGGTTTCCTCGCCCTCTAACTTCCCTAACTTAATTTCTCTAACTTTTAGTAGGGAAACGCCGCTGCGGTGGACAACCACCACGCGGCCGCAAACGCAGCGGCAACAGCCGGGCTTTCCAACGCGGAGGGCCAGGCCATGATCGTCGCTCTGCTCAACCAGAAAGGCGGCGTGGGCAAGACCACGCTCGCCACGCACATCGCCGGCGAACTGGCGATGCGCGGCCAGCACGTCGTGCTACTGGACGCCGACCCGCAGGGTTCATCGCTGGACTGGACGCAGCGCAGAAGCCAGCAAGGCTTGCCACGGCTGTTCGGCGCCGTGGGCCTCGCACGCGAAACGCTGCACCAAGAGGCGCCAGAACTCGCCAGGCGGGCCGATCACGTCGTCATCGACGGGCCGCCGCGCATCGCCGCCTTGGCGCGCTCCGCGCTGCTGGCGGCCGAGCGCGTGCTGATCCCGGTGCAGCCCAGCCCTTACGACCTGTGGGCCAGCGCCGAGATGGTGGCGCTGATCCGCGAGGCGCAGGTGTTCCGGCCTGCGCTGCGCGCGGCCTTCGTCATCAACCGGCGCGTCAGCACCACCGTGATCGGACGCGAAGCACGCCAGGCGCTCGCAGACCAGCCGCTTCCTGCGCTGCGCTCGGAAGTGCATCAACGCATCGTGTTCGCCGACAGCGTGGCCGCTGGCCGGCTTACACGCGAGACGGCGCCGGACAGCGCGGCCGCGCGTGAAATCACTGCGCTGGTAGACGAACTGCTGCGGTGGCCGTCATGACAGAGAAGCCATCACCGAACAGCAAGCGCACGGCCAAGCGCGTCGGCATCGGCGCGCGTCCGCCCGCGAATCCGCATGCCGAGGCGTGGATTCGCCAGGGCGACGCGGATGCGCTGGGCAAGGGCGACCTCTACACCGCCCGCCTGACTCTCGACATCACGTCCGCGATGCGGGCGCGCATCAAGGTGTCGGCCTTCACGCAAGGCGTGACCGTGGCCGACCTGCTGCGCGGCCTGCTGGAACGGGAGTTTCCAGAGCAACGTAGGGAGAACGCACCATGACTGCATCCGCTTCGCCTGCCGCTAGCGCGGCCACGGCTGCGCTCGCAGCACCTTCCGGCCAGCCTGCCAGCGCGCCGCTGACGCGCGTGGCACTGGCCTACATCGAACCGCGCTTCAAGCTCTACCTGCGCTTCGGCGAGCCTGCGCGCACACACCAGCTCGACCGCTGGCGGCGCTGCGCGGTGTTCCAGCCGGGCGCCATGTTGTGCCGCATCCACTGGCAGGCCAACGACTACGGCACTGTGCGTTGGCAGCTCATGGTGATGCAGGCTTGCACGCCGCTGGATGCGGCGCAGCGCATCCCCGGCGTGCAGCCAGGCGCGCGCCTGCTGCTGCACGCCGAGGGCGACAACCAGGTGCGCGCCGTGCTGGAACGCATCGACGCCATCGAGGCGCTGGGCATCGCGCCCGTTGCCGTCTCGCCCGCGTACTGGCGCACGCTGGGCAATCGGCTCGCTGCGCGCCTGCCGCTGCCCGAATACACCGCCGAGCGGCACGCCGCCTGGCTGGCCGGGAGGGCATTGCCATGACCACGATGATGGCAACGCGGCCTCGCTCACGCCTGCGCGCTCGCCTCGTGCTGGCGGGCCTGTCCGCCTGCGGCCTCGCTGCGCTGGCCTGGGCGTCCTTTGTGCATCCGTTGCCGCGTCTGACCTACAACCCGTCCGACAGCGTGGCGGTCGGCTGGTATCGCGTCGATCCGCTTGACCTGCGCACCGGCGCGCTGCCACGTCCATTGGCCGTGGGCAGCATCGTCCTGACCACGCTGCCGCCTGACGCTGCCGCGCTGGCCGCGCAGCGCGGCTACCTGCCGACGCGCGTTCCACTGCTCAAGCGCGTGGGCGCGATAGCACCGCAGGAGGTGTGCATTACTGGCGGCAGCGTTCGCATCGACGGTGTGCCTTCGGCCGCTGTGTTGTCCGCCGACCGCTGGGGCCGGCCGCTGCCATCCTGGCAGCAGTGCCGCCGCCTGCGGCCCGGCGAGCTGTTCCTGCTCAGCGTCACCAACCCGGCGTCATTCGACAGCCGGTATTTCGGGCCCGTGCGCGCGTCCGCCGTGATCGGCGTTGCGCGTCCGGTCTGGCTGGAGGCCCGCCCATGATGGCGGCCAATTCGCTGCACGTTGCCGTGCATCTCATCGTGCCATCGGGCGTGCCGATCCAGTGGCTTTCTGCATGTCGTCGCGCGTGCAATGCCAGCGCATCCGCGCTGCACTTCGCGCTGCCTTCCCATGTGCAGGCGTCTTGCCTCGAACGCGCCCGGCCTATGGCCGTCGCCGCGTTCGCCGGCGCGCTGGCTGCTCACGCAGCAGCGCCGCCGGGCCGCCGCTGCCCGGAGCGCCAGCGAGGGGCAAAGGCGGAAGGCAAGACAAAAGGACGCGGCACCTGGCCGCGTCGAAAGCCAGTCAGCACATGGGGGGAACGCGGCACGGAGCGGCTTCGCCACCGTGCCGCGTTTGGCGCGAGGGTCGCGCCAATGCTGGCATGTCCGCGTGCTTCGCACGACAGGACACGCCCAAGCTTGCGGGGAGCGCAGCCATGACCGACAGCCGCGACGACGACTTTCGCGTGCGCCCCAGCGCCCCGAAGAACCGGGGCAAGGGCCAGGGGCAGAGCTTCGTTTCCAAGGTGCTCAAGCAGGCCGGCAAAGCCAGCAGCGGCAAGTCGGCAGTACGCCGTCCTGGCGCGGCTGGCACCGGCCAGCGGCCCGGCTCTCGGCTCGGACGTGGCCACACGGCGGCGCGCTTCGCCGGGGCGAAGCTAATGCCCATGTCGCGGCGCGTGACCATCAAGACCTTGCTGGTCAATCACCAGCGGGCCAGCCCGCAATCGCTCGCCAAGCACCTGCGCTACATCGAGCGCGACGGCGCGGGTCGCGATGGCGAACCGGGCCGGGGCTACGGGCCACAGGCCGACGAAGCCGATCTGGACGCCTTCAAGGAACGCTGCGCCGACGACCGGCACCATTTCCGCTTCATCGTCTCGCCCGAGGACGGGGCCGAGCTGGACGACCTGCGCACCTACACCCGGCATCTGGTGAGCCGCATGGAAGCCGACCTGGGCACGCGGCTGGATTGGGTGGCGGTGGATCACTGGAACACCGACAACCCGCACACCCACCTGATCGTGCGCGGGCGCGACGACACCGGCAAAGACCTCATCATCGCGGGTGACTACATCGCCCACGGCTTCCGCCATCGCGCCGCCGAGCTGGCGACCGAGTGGCTGGGGCCGCGCACCGAACTGGAGATTCAGCAGACCTTGAGGCGCGAGGTGGAACAGGAGCGGTGGACGAGCCTGGATCGCACCTTGCAGCGCGAGACCGGCGAGGATGGCCGGGTGCATGTCGAACGGCTCAACGAGCCGAGGTTGCAACGCCAGCGCCTGCTGCTGATCGGCCGCCTGCAACGCTTGCAGCGCCTGGGCCTAGCCGACGAGGTGCAGCCCGGCACCTGGGCCATTCATGCCGATGCCGAGAAGACCTTGCGTGCCCTGGGTGAGCGTGGCGACATCATCCGAACGATGCAGCGGGCCATGAGCGGCCAGCCGCGTGAGCTGGCGGTGTTCGAGCCGGGCGACGATGGTCGCAGCCTCATCGGCCGCGTGGCCGCGAAGGGGCTTGCCGATGAGTTGCACGACCGAGGCTATCTGATCATCGACGGCACGGACGGTAAGGCCCACTACGTTGCACTGAACGCCCGCGACGAACTGGCGAACTATCCCACGGGCGCTGTGGTAGAGGTGAAGGGTTCGACTGAGGTGCGCACGGCCGACAAGAACATCGCCTCGCTGGCGAGCGATGGCCTGTACCGCACCGATCATCACCTGGTAATCGAGCAGGGCCGGGCTACGCCCGGACGCGACCCGCAGGAAGTCGTCGCCGCTCATGTCCGGCGGCTGGAAGCCCTGCGCCGGGCTTGCATCGTGGAGCGCGTGGCCGAAGGGCTATGGAAGGTACCGGACGACCTGGCCGAGCGTGGCCGCCAATACGACGCGCAACGGCTGGGCGATGTAGCCGTAGAGCTGAAATCACACCTTCCTATTGAACGGCAGGCCCGCGTCATCGGCGCGACTTGGCTTGACCAGCAACTGATCGGCGGTGGCCGTGGGCTGGGCAACTTGGGCTTTGGCGGTGATACCAAGCAGGCCATACAGCAGCGAGCCGATTTCCTCGAAGAACAGGGGCTGGCACAGCGCCGCGGGCAGCGCGTCATCCTCGCGCGCAACCTGCTGGGCACGCTACGCAATCGGGAACTAGTGCAGGCCGCGAAAGACATTGCGGCGGAAACCGGCCTAGAGCATCGCCCGGTGGCCGACGGGCAGCGCGTAGCCGGTATCTACCGGCGTTCCATTATGCTCGCCAGCGGGCGCTACGCGATGCTCGATGACGGCATGGGGTTCAGCCTTGTGCCGTGGCGGCCGGTAATTGAGCCGCGACTGGGACAACAGCTTGCCGCAAAGGTTATCGGCGGAAGTGCCTCTTGGGAACTTGGACGAAAGCCCAGTATCGGTATCAGTTAGATATCAAGGGAAGCTGAGTACCAGGCGCAGTCTGCTTGGCTGCTGTGATTCTTCTTAGAGATTCAATCAATGCCATAAACTCCTTGGATTGCCTCAGTGCTTCGCCTCCCGCAGTTTGCAGGTCCAAGACATCCGTAGCCTCGATCGTGAAGGCTGTGGGCACGCGCAGCAGCGAATGCCGGATCTTGTCGTCCGGCACGTCGTTCAGACTTACGCTTACTACGTAGATTTCTGCGTCGGCCGCAAAGGGGCTGTCCGCTTGGCCACGGGTGCGGACAATCTCGGAACGCCAGTGTTGCAGGTCGTCGTTAAGCATGGCCAGCGTCACCTGGGTCTCGCGAGCGCCGGCACCGAAGATCAGCGACTCAAGTACTTGCGTCGTGCTGGGAACTCGGTCGCTACTGTCCACTCTCTCGCTCAGTCCTCGTTCGGAGTTCACCGTCACCAACACGAGTCGGCGCAAGCTTCCGGGCTTGACCTCCGAGAAATTGGCGCTCATTGAGCCCGAAGCTACTAGCCGGTCTAGCATCAGACGTACGCCGAGGTTGTCGGAGACACCACCGTCCACGAGGTGGATATAGGGCCGATCGTGCGCATTGAGGTAGCTGTCTATGCCGCTTTGCAGGATGCGTGATCTGTAATTTTGCCCTCTGACAGGCAAAGATCGGAGAGGCGGCGGACAGGTATTGGCGTTGTTTCGCACCGTTACGGGCGACAGCACCAGCGGTACTGCCGACGAGGCCGCCACCGCGAAAGACAGCGGCGTTGCATCGAGGTCGGAACAGATTAGCCGGAATTGCTCGGTGGTGAAATCGAAAGGGGCACCGGTCGTGAGGTCGGTTGCCGTGATCATCAGTTCGGGCGCGCCCGGTCGTCGGCGCACGTCACCAAAGGTGCGGCCTTCAAAAAGTTCGTCCAAGCGTTGAGCCAGGATCTGGCTGCGCCCAAACCAAGGTGAAGTTAGTCTATAAAGACGCTCAGGCCACAGAGCTTCACGTATGAGTCGCCCCTCAAAAGGCACAAGCAGAAAATCCGGCTCGAAACGAGTCAGCGTGGCATCGCCGAAGGCCGCGAAGTGCGCGGCAAGGATGCTGCCCCCCGACACTCCGCTGACCAGGAACACCTGATCCAACAGAGTGGTCTCCTGGCCCTCTAGCGCGAAGCGTGTGGCCTTGAGTTCGCGCAGCACGCCCAGGCCGAAGGCCGCCGCCCGAGCGCCCCCGCCTGACAGTGTCACCGCTACAACCACCGGTTGGTTGACCTCCGACGGCCTGATGCGTTGGTCGTTCTCGGCGAGAGACATTAAGGCGGCGTCGGAAAGTGTCGGGTTGATCCAAGGACGGTAAGTGGAACACCCTGTCAGAACTACCGTTGCCAGCACACCGGCCAAACTCCATCGTGTGAATTTACACACCTCCAGGCGCTTTACCTCTGCAAGCAGCACCACGCAGCGTTTCGAATAGACAAGAACGAGAAACGCCGGCAATTTTGCGACGAAGCAGAGCCACTCCAGAATGCTGCAGACGTTACAAGAACGGCACCCTACGAATCCCCTTGATGAGGCTCCTCGCGATCCGCGCGAAGTTATGGAATAGCAGCTATTCACGAGCCAGCACTTCTCCAAGCGCTATTGATCCGTTCAAGGCAGGTGGTGATTGCAGACTTTGCATGCCCGAGCAGTGTGTAGGAGCCTTTGAAATCCGCGAGAGCGTTGCCGTGCTCGAAGCAGCTAGCAGCAGCCACCCGACGATCTGTTTGTTCATCTACTGCCTCAAACTCCAAACTAGCTCCCCCAGTTGTCACTGGTCCAACAAGCAACGTCGTTAGGGTGTTGACTGCTCTATTGGGCGTCTCAATGGTCGTAATTGCCACACGCACACGTATGCGGCCTGACGATGCGGGAGCTTCGGACTTAGTTTGGAGATGTCGCAGTTCACTGTTGACGTGATCGAGAAGCTCTCGCACTTGCTCAGCTTCAAGCCCACCTATGCGTCCAGTTGCCGTCACTACCTGAGCATCCTCGACTAATATTTCCCGGTAACGACTGGGTTCAAAGCCTGGCGCCTTGAAGAGCAGAACATTTTCGTACTTCGTTTTTCCCAATACATCGTAATCACCAAGAAACCCTGATCGAGTCATTCCGTTTGAAGCACAGCCAGATAAGGTTGCCGTGAGGCCTGCCAGCAGCACAAAATGGATTAATGAAATAGGGCGTTTCATATATATTTTCATTTATCCCATTTTCAGACAGACGATGCCAGCAACAACCAGCGCAATTCCAACCCAACGTATCAAGGAGGCGGTATCGCCGAACACATACACGCCCACGAAAAACGCGCCCAGCGAACCGATGCCGGTCCAGACCGCATAAGCTGTTCCTATGGGGATCTGTTTAAGAGATAACCATAGGAAAAAGCCGCTGGCTGCCATACAGGCAACTGCAATCGCCGGCCCCACGTAGCGCATCGCTGCATTGGCCGCACCCATCTTGAGGCCTAGTGGCCAACCGATTTCGAACAGGCCGGCAATCAGTAGAACCAACCATGGATTCCATGACAACGGGTTCATATATTTCTCCAAATCTATTCAGTGAAAATTGATTATCAAAGCATCAAAGCATCAAAGAATAGGCAGTAGGCGGTCAATTCGCTCTGCTTCTGATTTCTTCTTAAACTCTCTGATGGCGAGAATCTGTCTCCCCGATCTCTCCGGCCACGAGAGAGATCGGGGGAAGCGTGTGGACAGTTACGCTGAGGGATCAGACCGGTTGCACTGGTTGTTGTACCGCCTCGTGACTCCGTTTGCTGCCCGGCCACTTCATTCCGAACAGCACCTCGTAGAGCAACGGAATCAGGCCAAGCGTCACGAGCGTGCCAAGTGCGAGACCACCGATCATGCCGATGGCCATGCCCTTCCACAGCGGCCCCGCAAACAACATCAGGGGCACGAGACCCGCGATACAGGTCACCTTGGTCATCACGATTGGACGCAGCCGCTGCATCGCAGCTCCCACCAGGGCTTCATGTCGGGCGAGACCTTCCGAGAGGCCGTGTTCAATTTGTTCGAGCAGAAGAACGGCGTTGTTGACGATGATTCCGAACAGCGCAAGCACCCCGAATGTCGCCATGAAGCTGAAAGGAGTGCCTGTTGCCTTCAGTGCAATCACGACCCCAATCAACGTGAAGGGAATCGTTGCGAGAATCACGATCAGCTTGCGGAAGGAGTTGAACTGCCAGATGAATAGCAGCAACATCGCCAGAAGAGCGAACGGCATGTAGTGCGTGAGCGATGCATTCGATTCAGCCGATTCCTCAATTTCTCCACCAAGCTCTATGGCATAGCCTGCAGGTAGTTCAATTGCGGCGATCCGAGGTGCGAGGTGATCCACGATCTCTTGCGCGGTGTATGCGGTGTTCTGCCCCTGAACTGTGACTGTACGAATGAGATTGCGGCGCTGGATCACAGACGGCTCGCTAGCGAGCGTGACATCGGCCACTTGCGCCAGGGAAACCGGCTGGCCACCCGACGCTGGATAGATGGTCGTCGAACCAACGTCCGCAGTGCTGCGCCGATCATTGGACGTCCCGCGCATCACGATTGGCACGCTGGTATCGCCATCTCGGATCACAGAGATCGACTGGCCGATGTAGCGGGTGCCAAGCCAGGCAGCTATGTCGTCGGTGGTGACGCCAGCACGTCGCGCACGATCTTGATCGACCCGAACATCGAGACGGCCGACACGGGTATCCCAGTTGTTCTTGATGTTGGCCGTACCTGGCAGCTCCCGTAGCGCGGACTCAATTTTCGCCGCCGCATTCATCAGCACCTCATGATCCGGCCCACTGACCCGGTAGACGGCTGTGCCGGCTTCGGTAGTGCCTAGCGAGAACCGCTGAGGCTCTGCGCGTACATCTCCATGATGCTGCGCGAAGTAAGCCCGAGTTCGGGCAATCACGACGTCAATGTTGGTGCCTGCCTTGACCGTCACGACAAAGTACGCGATGTTCGATGCTGGCAATGGGGGATTGAGCCCAAGGATGAAGCGCGGCCCACCGTCAGCGACGTAGCCAATGTGATCCGTGATTTCGGGGTTGATTTCTTGATCACCGAGCCAGCCGCTCACTTCCTTCACTTTGGCAAGAGTGAGCCGTGAATCCGTTCCAGGGGCGAGCTGCACCGGTATTTGGAATTGAACTCGGTCGGACTTCGGCAAGAAGTCGTATGGCAGTGTCGTGAATCCGTACAGAGCTACGGCCAATGCACCCGTCATCACACCAACGTAGATCGCCTTGTGGTCAAGCACCCACTCAAGCAACTTGCGATAGCCGCGATAGAAGCGTGTGTTGTAGGTTTGCGCGTCATTCGCCGGTTGATGATGCACTTTGGTGAAGTGGTAGCACAGCAGTGGAGTGACGGTCAGACACAACAGCCAAGATCCGAGTAACGTGAGCGCGAGGACAATGACGAGAGAGCGCAGATACTCACTCGTCGCACTCTGGCCGAAGAAGAACGGGGAGAAGGCGATGACGATAACCAATGAGGACGTCAGCAGCGGCAGTGCGAGGGTACGACCCGCTTCGAGACAAGCCTGTTTGCGGTCTTCACCGGCTGCCAAGCGCCGTTCAATGTCTTCGGCAATCACGATGCCGTTGTCTACCAAGAGCCCCAAAGCGATGATGATGGCTGCCATCGAAACACTTTGCAGCTCGATGTTCAGCGCGCGCATCACGATCAGTGCCCCCAGAATGGTAAGCGGCACGATCATCCCGACGATGAATCCTGTGCGCCATCCCAGGAAAAGGACGACGACGCCGAGCACGATGACAATCGTTTCGATCATCACCTGGTTCATCTTGCCCATTTCACGTTTGACGACGTCTGCCTGGAATGTCACATAGGAGAGCTCGAAACCTGCGGGCAGAAGTTTCTCAAGCTCGGCCACACGGGATTTGAGGGCTACGCCGAATTGCTCCACGTTCTGGCCCGAGGTCATGGACACTGCCATCACTACGGCAGGCTGGCCCTTATAGACTGCAGCAGACTCGGGAGGATCTGCAGGTTGTACCTGCACGCGCGCAAGCTCTCCCAGTGAGATTGAAGGAGCAGGCGAAGCACCGCGCGCACCCTGAGCTTGCGCCATCATGATCGGCAACGCGCGCAGCGAGGCGGCGTCGCGAACCTCTCCACTAACAGCCAGCGAAGCGTTGATGCCACCGATGGCGATTTGCCCGCCTGAAAGCACGACGTTTTGTTTAACGAGTTGATCGATCACCCCTTGTGGGGTCAATCCAAGCTGGGCTAGTTTTGGTCGATCAAATTCGAGATAGACGCGCTCTTCCTGCAAGCCGTAGAAGCTGATGCGATCAACGCCGGGAAGCGCGTATAGGCGATCGCGCATCTCTTTCAACGACACACGCATTTCGCCCATGGAGTAGCCCGGCGCGGTCACCGCAATGGAGGCCACGGCAACACGGCCGAAGTCGTCGTTGACAAATGGCCCCAACGTACCCTGTGGAAGCAGAGGCTGAGCATCGGCAACCTTCGCGCGAACGCGCTGCCATATGGGGGCTAGGTCGGTGTACCGCTCCCAGATCGTGACCTGTATGACGGCCCCGCCCGCGCGAACGGTTGTGGTTACACGCTTGACCTCGGCCAGCTCCCGCAAACGCTCCTCGATCGGACGCGCGATCAACTGCTCAACACGTTCGGCTGGCATGCCAGGGTTCAGAACGGCAACAACCGCATCTCGAATCGTGACCGATGGCTCTTCCTGCGAAGGGAAATTGAGAAACGTGGCAATGCCGGCAACAAGAATGATGACCGCGGCAAGGTAGGTGAGTCTGCTGGCGCGCAGCGCCATTTCTGTGATCTTCATAGCGAAGTCTTCCTGTAGCGGGTCAGCGTCCGGCCAATTGGGTCGTGGCCTTGAGTGGGGTGACTTGTTGCTCGTTCGTCAGCCAACTCGCGCCAGCCGCGACTACCATCTCGCCGCGCTTCAGGCCGCCCACAACGCGAACGTTGTCGCCGCCTGGCTCGCTCTGGAATTGCACTTCCCGGCGGTGCACCTTCTTTCCGGTCACGTCATATACAAACACTGCGGCTTGTCCTGCTTTCTCACTGAGCACCAGTGCCGAATAGGGAAGCATCAGACGATCTGGTGAGGCATCCTTCGCTTCCGGTGCCTTCAGCAATACTTGAACGGCAGACCCGGGTCGAAGACTGCGCGCAAGAGTAGCATCTTGAGGAACGAGCACGACAGGTAAAAGTGAGCCATTTTCAGCACGCAAGCCGATGCGTTGTACCGAAGCACGAACGGGACTTGCTGACTCGCTCAGGCGCAGTTCGGCGACCTGCCCAATTTTGATATTTGCCGCCTGGGTCGTCGATGCAGTCGCAAGGACTTCTACGCCGCTGCGTAGTCCATCCACTTGAAGCACCGGCGCTCCGGCTGCAATATCTGTGAACGGCAGAGCGAGTTTCTCCGCGACGACGCCGTCGAATGGCGCATGAATGGCGGCCCCCCTTCGCGCACGCTCGGCAAGGCCGAATGCGGCCTTTGCATTGCGCACCTGGCCTTCAGCTGCAACCAACTGTGCTTTCACACTCTCGAATGCAGCCGGGGAGATTACGTTGCCCTCAAGCAGCCCCCTTTGCTGCGTTGTCTGCACGATTCTGTCTGCCAATGCGGCTTCCGCAGCAGCGAGTGTCGCCCGAGCCTGTTCTAGGCGGAGTTGCTCGGGCTGAACATCCAACTCAGCCAGAAGCTGTCCGCGAGAGAAGCGATCTCCCACGTCCACATGAAGCTTGCTGATACGCCCGCCAGTCTCGAACCCCAAGGTACTCCGCTCACTGGAGCGAGCTAGACCACTCAATTCAATGCGATTGGCCACAGAACCTACATCCCCCACCGTGAGCAGCTTGACCGCTCGCGGTGGATCGGAAGCAGGCTCCTTCTGACTACCACAGCCGGCAAGCGATGCGAGCAGAACAAACGCGAGGCCGACTTTCTGCATTTGCCAGGACTGGGATTTAAAGGGAGTGCAAGACACGGGAAGGCCTTTCATCAGCGTTTATCAATAGGGGTGAGTTCCAGTTCGCCGCGGGCGAGCGCCTGGAGGGTGTGCATGAGTCGAGAAAGGTCTTCGGCAGCAAACGTCGGAAAACCCATCATTTCGGCGAGGAAGACTCCGTCCAAGGCAAATAGAACGATTCCGGCGATATCGGTGCCGCGTGGAGATTTGCTCGCGTTCTCGTACTGCCTGCGGTACCAGCCGCGCACAGGCTCAAGCAGCGTGGGGTCTTCAGCCACGGCCGCCAGCAATGCAGCGCTCATCTTTTGCATCCCGCCGTCAGGCATAGCCGAGACCTGGCTGGATAGCCAAGGGTCTGGATCGCCGACGAATGGCAGCTCTCGCTCTTCCTGCCCGCCATCAAACGCCGAGACCTGGTCATCAATCATCGTGAGGAGCAGATCGCGCTTGGTCTCGAAGTGGTACAGGAACGCACCTTTGCTCATTCCTGCCCGTGCAACGACCGCGTCAAGCGTTAGGTGCCCGGCACCTCCCTCCATGACTACGTCACGCGCAGCTTGAAGGATGCGCTCCCGTGTTTGTTGCGCTTTCTTAGAGATGGAGGGGGCTTCAGCGCCGTTGTCCGCCGAATGCGACTCCTCTGGGCTTGATTTCATACGAGTTGCCATGGTGAAACTCCAAAGATGCTTGATTTTTGAACCGTCTGGACGGTATAGTACACGCCATGAACTATGCCCGTCAAGACGGCCTCCTCAATTCACAACCTAGTGGCTCAACATGTCCGATCCCTACGCCCGCCGCGGCCTTACTGCTGTTGCATTCCTATCGATCACGCTTCTCGCCGCGTGCAGCCACTCGCCTCACAGGGTGGAGACATCACGCGTTGAGGTTCCGGCCAAATTCATGAACGAAGCGGGTCTGGCTGTGCAGCAGGTGCCAGCACAAGCACTCCCGGCCGAGTGGTGGACGGCGTACGGTGATCCGCTGATTGACGCGCTGGTGCGCAACGCGCTGGAGCACAACACCGATCTCGCTATTGCAAGAGCGCGGATTGATGAAGCTGTGGCGATCACCCGACGTACACGCGCTTCAATGTTCCCTAGCTTGGCGCTCACG
This sequence comes from Stenotrophomonas sp. IS26, assembly GCF_054188265.1. Lineage (NCBI taxonomy): Bacteria > Pseudomonadati > Pseudomonadota > Gammaproteobacteria > Lysobacterales > Lysobacteraceae > Stenotrophomonas > Stenotrophomonas sp. IS26. Next base: position 146,494 of record NZ_JBSZJV010000002.1, read on the forward strand.
CCCCAAGCAACGCGCGCGCGCGACTTTTCTTTGGCACCGACCATCAGCAGCGATGCCAGGCTTCCGCTGTCGGCTTCATGGGAAGTTGATCTAGCGGGCCGCCTCTCGCATGCCGCTGATGGCGCACGGATGGACGCAGTTGCTGTCGAACAGAACTGGTTCGCGACACGTTGGCAGATCGCCTTTGAGACAGTGTCCGCTGCACTGCAGCAGCGGCAGGCGGCAGAGCTGGAAGATCTGGCAAAAGAGCGACTTCAAGTCGCCGAGCGCCTTGAGCGTCTGACAGAGCAGAAGTTCAAGGCAGGTCAAGCTACGGGCTTTGACATTGAACGCACGCGTTCCGAGGTCATCGCCCTCCGGGTGGAGCAAGAGCAGTTGCGACGCGTACGCGGCGAAGCAACGCATGCCTTGGATGTGCTCGTTGGCCGGATTCCGGGGGCGCTTGGCAGCGGTCCTGCGCTTGCCTCTCTCACCATGCCCGATTGGACTCCCAGAAGCGTGCCAGGCGAATTGCTGCAGCAGCGCCCCGACGTCAGAGCCGCGCAGGCGCGTCTTGCAGCGGCGACGGCGCGATGGAACGCAGCAGAAGGCGAGCGGTTCCCCAAACTTGTGCTCGATTTGAGTGGTGGGCGCCAACGCTTCGAGAACAACGGAACACGTGTGGCAGGGAACATTTTCTCTCTGGGCTTGGGTGTGACGCTTCCGATCTTTGACGGTGGAGCAATACAAGCGGGAATCGACGAGGGCTCAGCACGCAGTCGCGGCGCACAGGCTGACCTGGAACGCACGGTTTTGCTTGCGCTTCAGGATGTGGAGAACGCTTATCTGGGCTGGCAGACCCAGCGGACTTCTCTGCAGCATCAGGTCGATGGTCTTGTCGTCGCTGATCGACTCCTTGACCGCAGTCGACGCCTCTTTGAGGCGGGACAGGTGGATGCGACCGTTGTTGCAGAAGCGGAGCGTGGCACCTTGTCCCAGCGAGCGGCTCTGGTCCGTGCTCGCGCCGACGCAGCCGTGCAATGGGGTGTTCTCGCTAAAGCGCTTTCTGGTTCGCCAGAGCATGTGAATCTGCAATCTTCACCCTGAGTCCTTGAGTTGGAAGAACGCAGCATGGCAGCGAGTTTTAAATACTGAATAGATCGACGATTAGTAGGGGACGCATGGAAATTCGACATCTACGTTGTTTTATGGCGCTCGCCGAGGAACTTCACTTCGCTCGCGCCGCTGCGAAACTGCATATTGAGCAGTCCCCACTGTCTCGCACGATCAAAGAACTCGAAGAGGAGTTAGGAGCACAGCTCTTTATTCGGAACACGAGAAGCACGCGTTTGACACGAGCTGGGTTGATGCTCATGGAGCACGCACCTCGGGTGTTCGCATCCTTGCAACAGGCGCGGGACTGCGTGAAGGCAGCAAAAAATGGCTTTCATGGACAACTCCGCGTCGCCTTGTCAGACGGCGCAACACTACTGTGCTTACCAGCCCTATTGGCGTTGTGTCGCGAGGAGGAGCCCGAGGTTGAGATTCGCTTTTTTGAGGTGCCACTATCCCAACAAATCAAAGGATTGCACGACGACCTGTATGACGTCGGCTTTGCACAGTCCGACGACGTAGGTGATGGAATCGTCGCACTTCCCGCGTGGACTGACACGCTTATGGTGGCGCTGCCAGCTCGGCATCCGTTGCTGGCTCTTAAGCGAATTCCATTGGATGAACTGCTGCGCTACCCGCTAGTGCTATCTGATCCTCAAGTGTGCGAGGGCCACGCCAAGCACATTGAGCGAGTACTTAGCCGGGCTGAAATGCAGCCTCTAGTTGCCGAGCGGGTTACCACTTTCGACCTGATGATGGCGTTGGTATCTGCCGGTTTTGCACTCGGACTTACAGGGGCTGCACACATTGCAGCCTCCCGAGAGCCAGGAGTCGTGGCGAGGCCGCTTTCGACACGCGTACCACCTTTGACGACCTATCTACTCAGACTTGAAGGCGATCCGTTTGACGAGCTTGCGCGCTTCATTCAGCGAGTACAGGCCATCGAATTGCCAGAGTTTCTCAGGTCAACAAAAAGCCGAAATCCCGATCTTCCGGAGGAATTGATGCCATGAGACTCGCCATCACGCTCGTCGCTGCAATGCTAGTCGCATGCGGTCAATCTGATAAACCGCACAAAGCCACTAGTGCAGAAAAGAAAACCCCGACAGTAGAAGAGCTGGTGGCAGACCCGGAACAGCTCAAGAAGTTGCGCCAGCAATGCAAGACGGATCGGCCTACTTTGGGCGAACTGCTTTGCAACCGGGTAGCGGAGGCAACACGTAAGCGGTTCTACGGTGACGGAAAAACGCCATACACACCGCCCAAAGAATCCCCCAAATTCTGAAATTCAGCAATTCAGCAATTCAGCAATTCAGCAATTCAGCAATTCAGCAATTCGCTAGTCTGCCTGAATCTTCTGTTCGGCACGCTGATATTCGCCGGCGCTTACGGAGTCACTCCCTGGCTAGACACAGCGCGAATTCATTCTTTCTTATCGACCTTTCTGCCCCAAACGGTCTTTGACCGGCACTAAGCCAGCACCGATCCTGACGCCTGCGGCACATTTCTAAGCCGCGTTTCCCAAGGGAATCAGCGTAGGAGAGATTGGAGGCGGGGCTATGCAAGGTACGAATGTGCTGTTCGGTCAGATAGCCGTGGTATTCGGCATCGTGATCGCGGGTGTGTGGGGCGCCACACAATGGACGGCAGCAGCCCTTGGCTATCAGGTACGCCTTGGCTCCCCCTGGTTTGATTTCCTCGGCACACCGATCTACCTCCCGTGGAAGCTGTTTGAGTGGTGGTTCTTCTTCGATGCCTACGCGCCACGCGTTTTCGACACGGGCGGTGCCATAGCGGGTGGCAGTGGCTTGCTGGCGGTGGTGGTCGCAGTCTGCATGTCGATCTGGCGCTCTCGTCAATCACGCCTAGTCACGACCTATGGCTCGGCACGCTGGGCAAGTACGGAGGACATTCGCAAAGCCGGCCTTACGCAGCCGATCGGCGTGTTCCTCGGTCAGCACGATGGCAAGTACCTTCGGCATGAAGGCCCGGAACACATCCTCACTTTCGCGCCCACGCGCTCAGGCAAAGGCGTCGGCCTTGTGGTGCCGACGCTGCTTTCTTGGCCTGCATCCGCCGTAGTCCACGACATCAAGGGCGAGAATTGGCAGATCACCGCAGGTTGGCGCTCACGCTACTCACACTGCCTGCTGTTCAATCCGACCGATGCGAAGTCGGCGGCCTACAACCCGCTGCTAGAAGTTCGGCGCGGCGCACATGAAGTGCGTGACGTACAGAACATAGCCGACATTCTGGTCGATCCAGAAGGCGCGCTTGAGAAGCGCAACCATTGGGAGAAGACTTCGCACGCGCTGCTGGTCGGGGCCATCCTGCATGTGCTCTACGCGGGCGAGGACAAGACGCTGCGCGGCGTCGCCAATTTCCTCTCCGATCCGGCCAGCCCCTTCGAGCTGACCTTGCACCGGATGATGACCACACAGCACCTCGTGAACGTGGAAGGTGGTGGCCCGCATCCAGTCGTCGCTTCGGCGGCGCGCGAAGTGCTCAACAAGTCGGACAACGAGCGTTCCGGCGTGTTGAGCACCGCCATGTCGTTCCTGGGCCTCTACCGCGACCCCACGGTGGCCGAAGTCACCTCGCGCTGCGACTGGCGTATCGCCGACCTGATCGCGTCCGAGCATCCGGTGTCGCTTTATCTGGTAGTGCCACCTTCGGATATTTCGCGGACGAAACCGCTCATTCGCCTGATCCTCAACCAGATCGGCCGACGGCTCACCGAATCGCTCGACGGCAGCGACGGCATCGAACGCCGCCACAAGCTGCTGCTGATGCTCGATGAGTTCCCGGCGCTGGGCCGCCTGGACTTCTTCGAGACGGCGCTTGCCTTCATGGCGGGCTACGGAATCCGCAGTTTTCTTATCGCCCAATCGCTCAACCAGATCGACAAAGCCTACGGCCAGAACCATTCGATTCTGGATAACTGCCATGTCCGCGTGACGTTCGCCACCAACGATGAACGCACTGCGAAACGGATCTCCGAAACGCTTGGCACCGCTACCGAACTGCGCGCGCAGCGCAACTATGCCGGGCACAGATTGGCACCGTGGCTGGGGCACCTCATGGTGTCGCGGCAGGAGACGGCCCGCCCGCTACTGACGCCCGGTGAAGTGATGCAGCTTCCGACTGAGGAAGCTGTGGTGATGGTGTCCAGCGTGGCACCGATCAAGGCCAAGAAGCTGCGCTACTACGCCGACGCGAATTTCAAGAACCGCGTTTTACCGCCGCCTGTGCTCGCGGCCGGGCAATACGCGGACGCGCCACCGGCCCGGCCCGACGACTGGAGCGGCCTATCGATCCCAGCCGTGTCAACGGTCCGGGCTGCGGGCCTGTCCGGCGATGGCACAGGCACCGCCGATGACGGCGGCCCACGCCGACAGCCGGAGCTATCCGAAGTCAGCGAATACAGCCCCGAACCGCTGCTCGCCGGCCATGACCTGACTCTGCTCGATGACGACGACGACCTGCCGCTGCCGCTTCCCGGCCAGCTCGACCCGGCCATGCAGCGCACGGCCCGGCTGGCTTCCCTCGACCCCAACGACGGAATCGACTTATGAGCCAATACCGCCTCAATCTGTTCATTCAGCCCGAGCACGCCAAGCGTCTCGAAGAACTGGCCGCCAAGAAAGGCGTGTCCAAGTCGTCCATTGTCGCGGCGGCGCTCGCGTCGTGGCTATCGCCCGATGCTGGCGACCAGCGCGAGGCGGCCATCGCCAAGCGGCTCGATCGCCTGTCGCGGCAGGCCGAGCGCATGGAGCGCGACCAGAACATCCAGATCGAAACACTGGCGCTGTTCATCCGCTACTTCCTGACCGTCAGCACCCCGATTCCCGAAGCCCATCAGGACGCAGCTCGCGCCCAAGGCAAAGCGCGTTTCGAGCAATTCGTGGAGCGGCTCGGCCGCCACCTGCTGCGTGGCCGCAGCCTGGTGCGCGACGTTGTGGAAGAACTGCACCCAGACCCGGCGCGAATGGATGACGCGGAGGCACTGGCTGAAGCGCAGGAGCGTGCCTCATGAGCGCCATTCCGCAAACCCCGCCCGAACTCTCATCCGCCGCAACCTCTCTGGATCGCCGTATCCAGATGCTGCGCACGGCAATGGGGCCAGTCATCGCCGCTGCGCTGGCCGACCCCGACGTGGTGGAAATCATGCTCAACCCCGACCGCACCCTATGGGTGGATCGGTTGTCATCGGGCCGCATGCCGCTGGGCGTGGAGCTGTCCCAAGACGATGGCGAACGCATCATCCGGCTGGTGGCTGCGCACGTCGGCGCAGAGGTGCATCGCGGGCGGCCGCTGCTGACCGCCGAGCTGCCCGAAACCGGCGAGCGGTTCGAGGGCATCTTGCCGCCCGCAGCGCCCGGCCCAGCCTTCGCGCTGCGCAAGCGCGCCGTGAGCATCATCGGGCTGGATCGCTATGTGGCCGACGGCATCTTGACCACAGGCCAGGCCGAGTTCCTGCGCCGCGCCGTGCGTGAGCGCCAGAACATCCTGATCGCCGGGGCGACGAGCAGCGGCAAAACCACACTCGCCAATGCCTTGCTTGCGGAGATCGCCGCCACGGGCGACCGCGTGCTTGTGCTCGAAGACACCATCGAGCTGCAATGCGCAGCCCGCGACCATGTGCCGCTGCGCACCCGCGCTGGCGTCGTGTCTATGACCGAGCTGGTGCGGGCCACGATGCGCCTGCGCCCCGACCGCGTGATCGTCGGCGAGGTACGCGGCGGCGAAGCCCTGGACTTGGTTAAGGTGTGGGGCACCGGCCACCCCGGCGGCATCGCCACCATCCACGCCGGTTCCGCGCTGGGCGCGCTGCTGCGCCTCGAACAGTTGATTCTTGAAGTGGCGGTGAACCCACCGCGTGCGCTGATCGCCGAGGCGGTCAACGTCGTGATCCACATCGCCGGGCGTGGCCGCAAGCGCCGCGTCGAAAGCATCGCCCGTGTCGTCGGTTTCGACGGCACCGGCTATCGCCTGGCGGACGCGCTGGAAACACCGTTTCCCGAGCTGATGCCGGTTCCTCTCGCAGCCGATGCCGCTGCGCCTTCCTCGTCCCTTGACCTACCTGGAGAACTGCCATGACGCAGATGCACGTTCACGCTTTCCGTAATTCCGTAAATCCGGTTTCAACCATCGCACGCCTGCGGCGGCTGGCCGGCCCCGCGCACCACGGCCTGCTGCTGGCCGCAGTCATGCTGATGACGGCGGGCACGGCGAAGGCATCCGGCTCCTCGATGCCATGGGAAGGCCCGCTGCAATCCATTCTGGAGTCGATTCAGGGGCCGGTGGCACGCATCGTCGCGGTCATCATCATCATCGCCACGGGCCTCGCGCTCGCCTTCGGCGACACGTCGGGCGGCTTTCGCAAGCTGATCCAGATCGTGTTCGGTTTGAGCATCGCGTTCGCCGCGTCCTCGTTCTTCCTGTCGTTCTTCAGCTTCTCCGGCGGGGCTGTCGTATGAGTGGCCCGGATAGCTTCGCGGCCGGCTTCGAGGTGCCGCTACATCGCTCGCTGACCGAGCCGCTCTTGATGGGCGGCGCACCGCGCACGGTGGCGATTGCCAACGGCACGCTAGCCGCTGCCGTCGGGCTGGGCCTGCAACTCTGGATTCCTGGCGTAGTGCTCTGGATCGTCGGTCACTCGCTGGCCGTGTGGGGCGCGAGGGTCGATCCGCAGTTCATGCAGGTCTTCGCCCGGCACATCAAGCACAAGCCGCTGCTGGACGTGTAGGAGACGCCGCCATGCTTAACCTTGCCGAATACCGCCAGCGGCCCGCCTTGCTGGCCGACTGGCTTCCCTGGGCTGGGCTGATCGCGCCGGGCGTGGTGCTGAACAAGGATGGCTCGTTTCAGCGCACGGCGCGCTTTCGCGGGCCTGATCTGGACAGCGCCACGCAGGGCGAATTGATCGCCACGACGGCACGGCTAAACAACGCGTTGCGCCGGCTGGGTTCGGGCTGGGCGCTGTTCGTGGAAGCCGAGCGCCAGTCGGCCGCGGACTATCCGCATTCCGACTTTCCCGAACCGCTGTCCTGGCTGGTGGACGAAGAACGCCGCGCTGCCTTTGAGGAATCGGGGAACCACTACGAAAGCAGCTATCACCTGACGCTAGCCTATCTGCCGCCGGAGGAATCCCGCGCTCGTGCAGCCAAGCTGCTCTACGAGCACGCGCCGGGCGATGGTGTGGACTGGCGCGGTCGGCTTGACGCCTTCCTGGCAGAAACGGATCGGGTTTTCGACCTGCTCGATGGCGTGATGCCAGAAATCGTCTGGTTGGACGATGCCGCGACGCTGACTTATCTTCACGCCACGGTGTCCACGCGGCGCTACCGGCTGGCCGTGCCCGAGGTGCCTTTCCACCTCGACGCACTGCTGGCCGATTCCGCCCTAGTCGGCGGCCTTGCGCCCATGCTGGGTGACCAGCATCTGCGCGTGGTGTCGGTGCGGGGCTTTCCGACCTCGACCTGGCCGGGCCTGCTGGACGACCTCAATCGCCTGGGCTTTGCCTATCGCTGGAGTACCCGGTTTCTCTGCCTCGATAAAGCCGAGGCGGAAAAGGAGCTGGGCCGCCTGCGTCGCCAGTGGTTTGCGAAACGGAAGAATGTCATTGCGCTACTGCGCGAAACCATCTTCCAGCAGGAATCGCCGCTGGTGGACACGGATGCCAGCAACAAGGCGGCCGACGCGGATGCCGCCTTGCAAGAGCTTGGCAGCGATCAAGTCGCCTTCGGCTACCTCACCGCCACGGTGACGGTGTTCGATGACGACCCTGCCGTAGCCGACGAAAAGCTGCGCATGGTGGAACGTGTCATCCAAGGACGTGGCTTCGTCACCATCCCCGAAACCTTAAATGCAGTCGATGCGTGGCTGTCGTCCATACCAGGCAATGCCTATGCCAACGTGCGCCAGCCCATCGTCTCGACGCTGAATCTGGCGCACATGATGCCGGTGTCCGCCGTGTGGGCTGGGCCGGAGAAAAACGCCCATCTCGACGGCCCGCCGCTGATCGTCACGCGCACGGATGGCGCGACGCCGTTCCGGCTGGTGACGCACATCGGCGACGTGGGGCATACGCTGGTCGCGGGGCCGACGGGCATGGGAAAATCTGTCCTGCTGGCGATGCTCGCCTTGCAGTTCCGCCGCTATGGCGGCTCGCGCATCTTCGCCTTCGACATGGGGCGATCCATGCGGGCGACGGTGCTGGGCCTGGGCGGCGAACACTACGACCTCGGCGCGGACGGCGCCATTGCCTTTCAGCCCTTGGCCCGTATCGACAGCGAAGGCTATCGCACCTGGGCCGCCGAGTGGATCGAAGGCCGCCTGCTGCATGAAGGCGTGACCGTCGGCCCCGACGAGAAAGCCGCCATTTGGTCGGCGCTCGGCAGCCTCGCTGGTGCGCCGGTGGAGCAGCGCACGATGACCGGGCTTTCGGTGCTGCTGCAATCGAACGCGCTGCGGCAGGCATTGTCGCCGTATGTGCTGGGCGGCGCGCACGGCAAGCTACTGGATGCCGACCGCGACCGGCTCGGCAGCGGCGACGTGCAGGGCTTTGAGATGGAAGAGCTAATGCACAGCCCCGCCGCCGTGCAAGCGGTGCTGCGCTACTTGTTCGCCCGCTTCGATGCACGTTTCGACGGTGCTCCCACGCTGCTGATTCTCGATGAAGCCTGGCTATTCCTTGATGAACCGTCCTTCGCGGCACGCATCCGGCAATGGTTGAAAACTCTGCGCAAGAAAAACGTGTCGGTGATCTTCGCCACGCAGTCGCTTGCCGACATCAAGGATTCGACCATCGCGCCCGCGATCATCGAAAGCTGCGCGAGCCGGATTTTCTTGCCCAACCCGCAGGCGACCGAGCCGCAGATTCGCACGGTCTACGAGGGCTTTGGCCTCAACAGTCGGCAAATCGAAATCGTCGCCACCGCGCAGCCCAAGCGCGACTACTACTACCAATCGCGCCTGGGCAATCGTCTGTTCGACCTCGACCTGGGGCCAGCCGCGCTCGCCTTCTCGGGCGCATCCACACCGCAAGACCAACGCGACATTGACCGAGTGCTGACGCAGGCCGGCGCTCCCGGCTTCGCCGGTGCGTGGCTACGCCATCGCGGCCTCGATTGGGCCGCCGACCTGCTGCCGTCCTCGCCGTCGGCGGCTTCTTTCCTCGCTACTCAACCCCTGGAGATTTCGCCATGAAGACCCGTGTACTTTCCGTTTCGCTCGCCGCCGCGCTGGCCGGCTCGCTGATGCTCGCTCAGCCAGCGGCGGCGCTCACTTTCGTTGATCCCGTCAACTTGGTGCAGAACACGCTGACTGCCATCCGCACGCTGGAGCAGATCAACAACCAGATCAACCAGCTCCAGAACGAAGCGCAGATGTTGATGAACCAGGCGCGCAACCTGGCGAATCTCGACTTCAACATCGTCAACCGGCTGCGCTCGACGCTCGCCACGACTGAACGCCTGATTGCCGAGGCGCAAGGGCTGGCCTACGACGTGCAGAGCATGGATGCCACGTTCTCGCGCCTGTACCCGGAGCAGTACGCCGCCACCATCAGCGGCGACCGCATGGCACAGGACGCACGCGAACGCTGGAAGAACACGCTCGACGGCCTGCACACCGCGATGCGGATGCAGGCGCAGGTGTCGCAGAACCTGACGCAAGACGAAAGCGCGCTGGCCGACCTCGTGAGCCAAAGCCAATCGGCCACGGGTGCGCTGCAAGCGATGCAGGCAACGAACCAGCTTCTCGCCTTGCAGGCCAAGCAGTCCATCCAGGCCCAGCAGCTCCAGATCACACAAGACAGGGCGGCCTCGCTGGAGCTGGCGCGGCAGGCAGCGGCCACCGAGCGCGCCCGCGAAGTGCGGCGGCGCTTCCTGGGCACCGGCACGCCGTACACACCGCAGTCCGTCAACTTCTACAACAACTGACGGGAGGCGGCCATGCGATGCGTTCCTGTCCTGCTGGCCGTGCTGCTGACCGCATGCGGCCAGCAGCCGGCTGAAGACCTGACCGCCACCTTGGCCGCCGATCCCGTGCGGCTCAAGGCGCTGCGCGCCCAATGCGCAGCCGACCGGCAAACCGCAGGCGAAGACACCTGTCGCGCCGCTGCCGAAGCCTTCCGGCGGCGCTTCTTCACCGGCCAGACTGGGCCGGACGAATACCGGACGCTGGCAGAACTGCCGCCGATTCCGGCGAGTTTCGACACGCCAACCGACGACGCGCCGGAAGGTGATGCGTCGCTCGCCGCTGCGGAGGACACGCCATGAACGACGTAACGATCATCGACAGATTCCTCGATACCTTCTCGCGCTACATCGACTCCGGTTTCGGTCTGCTGCAAGGCGAAGTCGCGTTCCTGACGGCCACTCTCATTGTCATCGACATGACCATTGCCGGTCTGTATTGGGCCATGAGCCATGCGACCGGCCAGGGCGAGGACGTGATCGCCAAGCTGCTGCGCAAGGTGCTTTACGTCGGTGCCTTCGCCTACATCATCGGTAACTTCAATTGGCTGTCGAGCATCGTGTTCCGCTCGTTCGCCGGGCTAGGCATCACCGCCACTGGCTCGGCCATAACGATGGAGAACTTCTTGCAGCCGGGTCGGCTTGCCAAGACCGGCATCGACGCCGCTGCGCCGATCCTCGACCAGATCGGTGACATGGCCGGCTTCCCCGAAGTGTTCGTGAACCTCGACCCCATCGTGGTGCTGTTCATCGCTTGGCTGGTGGTGATCCTCTGTTTCTTCGTGCTCGCGGTTCAGCTTTTCATCACGTTGATCGAGTTCAAGCTGACCACGCTTGCCGGCTTCGTCTTGATCCCGTTTGCGCTCTGGAACAAAACCTCGTTCCTCGCGGAAAAGGTGCTCGGCAATGTGGTTTCGTCAGGCATCAAGGTCTTGGTGCTGGCGGTAATCGTCGGCATCGGCTCGGGCCTGTTCGCGGAGTTCCAGGTTCATCCCGACGAGCCTTCCATCGACCATGCGCTTGTCGTGATGCTGGCTTCGCTTGCCTTGCTGGCGCTGGGCATCTTCGGCCCCGGCATCGCCACGGGCCTTGTGTCCGGTGCGCCGCAGCTCGGCGCGGGTGCGATGGCGGGCGCTGCCGTCGGCGCGGTAGGCACGGGTGTTGCCATCGGTGCCGCCGCGACCGGCGTGGGCGGTGCCGTCATGGCGGGCGCACGCATGGCCCCGGCCGCCGCAAAGCTGGCCGGGAGCGGCGCACGCGCCGCCACGTCGGCGGCCAGCAGCGCCAAGTCCGCATTCCAGGCCGGTTCCGCCGCTGCGGGCGGCGGGGCTAAAGGCGCGGCTGCGGGCCTCGGCAATGTCGCCAAGACCGGCGCGCAAGCGGCAGGCCGCCGAGCTGCATCGGGCGCTTCCGCTGCCGGTCAGAAGGTGGCCGACTCCTTCCGGGCAGGATGGAACGGTGCGGATGTCGGCGCTGCCGGTTCCGGCCAGGCCGCCGCAGGCGAAGGCGCAGCCAGCGCGCCGAAGCAAGAGCAACCCGCCTGGGCAAAGCGGATGCACCGCCGCCAGCAGATCACCCATGCCGCAACCACCGCAGCCCACACGCTGCGCAGTGGCGACGGCGGCGGCTCAGGGCAAGGCCCAAGCCTGCGCCCCGATGCGTGACCCGATACCTGACCACCAAGGAGAACCCTATGCGATTCAAACGCCCGCAGGTGCGCTATGCCGACACGCCGCAGCCTGCCACCCCGTACCAATCCGCCGCGCAGGTGTGGGACGAGCGCATCGGCTCGGCCCGCGTCCAGGCCAAGAACTGGCGTTTTATGGCCTTCGGCTGCCTCACGCTTGCGCTGCTGATGGCCGGTGGCCTGGTGTGGCGCTCGGCGCAGTCCATCGTCACCCCTTACGTCATCGAGGTCGATCAGTCGGGGCAGGTGCGCGCCGTCGGCGAAGCCGCCACGCCGTACCGGCCCGCCGATGCGCAGATCGCGCACCACCTGGCGCGCTTCGTGACGCTGGTGCGCTCGCTGTCTATCGATCCCATCGTGGTGCGGCAAAACTGGCTGGACGCCTACGACTACACCACCGACAAAGGCGCGGCGGTGCTCAACGACTACGCCAGCAAGAACGATCCTTTCGCCCGTGTTGGCCGCGAGTCGGTGACGGTGCAGATCACCAGCGTGGTACGCGCCAGCGATGCCTCGTTCAACGTCCGTTGGACGGAGCAACGGTTCATCAACGGTGCCCCCGCCGGGACCGAGCGATGGAACGCGGTGCTTTCCACCGTCCTGCAAACCCCGCGCACCGAACAGCGCCTGCGCAAGAACCCGCTGGGTATCTACGTCAACGGCCTGTCGTGGAGCCGCGAACTGGATTCTTCTGAAGGAGCCAAGCCATGAACCTGTCTTTCCGCTTATACGCTTTCGCGCTGACCGTGGTGGCCCTGTCGGGCTGCGCTTCGCAGGGCAAGCCGCCTCCGTCCATTTCGCTCGATGAGCCGGTGCAGGCACAGCCGCTGCCGGAGCCGCCTGCTCCAGTGGAAGTCGTCGCCATGCCCGAGCCGCTGGCGCTGCCAGCGCAGTTGAAGCCGCTGCACGAGTTGGACGCGGCCCCGGCTAAGCCGGAGCCGGCCGATGAGAAGGTGCGCGTTTCCCGTGCCAATGCCGAGGCGCGCATCGCGCCCACGCGCGAGGGCTACGTCAATGCGATTCAGGTGTGGCCCTTCACCGATGGTGCGCTCTACCAAGTCTATGCCGCGCCGGGACGCGTGACCGTGGTTTCCTTGCAGCCGGGCGAGGAACTAGTGACGGTCGCAGCCGGCGATACCGTGCGCTGGATCGTCGGTGACACGTCCAGCGGCAGCGGCGACGCGATGCGCATCAATGTGCTGGTCAAGCCCATCCGCTCAGGCCTCAAGACGAATTTGGTCATCACCACCAGTCGCAGAACATACCTGCTGGAACTGACCTCGACGGAAAAGGCATGGATGGCGTCGGTGTCCTGGGACTACCCAAAAGACCGGATGTTGGCCTTGCAGCGCCAGTCGCAGGCGGCTAGCGCCGCCGCACCGGTCGATACCGGACTGTCGCTGGAGAAGATCCGCTTCCGATATTCCGTCTCAGGCAGCAATCCGCCGTGGAAGCCGCTGCGCGCCTTCGACGATGGCGAGAAGGTCTATATCCAGTTCCCGCCGGGAATCGCCCAAGGCGAGCTGCCACCGCTGTTCGTCATCGGCGCGCAGGGCGACGGACAACTGGTGAATTACCGTTTTCGCTCGCCTTACTACATCGTGGATCGGCTGTTCGGCGCGGCCGAACTGCGCCTGGGCGGCGACAAGGGTGACGTGGTGCGTATCGAACGCACGGATGGCTTGGCGCGGAGGAACTGACCATGAGCCAGGACGACACTCCCGACCTCGCCACGCCGCATGCGGGCAAGGTGGCACCCGAGGCAGTTGCGCTGCGCGCCCAACCGCGCCCGGTCACGCGCCTGAACCGGCGCACGCTGGCCATCCTCGTCGGCGGTCTCTCGGTCGCTGTGCTCGGCGCGCTGATGTGGTCGCTGCAACCGCAGCGGCGCGGTGCAGGCGAGCAGACCGAGCTTTACAACGTCGATCGCGTCTCGAAGTCCGAAGGGTTGGACGCGCTGCCGGCGGACTACTCGAAGCTGCCGCCCCCCTTGGCGGCATCCGTGCCGGAGTTGGGGCCGCCGCTGCCAGGCGATCTTGGCCCGGCCATTGTGAAGTCGCAGCAGCCGGTGACGGCCGCCTACGCGGCCCCCGGCAACGACCCCAACGACGCGTTGCGCAAGGAAGCCGAAGCAGCAGCGGCATCGGCGGTGTTCTTCCGCTCTGGTTCGCAGAAGGCCGCGCCGGTGGCGCAGACACAGGTAGCCGCTGCGCCGGGCTTCACCGCCAATGCGGCCTTCGACCCGCTGGCGGCCGGGCCTGCGTCGACGGCGGCCCAGCCCGCCGACCCGACCGCCGTGCAGAACCGGCAAGACCAGAAAGAGGCATTCCAGAAAGCCGGAACCACGGAAGCCCGTGATTCCGGCAACCTGACGCTGCCGGCGTCGCCGTATCAGGTCATGGCCGGAACGGTGGTCGCCGGGGCGCTGGTGACGGGCATCAAGTCGGACTTGCCGGGCGATGTGATCGCCACAGTGACGGAGCCGGTCTATGACACGGCTACCGGCAAGTTCCTGCTGATCCCGCAGGGGTCACGCATCCTGGGCAAATACAACAGCCAGGTCAGCTACGGGCAGAGCCGCGTGCAAGTGGTGTGGAACCGGATCATCCTGCCCGACACGTCTTCGCTCAAGCTCGACAACTTGGCCGGCACCGATCCGGCCGGCTACGCCGGCTTGGAAGATGATGTGGATTGGCATTGGGATCGCGTCTTTGCCGGTGCGGCACTGACGACGCTACTGGGCATCGGTGCCGAACTGGCTGCGCCGGAGAACCGGCAGGACGGTGATCGCGTCATCATCGCCGGCCGCGATAGCGCCCAGGACAGCATCAATCAGGTCGGTCAGGAGATGACCCGGCGCAACCTCAACATCCAGCCCACCTTGACGGAGCGCCCCGGCTTGCCGGTTCGCATCATCGTCAACCGCGATCTGGTGCTGCGGCCGTACCAGCCACTTTTCTTCAACAGGGGGACTTCGCGATGACGACGCGCAAGCTACGGCTCGGGCCGCTGCCGAAAACGGAATCCACGAAGCTGACTTTTGCTTGCCCGGCCAGCCTGAAAGCCGACCTCGACCGCTACGCTACGCTGCACGCGCAGACCTACGGCGAGGCGGTCGATGCCACGGTGCTAATTCCGCACATGCTAGAAGCCTTCATGGTCGGAGATCGGGGATTCAGGAAGGGAGGCGCGGGCAAGGCCGCGCCGCCGAAGCCAAGCTGATGATGCCGGTTTCCGCTGGCGGCCATCCCTCAAACGCGCAGCCCAAGGCTGCGCGTTCTTCATTCTGGAGGACGGCGACCGATTGGGCTATGAAGACCAAACGCGGCTACCGCCTGCAGGCAACCGCCCCCGATGCAGCACGCTCGGGCTTTCTACCGCGAAGCTCCTATGTGGCTCCCAGCCCACAACGCCACAGCCCCGCAAGGCGGCCCGAAGTAGAGCCAAACCCGCACCCCATATAGACTTCCGGCCATCAGGCTGATTTCAACAATCGCTTGACTGCGGACATTTTTTAGTGTTGCCCGCTCAGCGCATGTCGCCGCCGTCGTCGGCGTGCCCCTGTGCCTTGCGCTGGGCACGCGCATCCAGTGCCTGACGGCCCTCCTTGATCCCGGCCTGCAGCAGGGTCACGCGCTGACGCCACTCACTCTTGAGCTGCCAATCGGCCATGCGCATCAGGTCGCCCGCGCGGTTGGCCACGCGGACCAGGCCCAGATTGCTGGCCACGCCCTTGATCGCGTGGGCCTGCTCACGGAAATGCACCCAATCGCCGCGCTCGCCGTCGGCCAGCGCCACACCGACGCACTGCTCGGCATCGGCCAGGCACTGGCGGATGAACTCGCGCTCGAAGCCATCGCCCATGCCGAGCGAAGCCAACTCGTCGAGCACGCCGGGATCCAGCACGCCATCCAATACGGTGGCGGTGCGCACGATCGGCGCGCTGGCCTTGAGTTGCCCGTTGGAGGCGATGTCGGCCAGCACGTCCAGTAGCCGCACGGCCACCACTGGCTTGGCCAGGAACGTGTGCGCACCGGCCTGGGTGCAGCGCTGGATCGCCTCGGGGGTGACATCGGCGCTGAGCACCAGCACCGGCGTGCGCGGACCGCCCCCGGCCTGCATCACGCGCAGCTCCTTGAGCATGTCCAGGCCACTCATGCCGGGCATGTGCAGATCGACGATGGCGGCATCGAAATCGCTCTCGGCCATCGCATCCAGCACCGCTTCGCCACCGTTGACGCACAGCACCTTGTGGCCCGCTTTCTGCAGCAGGCGCTGCAGCACCATCCGGTTGGCCTCATGATCATCGGCGACCAGGATGTGCATGCTGCGCACGCGCGCGCGGTGGCGCAGGAACGGATCGGCGAAGGCAATGACATTGCCGTTGCGGTCCGGCAGCCCGTCGCCGACCAGGGCCGGGGTGACCGCGCCCAACGGCACGCGCGGCGGCGCGAACGGCAGCTCGAACCAGAAATGACTGCCCTGCGGCGGGTTTTCTTCGTAGCCGATGTCGCCGCCCATCGCCTCGACCAGGCCCTTGGCGATGGTCGTCCCCAGGCCGGTGCCTTCGTGCCGGCGGGCCATGCTGACATCGGCCTGCTCGAAGGCTTCGAACAGACGCGGGCGCATTTCCGGCGCAACGCCGATGCCGGTATCGAGGATGTCAAAGCGCAGCCGCACCCCGCCATTGGATTCGGCATTGAGCACGCCGACGCGGATTTCGACCCGGCCATGGTCGGTGAACTTGACCGCGTTGCCGGCGATGTTGAGCAGGATCTGGCGCAGGTGACCGAGATCGCCGCGCAACAAAGGCGGCACGGTATCGGCGACCTTGACCCGGTAGTCCAATCGCTTGGCCTTGGCCTGCGGCAGCAGGATCAGCCCGATCGCCTGGATCACATCGGCCAGCGCGAAATCCTCGGCGGTGACGCGCAGCTTGCCCGCTTCGATCGCGGAGATGTCCAGCACCTCTTCCACCAGCGCCAGCAGACTGCGCGAGGAGGCCTGGATGGTATTGACGCACTCGCGCTGCTCTTCATCGAGCTTGGTGGTGGCCAGCAGCTCGGTCATGCCCGACAGCCCGTTGAGCGGCGTGCGGAATTCATGACTCATGTTGGCCAGGAAGCGGCTCTTGGCCTCGCTCGCACGGCGCGCCTCGGCCATCGCCCGGGTCAACTGGCGCAGCAGCGTGGAGAAATACAGCGGCACCGCGGCCAGGCCCAGCCACAGGCCGAACGCCAGCCGGGCATTGCGTTCCCAGTAAGGCGTAAGCAGCGCGGTGCTGCCGAAGCTGACCATGGCCATCGCCACGG
The DNA here is from genome assembly GCF_054188265.1 of Stenotrophomonas sp. IS26. Lineage (NCBI taxonomy): Bacteria > Pseudomonadati > Pseudomonadota > Gammaproteobacteria > Lysobacterales > Lysobacteraceae > Stenotrophomonas > Stenotrophomonas sp. IS26. Next base: position 163,566 of record NZ_JBSZJV010000002.1, read on the forward strand.
CCACATAGAGATAGTTGTTGCCATAGCGCATGCCGTTGCCGACCGTCACCCACATCACCACGATGTAGACCCAGGCCAGCGGCTCACCCATCTGCACCATCCCCGCGGCGATCAGCCCGTAGTCGGCCAGCATGCCGGCCACCCGGCGTGGATCCGAACGCCCCGGCCGCCACAGCAGCCAGCCGAACAGCCCAAGCGAGAGGGTCAGGCCGGTCAGCACGATCGCCAGCACGCCGTGGTACTGCGCCGGCGGCAGATCGTGCCGCGGCCCCGGCATCAGCACATACAGCAGGATCAGGGTGATCAGCACGATGCGCACGATCGCCTGGCCGTGCTCGGTATCCGGGCGCTGCGCCAGACGTTGCTTCAGGCGCGGGTACAGACGACGCATATCACATCCCCGGGCGGGATGACGCAGTGGAGTGCTGTGCGCAGATCTCATCAAGCTGGAGGCGGCCGCGCAGCAGGGCATCAACGCAGCGCGGGTCGAACAACCGGCCACGCTGGGCGTACAGATAAGCCAGCGTGGCTTCCATGGTCCATGCTTCCTTGTACGGACGGGGTGAGATCAGGGCGTCGAACACATCGGCCACCGCCACGATCCGCGCTTCCAGCGGAATGGCATCGCCGACCAGCCCATCCGGGTAGCCGCTGCCGTCGTAGCGCTCATGGTGTCGCAGCGCGATCAGCGCGCCGACCTGGATGAACCGGTTCTGGCTGCCACTCAGCAGTTCATAGCCGATGCGCGGGTGCCGGCGCATGATCGCCTGCTCCTCATCGCTCAGCTTGCCCTGCTTGAGCAGCACGGCATCGGGAATGGCGATCTTGCCCATGTCGTGCAGGGGCGCGGCCATCTCGATCAGCTTGACCTCTTCCTCCGGCAGCCCGAGCTGCTCGGCGATCAGGCCCGCCACGTGCGCCATGCGCTCCAGATAGGCGCTGGTGCCGGCATCACGGAACTCGATCGCCCGCGCCAGGCGCGAGAGCGTCTCGCGCTCGCGCTCTTCCACCTCGTGCATGCTGGCCAGCAGCCGCTGCTCCAGCGACAGCGCGCGCTGCTTCACGTTCTCCGACTGCTGGCGCAGCTGCAACAGGTTGTAGCAGCGCGCGCGCAGTTCGCGCGGGCGGATCGGCTTGACCAGGAAATCGATCACCCCTGCTTCCAGCGCGGCCTGGCGGATCGGCTCATCGCCAACCACGGTGATCAGGATCACGGGGATGTCGCGGTGCTTGGGCAGGCGGCGGAACCGGCGGGCAAACTCGAGCCCATCCATTTCCGGCATGCGGTAATCGAGCAGGAGCAGATCCACGGCATGCGACTCGCACCAGGCGAGCGCCGTCAGCGGATCGCCGAAGTCGTGCACGGACAGTTCCGGCGCGATGTCTTCGATGACATGGCGCAGCATGGTACGCGCGGACGTCTGGTCGTCAACGATGACAATATTCAAGGCTGCTTCTGCCTTCTTCCTTGACCACACTGGAACATGCTGCGGAGAGGATACTCCGCCGCTCAGCACACTGGCACCTTGCATGGGTCCGCCTCCCGTCATGAACACCCCAGTTCATGATCGTCGTCACAGTGTGATGCCGATGTAAGCACCTGCTGCGACCCGTCATGGTCCGTGGCCATCACGCCATAGCACCTTGCTAAGGCCACGCAGAAACCATACTCGCGCGGCCACGGGAGCGGAACCCCCATCCGGACGCGCCCCAAGCACGCCCGGACCCAGGTCTCAGTTTTCGGGACGCATGTACGGGAACAGCAGCACGTCACGGATCGAGCTGCTGCCGGTCAGCAGCATCACCAGCCGGTCGATGCCGATGCCCAGGCCGCCGGTCGGCGCCATGCCGTACTCCAACGCGCGGATGTAATCGGCGTCGTAATGCATGGCTTCGTCATCACCGCCCTCCTTCGCCGTGACCTGGGCCTGGAAACGGGCCGCCTGGTCTTCCGGATCGTTCAGCTCGGAGAAGCCGTTGGCCAGCTCCTTGCCGTTGATGAACAGCTCGAAGCGGTCGGTATAGCCCGGCTGGTCATCGTTGGCACGGGCCAGCGGCGAGACTTCCACCGGGTGGTCGGTGATGAAGGTCGGCTGGATCAGGGTGTGCTCGACGGTAGCTTCGAAGATCTCCAGCAGCAGCTTGCCCCAGCCGTAGGACGGCTTGATGCGGATCTTCAGGCGCTCGCAGTGGGCCACCAGCGCATCGCGGTCGGTACAGTCGGCCGCACTGATCTCCGGGTTGTGGTGGCGCACCGCCTCGTCCATGCGCCAACGGCGGAAGGCCGGGGCCAGATCGATCGTGGCGCCGTCCCACTCCACCGTGGTGGTGCCCAGCACCTTGCTGGCCACGTCACGGATCACGCCTTCGGTCAGGTCCATCACTTCGGTGTACGTGGCATAGGCCTCGTACAGCTCCATCATGGTGAATTCCGGGTTGTGGCGGGTACTGACGCCTTCATTGCGGAAGTTGCGGTTGATCTCGTACACGCGCTCCAGCCCACCCACGACCAGGCGCTTGAGGTACAGCTCCGGGGCCACGCGCAGGTACAGGTCCAGGTCCAGCGCGTTGTGGTGGGTGGTGAACGGCTTGGCCGTGGCGCCGCCGGGGATGTAATGCATCATCGGCGTTTCGACTTCCAGGAAGTCGCGGTTGTCCAGCCAGGCGCGCATGGCGCGGATGATCCGCGAGCGCTTGATGAACACCTCGCGCGACTCCGGGGTCACGATCAGATCGACGTAGCGCTGGCGGTAGCGCTGCTCCACGTCGGCCAGGCCGTGCCACTTGTCCGGCAGCGGGCGCAGCGACTTGGTCAGCAGGCGGATGCTGGTGGCCTTGACCGACAGCTCACCGGTCTTGGTGCGGGTCAGCCCACCCTCGACGGCGATGATGTCGCCCACGTCCCAGCCCTTGAAGGCGGTGTAGGCGTCACCCAGGGTGCTGCCCTGCAGGAACAGCTGGATGCGGCCGGACTCGTCCTGGATCTGGGCGAAGCTGGCCTTGCCCATCACGCGCTTGGCCATCAGGCGGCCGGCCATCTTGACCTGGCGGTCACTGGCTTCCAGTGCTTCGGCGGTCCACTGCTCGGCATCGGCGAACTCGGCCTGCAGGGTCCCGGCGAAGTGCTCGCGGCGGAAATCGTTCGGGTAGGCGATGCCCTGCCCGCGCAGGGCGGTCAGTTTCGCGCGGCGCTCGGCGATGAGGCTGTTCTCGTCGACGGGGGGCTGCGGCGCGGCGGTCTGATCGTTCATGGCGTGGGTCTATGTATGTCGGGGGGAGGGACGGTCCCCGCCATCATGCCGATGGTCGGGGCGGATTGCGAAACCGGGCGTGGCCCGGGCACAACGGATCGGGGCCGCGCGTGGCGGCCCCGACGGTCAGGCGTCGGTGCGTTTGGCACCCACGGCCAGGCCGGACTTCAGGCTCGCTTCGACGAATTCGTCGAGGTCGCCATCCAGCACCTTCTGCGTATCGGAGCGTTCGATGCCGGTGCGCAGGTCCTTGATACGGCTCTGGTCGAGCACGTAGTTGCGGATCTGGCTGCCCCAGCCGATGTCGGACTTGGTGGCTTCCACGGCATCGCGCTCGGCGTTGCGCTTCTGGATTTCCAGCTCGTACAGCTTGGCGGCCAGCATCTTCATCGCGTTGTCGCGGTTCTGGTGCTGGCTGCGGCCGGTCTGGCAGGCCACGACCGTGTTGGTCGGGATGTGCGTGATACGCACCGCCGACTCGGTCTTGTTGACGTGCTGACCACCCGCGCCGGAGGAGCGGTACACATCGGTACGCAGGTCGGCCGGGTTGATGTCGATTTCGATGTTGTCATCGACTTCCGGCGACACGAACACCGAGGTGAAGCTGGTGTGGCGGCGGTTGTCCGAATCGAACGGCGACTTGCGCACCAGCCGGTGCACGCCGGTTTCGGTCTTCAGCCAGCCATAGGCGTAATCGCCTTCCACGCGCAGCGTGGCCGACTTGATGCCTGCGACGTCGCCGCCGGAGACTTCCATCAGCTCGGTCTTCCAGCCGCGCGATTCGCACCAGCGCAGGTACATGCGCAGCAGGATTTCGGCCCAGTCCTGGGCTTCGGTACCGCCGGCGCCCGCCTGGATGTCGACGAAGGCCGCCGCGGTATCCATCTGCCCGGAGAACATGCGCTGGAACTCCAGCTGCTCGACATGCTTCTGGTACTTGTCCAGGTCGCTGACCACGGCCAGGGCGGTTTCTTCGTCCTGTTCGCTTTCGGCCAGTTCCAGCAGTTCACCCGATTCGGCCAGGCCGTCGAGGATCGTGGCGATTCCGCCGACGGTCTTCTCCAGATTGGCGCGTTCGCGGCCAAGGTTCTGGGCGTATTCGGCGTTGTTCCAGATATCCGGGTTTTCCAGTTCCCGGGTTACTTCTTCCAGACGCTCTTTCTTGGCGTCGTAGTCAAAGATACCCCCTGAGCGAGAGCACGCGATCGGTGAGATCGGTGATGCGCTGGCGGACAGGATTGAGCTCGATCATGTCGGCGATTAATGCGTGCGAAAAGACTGTCCATCATAGCCTATCCGGGGCTTGCCCGGCCAAGCCTGCGGGGTGCCGCCCCCCCCGTACGCATTGATCTCACGCCGCCCCCTGCACGGCCAGCGCCTGCCGGAACGAGGGCAGCTGCCGGCGGCTGCACGGCACCCGGCCGCCATCGTCCATGTGCAGCAGGGCCTCGCCCCCATCCAGCGGCTCGATCGAGACCAGGTGCCGCACATTCACCAGCCAGCTGCGGTGGGCACGCACGAACAGCGCCGGATCCAATCGTTCTTCCAGCGCCGCCATGGTGCTGCGCAGCGGGTAGTCGTGCCCGCGCACCCGCAGGTTGACGTAGTTGCCGGCCGCCTGGGCGTACTCGATATCACCGGTGGCGACCAGGAAGTCGCGGCCCAGCTTGCGCACCAGAAACCGCTCCGGGCGCTCCACGGCGTCCACCGGGGGCGCATCATCCGGCGCCACCAGCAGGTGGGCCTCGCCCTGCCGGCGCCGCCCGAACCAGCTGAAGAAGTGCTCGATCGCCACGAAGGTGAAGAAGGCACGGACATCCTTGAGGTACTCGTACATCAAGCGTACCGGCCAGGTGGCATCGTCCTGGTAGTGGTAGCCGAGCGCGGCATAAGCGAGATGGCGCAGCCCCATCATCCCGGTGACATGCACCAGCGACCACGCCACGCTGGCCAGCAGGTACAGCGGCAGCCGTCGTTTCCAGGTATCGGCGTGCAGCGGCCAACGCTGGCAGCCCCACCACAGGACCGGCAGCGTCAGCAGGATCATCGTGACGCTGCTCAGCTCCCAGATCATCGGCTGCCACAGGCCCAGGTCTTCGCCACGGCGGCCCGCATCCATCACTTCCACCAGCGCATTGGCCACCGCCGTGGTCAACAGGATGACCGACCACACCAGCATCCGCGCACGCGGCCGCCACCGCGCGGCACGTCCGTTCGCCATTGAATCGTCCATTCGCAAAGGGTCGTCAGCCTGACTCATCAGGCCATGGTAGTGCGCCCCACCCGTCCCTTGGCGACCGCCATTCGTCACTTGCCCCCGGCGGCAGGCCCCTCCGCCATGGCGGACCGCGCGGCGACTGCGCACCGTGCAGTCTCCTTTCCTGCCTGCCCCGTCCATGCCACGCCGCCACGACATCGACGCCCTGCGCGTGCTCGCCTTCGCCCTGCTCATCCTCTATCACACCGCCATGGCCTACGTGGATGGCTGGGGCTTCCATCTCAAGAGCGAGTACACCGCCGAGTGGCTGCAGTGGCCGATGCTGCTGGTGAACCGCTGGCGGATGCCGTTGCTGTTCCTGCTCTCCGGTATCGCCATCGCCCTGATGCGGCCCGAGGCGCGCATCGCGCGCTTTGCCGTGCTGCGCACGTGGCGGTTGCTGCTGCCGCTGCTGTTCGGAATGTTCGTCGTGGTGCCGATCCAGCCCTACGCCGAGGCACTGACCAACGGACAGATCGAGCCCGGCTTCGGCGCCTTCCTGCTGCGCTACTGGCAGATGCCGGCCTGGCCGCAGGACACGTTTGCCGGCTGGCAACTGCGCATCACCTGGAACCACCTGTGGTACCTGGCCTACCTATGGGTCTACACACTGGTGCTGGCGCTGCTGATGCCGGTACTGGATACCCCTGCGGTGCGCCGCGCGGTGGAGCGCTATGCCCGGGCGCCGGCGCCGATGCTGATCGGATTGCCCTCGCTGCTCTCCTTCGGCTGGGTGGCCTGGCTCGATCCCCTGTTTCCCTCCACCAACCTGCTGTTCGGCGATTGGTACCAGCACGCCAAGTACGGCACGGTGTTCCTGGCCGGCTATCTGCTTGCCCGCGCCACCCCGTTCTGGGCACGCGTGGTCGAGCTGCGCCGGCTCACCCTGGGGGTGGCGGTCTTTGCGGCGTGCTGGTACTTCGGCATCCGCATCCTGGGGCGGGTGTTGCCGGCCGATTCCCTGTTGCGGCAGTGGCCGGACAGCATCTGGACGGTGCAGGTGATTGCCAGCCAGTCGCTGTACCTGTGGGCCGTGCTGCTGACCGTGCTCGGCTGGGCCAAGGTGTACCTGGATCGCCCATTCCGCTGGCTGCCGTACTGCACCGAGGCGGTGTATCCCTGGTACATCCTGCACCAGAGCCTGATCATCGCGCTCCTGTTCTGGCTCAAGCCGCTGCATCTTGGGCTGTGGTGGGAGCCGCTGCTGGTCGTGGCCGGGACGGTGGCGGGCTGCCTGCTGCTGCACGAAGGGCTGATCCGTCGCGTCGATTGGTTGCGCCCTCTTTTCGGACTGCGCCGGCAGCGGTTGCAGGGGCAGAGTCCCACCGCCGTTGGAGCAGCAGCGGGATCGCCGCGGGCCGGCTAGGCGGCTACTTCACCTCGAACTCCCCGACCAGCACCGTCTCCGCCCGGTCCTTCAACCGCAGCGTGACCTGCTGGTCGCGCTGGTCGCGGCTGCCCCACTTGGTGCTCAGGCGCAGCATCAACGTGGTGGCGCCGGTGACCAGCTGCTCGCGGCTGTCGAAGTAGTTCGCTTCGATCCTGTAAGTGCCGGGCTTGGCATCACGCAACGAAAACTGCTCCGGGCCATAGCCGCCGGTGAAGTCCTGCGACATCTGCCCGCCCTGGTAGGTCAGCCGGTTGCCGTAGTACGCGCGCTCGCCGTTGGGATCGGTGACCCACAGGTCCATGTCGCTGTTATCGCTGTCCCAGCTCAGCACCACGCGCAGGTCCAACGGCATCGCACGGCGCAGACGCGGGTCGACCGCGGAAGCATCCACACGCTCGCGCGCGATCAGCCGGGTCAGTTCGTCCAGCGCGATCAGCGAGATACCGTCGAACCGCCCATCCCACGGGCGCACCACCACTTCATACAGCGATGCCACCGCCGCCTGGTACTGCCCGGCCGCTTCGAGCGCCAGGCCGAGGTCACGGAAACTCTGCGGCTCCTCCTCGCCCATCGCCAGCACCTGGCGGAACACCGGCACGGCCAGTGCCGGCGCCTTGGCCTGCATCAGGCGATAACCGAGCACGCGCAGCACGTGGCGGTTTTCCAGCTGCATCTCAGCCAGGTTGGAGAGCACGCGCAGGGCCAGGTCACGCTGTCCGCTGGCCAGCAGCAGATCGGCCACGTCCAGATAGAAGGCGCTGCTGCCAGCGTGCTGTTCGCGCTCCTGCAGATACAGCGGATACAGCTGCGCCGGCGTGGCATCGCGCAGGCGGCGTGCATAGGCCGAATCCGGTGCCCACGGCGCCAGCGTCAGGGTGATCTGGCCGCTGTTGGCCTTGGGTGCAGATTTAGCGCGGCGCTCGGTGGTTGCCTCTTCCTGATCGGCAACCGCCGACGCGGTCAGCTCGACACGGTCCAGCGCCATCGGCGCCGCAGGTGCCGGCGGTGGCGCGGCCATCGCCATGGCGACTGGCGCGGCGACGGATCGGGATTCCGGCTTGGGTCGCGGCGGCGCATCCTTGGGCCAGCGGGTATTCCACCACTGTTCGCGCTCGGCGAACTGGCGGGCGATGCCATCCAGGCGGCGCTTCCGCTCGCTTGCCGCATCGGCCACCGTCAACGCATGGCGCTGGTCGTAGGCCGCGCGCAACGGGCCAGGCGGACGGATGCCGTAGCGCAGATAGTCCTCCAGCGTCTCAAGGACCAGCAGCGACGTATCGGCCGTCACCATCCCGAACTGCTGCGCCAGCGCCTTGGCGGCCTGCGCCCCGGCCGGGTCAGCGGCGAGCGCGGCCAACCGCGCATTCGCCCACGCGTGGGCGACCATTCCGCCTTCCACCCCCCGTGCGTTCGCGACGTTGAGCGTGATCGGTTGTGGATCGGTGCCGCCACCGCGCAGAGACAGCAGCACCGTCGCATCGGGACGCAGCACGCGGCCGGTGACGCGGATCCAACCCTGTGTGGCGCTGGAGGCATCCACGTTCACGTCCTCCACGCCACGTGCCCGCACCTCGGCAACCTCGACCGGCTGCTGGAGCAGCAGCGGCATCACGCCTGGCACCTCCGCCTCGCTGCTCACCTGCAGCAGCTGGCCATGATGGGCGCCGGTCCAGGCGCGCAGGCGCGGTGTGTCGGTCTTCGCACCGGCGCTGCTCAGCGCATACAGGCGTTGATCGGGCGACAGGGTGGGCAAGGTCTGGCTGCCGTAGTTGGCCAGGCCATCGCTGACCAGCAGGTACTCGCCGATGGCGGGGTTCGGCGTCCAGTCACCCAGCGCACTGGCGCCATCGTTGGGCAGTGCCCGCAGGTACTCGCGCAGTGCTGACCAGTCGCCCTGGGTCACCGGGAACTGCTGCGGCGTTTCGCTGCGGTCACGCAGCACGGTCAGCTGGACCTGACCGGTGCCGAGGGCGTTGAAGTAGCGATCCAGCACCGCCAGTTCGGCCGCGCGGTCGCGTGACCCTGCCGAGCCCGACGCGTCCCAGAGCAGGCCGATGCGCCGAGGCAGAACGCGCGGCGCGGTGGACGTGCGAACCGGCACGCTGGCCAGCAGATAGCGCTGCCCCTCATGCAGCCCGGTGACCACGTCAGCGCTGCGGGCGAGCGGAAGGCTCCACTGCAGTTGTGCGGGCAGATCCGCACCGCGCCCTTGCCACTGCGCCACATAGGCGCCGGTCTTCACTGTGAATCCCAGTGGATTGGCGCCCACGGCGACCGGCTTGCCCGTCCCGCTCGCCTCGAGCTTCACCGTCACCTGCTCGGCCTGGCGTGCGAAGAACACGGGCAGTGACCACTGCAGGCCCTGCGGAACGGTCGGCAGGCTGTCGCGCAGCACCAGACGGACGCGACGCTCACCACGCGCCGGGATGGGATAGAGCCGCAGCCGGAACTGATTGCCGGCGGTCTGTTCCAGCAGCCCCGGATCAACCTGGCGGCGCTCGATCGCCTCGAACACCTGGCGGCCCTGCGCCTTGGGGACCGGCACCGCGTCGCGCAGCTCACCGTCGATATCCAGTGCGAACCCGGCCACCTGTTGGCCCGCGGCCAGCGGGAACGCCAGCTGCCCTTCCAGCACCCGCGCGTTGGGATTGTGGAAGGTCAACTCGATCGTGGTCTCACCCAGCCCCGCCATGACGCGGCTGTCGATACGGGCCTCGGTCAGCCGCACCGGCACCTCGGCGCCGGCGACCTGCAGGATCGGCGGCCGTGGCGGCGGGAAACGCCGCGCCTGTGCGTGGGCGCTGGGCAGCTGCCAGCACAGCAGCGCGAGCAGACCGATACTGCGCAGTGCGAGTCCCATGTGACGCTCCTGATCCGATGACACCTCATTGAACGCACGGCGCACGAGAACGGGGTTGAGCGCTGGCAACCGCCTGTTCCGGTCATGGACGCCTCATCCGTGCTGGGCCAAGATCGCCCTCCACGGATTGATGGACCAAGGATGCCGCATGCGCCTGTTGTTGACCGCCCCGCTGTTGATGGGCCTCGCCCTGCCCGGTTACGCCGCCGCCGCCATCGAGGGCGTGACGTTCACCCACCACGACTGGACGCTGGCCTGCGACAACACCCGTACCTGCCGCGCCGCCGGTTATCAGGCCGACGACAATGGCGGCGACCCGGTCTCGATCCTGCTCACCCGCGCGGGCGGGCCGGACCAGCCGGTGCAGGCTGAACTGATGCTCGGCCAATACGACGACAACACCGCGACCCGGCGGCTCAGCCTGCAGATCAACGGCACCTCGCTGGGCCCGATGCAGTTTGATGCCGCCGAGGGCACCGCCACCTTTTCTGCGAAGCAGCTCGCTGCCCTGCTTACCTCGCTGACACGCAACAGCCGCATCGAGCTGATCGGCGACGATGGCGCGCGCTGGACGGTCTCTGATCAGGGCGCCTCGGCCGTGCTGTTGAAGATGGATGCGTTCCAAGGTCGCCTCGGCACACCCGGCGCGTTGATGCGCAAAGGCACCCTCGCCGAATCCTCGGTGCCGCCCGCACTACCGGTGCCGGTCGTGCGGCTGGGCAAGCCGGTGGCCACCCGCCCGGCGGACACCGCGCTGGCCGCATCGCCGGCGCTGCGTGCCGCCCTCGCAGCGGTGACGTCAGCCGACGATTGCGAAGCGCTGGGACCCAGCGGCAGCCTGTCACCCGGCGAGGAACCCGAAGCGCTGACGGTGCAGCGGCTCAGCGCCGACAAGCTGCTGGTCTCGCTGAGCTGCTGGCGCGGCGCGTACAACACCGGTGACGGCTACTGGGTGATCAACGACCGCGCGCCGTACCAGCCGCGGCTGGTCACCACGGCAGCGGTCGGTGATGAGGTGCGCACCATCCAGGAGGCGCACAAGGGCCGTGGCCTCGGCGATTGCTGGTACTCCACCACCTGGGGCTGGACCGGCACGCAATTCGTGAAGACGGCGGACAGCAGCACCGGGTTGTGCCGCCTGGTCGCCGCCGGTGGCGCCTGGGAAATGCCGACACTGGTGACGCAGGTGCGCGAATAATCCGCACCCGCCCGGTTACGCGTCGGCGCAGTGCTCCACGATCAGTTGGATCGCGCCACCGCCGCGGTAGTCGTCGCTGACGAGGCGGTACGCGATATGGACGCGGTTGGCCGGCGCGTTGCCGCTCCAGCCGCTGAAGTGGATGGCGCTGACCGGCTCGGCCCGGCCCGGCACGCGCAGGCTCAGTTTCAGGTGCTTCTCTTTGAGCACCTGCCAGCGCGCCACCTGGAAGTGACCATCGAACAACGGCTCGGGGAAGCCCTGCCCCCACGGGCCGGCCAGGCGCAGCGCCTCGGCATGGGCGAAATCCAGCTCCTGCGGCAACAGCTCGCCGTCGGTGAGCAGCAGCTGCTGCAGCGAGAGCGGATCCAGCGTGCGCTCCACCACGTCCACGAAGGCCTGCTCGAACGCGGCCAGCTGCGCATGCGGCAGACTGAGGCCGGCAGCCATGGCGTGGCCACCGAACTTGTCGATCAGGCCCGGGTGCGCCGCGTTGACCAAGGCCAGCGCGTCACGGATATGGAAGCCGGGAATCGAGCGCGCCGAGCCCCGCAGCGAATCGCCGCCGGGCTCTGAAGGTGCGAACGCGATCACCGGCCGGTGCAGCCGATCCTTCATCTTGGACGCCACCAGCCCGACCACACCGGGGTGCCATTCGGCATCGAACAGGCAGGCCGCAACCGGGCGCACGCCCTCGGCGCTGAGCACTGCACGGGACACTGCCAGCTCCGCGTCGTCGGTCATCAGCTGTTGGACCGCACGGCGCTCGGTGTTGATCGACTCCAGCGTCGTGGCGATCTCACGCGCGTGGGCGCGGTCTTCAGTGAGCAGCAGCTCGATGCCCAGTGCCATGTCTTCCAGCCGGCCAGCGGCGTTCAACCGTGGGCCGAGCGCGAAACCAATGTCACTGCCAGTGAGCCGCGAGGCGTCACGACCACTGGCCTCGATCAGCGCCTGCAGGCCGACGCAGCCCTTGCCGCTGCGCAGCCGGCGCAGGCCGGCCGAGACCAGGGCGCGGTTGTTGTCATCCAGCGCGACCAGATCGGCAACGGTGCCCACTGCGACCAGATCCAGCAGGGTCAGCAGGTCCGGCTCAGGTGCCGTGGCGTACGCGCCCTGCTCGCGCAGGTGGCGGCGCAGCGCCATCAACACGTAGAAGATGACCCCGACGCCGGCCAGTGCCTTGCTGGGGAACGCATCGCCGCTGATGTTGGGGTCGACGATGGCATCGGCCGGCGGCAGGTGCTCGCCCGGCAGATGGTGATCGGTGACCAGTACTTTCCAGCCCAGTGCCTTGGCCGCGTTGACGCCGGCATGGCAGGCGATGCCATGGTCGACCGTGACCAGCAGGCCCGGATTGAGCGGGGCCAGTTCGGCCACCAGCGATGGCGACAGCCCATAGCCATGCAGCATGCGGTTGGGCACCGCGTGCACCACATCGCGCGCGCCGAGCATGCGCAGGCCGCGCACCCCGACCGCACAGGCGGTGGCGCCATCGCAGTCGAAATCGCCGACGATCAGGATGCGTTCGTTGTGGGCGATCGCATCGGCCAGCAGCGTTACCGCGGCCTGCATGCTGCCCAGCAGATCCGGCGCATGCAGCTGGGCCAGCTTCGGCTGGGCCTGCGCGGCATCGGTCACCCCGCGCGCGGCGTACAAGCGCTGCAGCAACGGCAACATGGAGGACGGCCACTCGCTGACGGCGGCGGCAGGACGGCGCTGGATACGGGGTGCTTCAGACGGGGTCAAAACGGGCTCGATCGATGACGTGCGCGACCATGATACTGCCCGGTGAACGCATCCACGCATGGCGTGGATGGCGCGCCGGGGACGGCCGCTGGCCGGCTGTCCTTCGACGAACTCAGAGGTCGTGCAGCTGCACCGGCTTCTTCCAGAACCGCCAGCGCTGGCTCTTGTCGATCTCCACGCGGGCCCCGTCCTCGAAATCCAGCACCAGCCGTTTCAATTCCCCGCGTGCGATCGCCGCCAGCAACGGGCGGATCGCCTCATTGCCCAGCTGCTCCAGTGAGCGCAGCTGGCGCAGGTCCACCAGCGCATCCACGGTCTGCTCGCCATCGGCCTGCAGGCCCGCCGCCCTGGCCAGCGCCTGCAGCAGCGCATCGCGGCTGCGGACCTGGGCATGCGGGGTGGTCACGCGCTCAGGCAGCTCACCGCCACCCCAGAACCACAGCGAATTGATCGCGCGCTTGCCGTCGGCCACGCGCTGCTGGTTCCATTCATGCTGGTGCAACACCACCTGTGCCTCGGTCAACAAGGCGCGCCAGCGGCGGCCTGCATCGCCTTCGGGCAGATGGGCGAACAGATCATCGCCGAGCACTTCATCAGGCTCGGCGAATGCGGGCAGCATGGTGCCCGGCGGCAGCCGCAGGTACCAGCGTGACGGCACCGGGGCATCCAGCACGAAGCCGAACCCGGCAAACAACGGCTGCAACGCCGGCAGCAGGTGCATGACATCGGCCAGATCCGGCCGCAGGGTATCCCCGTGCCCCATCAGGCGTGCGCCATGCATGTCCGGCACCACATTGGCCGGATCGGCCCGCAACCACACCGCCCCATCGGCATCGCCGCCATCCAGCTGGCGGGTCAGGGCGGCGGCGGACCACGCGTCCGGCTGCGTCTGGAAATGCCGACGCAGCTGGGCGCGTTCGCCCGCCTCGGCGCTGTGGCGCTGCGCACGCCCCAGCGCTTTGGCGACGCCATCGGGCAACGGCGCCGCCGGAAACCGGCTGCGCGCCGGCAGCAACAACGTCGCCGTGGCCATCGCCGTCAGTCCAGGTACTGGACGCTGACGATTTCGTACTCGCGCTGGCCGGCCGGTGCGTCGATGGTGACCGCATCGCCTTCCAGCTTGCCGATCAAGGCACGGGCCAGCGGCGAGGAGATCGCGATCAGGCCCAGCTTGATGTCCGCTTCCAGGTCGCCCACGATCTGGTAGCGCTTCTCTTCATCATTCTCCACGTCCGACAGCTCGACCGTGGCGCCGAACACCACCTTGCTGCCGGCGTTGAGCTTGGTGATGTCGATGATCTCGGCATGCGAAAGCTCACCTTCCAGCTGCTTGATGCGGCCTTCGATGAAGCCCTGCTCTTCGCGCGCGGCGTGGTACTCGGCGTTCTCTTTCAGATCGCCGTGTTCGCGTGCCTCGGCGATCGCCGCGATGACCTTCGGGCGCTTGACCGACTTCAGGTGGTCAAGCTCTTCGCGCAGACGCTGCGCGCCCTTCAGGGTGATCGGTGCTCTCATGCGTTCAACTCCTTGTGCAGTTCCTGCAGCGACCAGACGGGGCCGGTACCGCGGAATTCCAGTGATTGCACCAGCGCCATGGCGCCGGCGATGGTGGTCGAATAGGTCACGCGATGCTGCAGCGCTTCGCGACGGATCGAGAACGAGTCATTGATCGCCGCACGACCTTCGGTCGTGTTGACGATGTAAACGATCTCGCCGTTCTTGATCGAATCGACGATGTGCGGACGGCCTTCGACCACCTTGTTGACGATTTCGCAGGTCATGCCGTGCTCCTGCAGCCACGCGCCAGTGCCACGGGTCGCGACCAGGGTGTAGCCGCGCTCGACCAGTGCCTTGGCGACCGGCAGCACGCGCTTCTTGTCCGGGTCACGGACCGACACGAACGCCTTGCCCAGCGGCGGTGCCTTGATGCCACCGGCTTCCTGCGCACGCGCGAAGGCGGCGCTGAAGCTGCGGCCCACGCCCATCACCTCACCGGTGGAGCGCATCTCCGGCCCGAGGATCGGATCGACGCCCTGGAACTTGGCGAACGGGAAGATCGCTTCCTTGACCGAGTAGTAGCCCGGCACGATTTCCTTGGTCGCGCCCTGCTCGGCCAGCGTCTTGCCGGCCATGCAGCGCGCGGCGATCTTGGCCAGCGGCATGCCGGTGGCCTTGGAGACGAACGGCACGGTGCGCGAGGCACGCGGGTTCACTTCCAGCAGGTAGACGATGTCTTCGCCGTTCTCGCCGGTCTGGATCGCGAACTGGGTATTCATCAGGCCGACCACGTTCAGGGCCTTGGCCAGCTCGACCACCTGGCGACGCAGCTCTGCCTGGGTTTCAGCCGACAGCGAGTACGGCGGCAGCGAGCAGGACGAATCGCCCGAATGCACGCCGGCTTCTTCGATGTGCTCCATCACGCCGCCGATCAGCACGTTGCCGTCCTTGTCGGCAATGATGTCCACGTCCACTTCCACGGCGTTGTCCAGGAAGCGGTCCAGCAGCACCGGCGAATCATTGGAGACCTTCACCGCGTCGCGGACGTAGCGGGCCAGATCGGATTCACCGTAGACGATTTCCATCGCACGGCCGCCCAGCACGTAGCTCGGGCGCACCACCAGCGGGTAGCCGATCTCGCGGGCCAGCAGCAGGGCTTCCTGGTCGTTGCGGGCGATGCGGTTCGGCGGCTGCTTCAGGCCGAGCTTGTCGACCAGCTGCTGGAAGCGCTCGCGGTCTTCGGCCAGATCGATGGAGTCCGGCGAGGTGCCGATCACCGGCACGCCGTTGGCTTCCAGCGCGCGCGCCAGCTTCAGCGGGGTCTGGCCACCGTACTGCACGATCACGCCCTTCGGCTGTTCCAGCTCGACGATCTCCAGCACGTCTTCCAGCGTCAGCGGCTCGAAGTACAGGCGGTCGGAGGTGTCGTAATCGGTGGAGACGGTTTCCGGGTTGCAGTTGACCATGATGGTTTCATACCCATCCTCGCGCAGCGCCAGTGCCGCATGCACGCAGCAGTAGTCGAACTCGATGCCCTGGCCGATACGGTTCGGACCGCCACCCAGGATCATGATCTTGTCGCGGTTGCTCGGCGCCGCTTCGCACTCGTCCTCGTAGGTCGAGTACAGGTACGCGGTGCTGGTGGCGAACTCGGCGGCGCACGAATCCACGCGCTTGTATACCGGGCGCACCTTGTGGGCACGACGCAGCGCGCGCACGGCCGCTTCGTTGGTGCCGGTCAGTTCGGCCAGGCGGGCATCGGAGAATCCGGCGCGCTTGAGCTTGCGCAGACGCGCAGCATCGAGTGCGTCGATGCCGTCGGCGGCCACCTCGGCTTCGGCCTGGATGATCTCTTCGATCTGGTCCAGGAACCACGGGTCGATGTGCGACAGCGCGAAGACCTCTTCCACGCTGAAACCGGCGCGGAACGCATCCCCCACGAAGAACAGGCGCTCCGGGCCCGGGGCCTTGAGCTCGCGCTTGATGGTGGTGATGTCGTCTTCGTTGGACAGGTCCAGACCGGTCGGGTCCAGGCCGATCTTGCCGGTTTCCAGGCCACGCAGGGCCTTCTGCAGCGACTCCTGGAAGGTGCGGCCCATCGCCATCACCTCGCCCACCGACTTCATCTGGGTGGTCAGGCGCGCATCGGCGGCCGGGAACTTCTCGAAGGCGAAGCGCGGAATCTTGGTGACGACGTAATCGATCGACGGTTCGAACGAGGCCGGGGTCAGACCACCGGTGATTTCGTTCTTCAGTTCGTCCAGGGTGTAACCCACGGCCAGCTTGGCCGCGACCTTGGCGATCGGGAAGCCGGTGGCCTTGGAGGCCAGCGCCGAGGAACGCGATACGCGCGGGTTCATTTCGATCACGACCACGCGGCCGGTGGTCGGGCTGATGCCGAACTGCACGTTCGAACCGCCGGTATCCACGCCGATCTTGCGCAGCACGGCGATGGAGGCATCGCGCAGGCGCTGGTATTCCTTGTCGGTCAGGGTCTGGGCCGGGGCCACGGTGATCGAGTCACCGGTGTGCACGCCCATCGGGTCCAGGTTCTCGATCGAGCAGACGATGATGCAGTTGTCGGCGGTGTCGCGCACCACCTCCATCTCGAATTCCTTCCAGCCCAGCACCGATTCTTCCACCAGCACTTCGGTGGTCGGCGACAGTTCCAGGCCGCGGGTCACGATATCCACCAGCTCTTCGCGGTTGTAGGCGATGCCGCCGCCGCTGCCGCCCAGGGTGAAGCTGGGGCGGATGATGGTCGGGTAGCCGACGCGGGTCTGGATGTCGATCGCTTCTTCCAGCGTGTGCGCCACCGCAGCGGACGGGCACTCCAGGCCGATCTCGCCCATGGCCACGCGGAACAGCTCGCGGTCTTCGGCCATGCGGATCGCGTCGCGCTTGGCGCCGATCAGTTCAACGTTGTACTTCTCCAGCACGCCGTTGTCGGCCAGATCCAGTGCGCAGTTCAGCGCGGTCTGGCCGCCCATGGTCGGCAGCAGCGCGTCGGGCTTTTCCTTGGCGATGATCTTCTCGACCGTCTGCCAGTTGATCGGCTCGATGTAGACGGCGTCGGCCATCTCCGGGTCGGTCATGATGGTGGCCGGATTGCTGTTGACCAGCACCACGCGGTAACCCTCGTCGCGCAGTGCCTTGCAGGCCTGCGCGCCAGAGTAGTCGAACTCACAGGCCTGGCCGATGACGATCGGGCCGGCACCGATGATGAGGATGGTTTTAAGGTCAGTGCGCTTGGGCATTGTCTTCTCTAAGTCTGGACAGCGAGGCAGATGGGGGTGATCGCACGCTGTCGATCAGGAAATATCGTCGGGGTTCAGCGCGATCCGGCACTGGTCCTGCAGTCCTTTCGCCAGCCGCACGCCGATG
This sequence comes from Stenotrophomonas sp. IS26, assembly GCF_054188265.1. NCBI lineage: Bacteria > Pseudomonadati > Pseudomonadota > Gammaproteobacteria > Lysobacterales > Lysobacteraceae > Stenotrophomonas > Stenotrophomonas sp. IS26. The sequence goes on from NZ_JBSZJV010000002.1 coordinate 181,152, forward strand.
TCGTCGGGCAGCTCCGATTCGGTGTCGAACGTGGCGATGAAGCGGGTGTACGCCGGGCTGGCCAGGAACGCGGTCACCTCGGCGCGGTCCTTCTCGCTCAGGTTCACGTTGGCCTTTTCCGCCATCGTCGCGGGATTGGCACCGGCGAAGGCCGAGGACAGGCTCTTGCCGCCGGGCGTCCCCAGGAAGCGCGACCACTCGGCGATCACCTGGTCGCCGTCGTTGCCGAGGCCGGTGATCACCGAATGACGAAACTGCGCATCGAGCAGATTCTGGATCGGCGCATGCGCGCACTGGCGATCGGTCTCGGGCAGGGCCTTGAGCGCCGGCACGTTGTCGATCATCAGCTTGGCCATGTCGGTGCCCAGCGTGCCCATGCTCAACTTCTGCATGACCGCCTGCACCTGCGTATCGGACGCCGGTGCAGCCTGGGCCACACCGGTCAGGCACACCAGCGACAGCAGCAGCGCGGGGCTGCGCATCACGCCTTGGCCTCGGCCATCATCGTCACGAACCGGTCGAACAGCGGACCGACATCGTGCGGGCCCGGCGAGGCTTCCGGGTGGCCCTGGAACGAGAACGCCGGCACGTCGGTGCGGGCGATGCCCTGGTTGGTGCCGTCGAACAACGAGCGGTGGGTCACGCGCAGGGTCGCCGGCAGCGAGGCCTCATCCACCGCGAAGCCATGGTTCTGCGACGTGATCATCACACGGCCGCCGTCCAGATCCTGGACCGGGTGGTTGGCGCCGTGGTGGCCGTGGCCCATCTTGACCGTCTTCGCGCCGGAGGCCAGCGCCAGCAGTTGGTGGCCCAGGCAGATGCCGAAGGTCGGCACCTTTTTCTCCAGGAAGGTCTTGATCGCGGCGATCGCGTAATCGCACGGCTCCGGATCGCCCGGGCCGTTGGACAGGAACACGCCGTCCGGATTCATCGCCAGCACGTCGGCAGCCGGAGTCTGCGCCGGCACCACGGTCAGCTCGCAGCCGCGCTCGGCCAGCATGCGCAGGATGTTGAGCTTGGCGCCGAAGTCATAGGCCACCACCTTGAAACGCGGTGCGGCGTTGACGAAGGCATTGCTGTCCAGATCCAGCTGGCCCTCGGTCCAGGTGTAACGCTTGTCGGTGCTGACCACCTTGGCCAGATCCATGCCCTTCAGGCCCGGGAACTTGCGCGCCGCTTCCAGCGCCGTTTCCACGCTCAGGCCTTCGCCGGCCATCAGCGCACCGTTCTGGGCGCCGCGCTCGCGCAGGATGCGCGTCAGCTTGCGGGTATCGATGCCGGAGATGGCGACCACGCCGCGCTGGATCAGCCAATCCTGCAGCGACACCTGGCTGCGCCAGTTGCTCGGGCGGCGCGGGACATCGCGCACGATCAGGCCGGCCGACCACACCTTGGCCGCTTCATCGTCCTGGTCGGTCATGCCGGTGTTGCCGATATGCGGGTAGGTCAGCGTGACCATCTGCCGGGCGTAGGAAGGATCGGTCAACACTTCCTGATAGCCGGTCATGGCGGTGTTGAACACCACCTCACCGACGGACAGGCCGGGCGCGCCTACGGATTCGCCCTCGAATACGGTGCCGTCTTCGAGGACGAGGATTGCGGCTTGGGTCACGGAAATCTCACTTTGGCTACCGAGGGGTCGCCGAAGTCACGCCTGCGCTTCACGAAAAAGCGGCTGCAAAAAAGCGCGGACTGCGGTTCTGGACCGGTCCGGCTGTCGTGATTCGGCGAGCGGGAATTGTAAAGGCAAGCCGGGTGCGGCGCCAGTATCCGCGTGCAATTGCCCTATTCAGGCCGACGGAGGGCGCAGCGCCGGTTCAGGCGCCCGCCCATCCTGCCCCGAGGCCCCAATTCAGACGGCGGGCGGCGGCGTGGCCCCATCCAGCAGATCCCGGACCCGGTAGCTGCCCGGCGCGCGACCCGGCAGCTGGCTGGCCGCGAACAGGGCCCCACGGGCAAAAATGTCCCGATTGGTGGCACGGTGGGTCAGCTCGATGCGCTCGCCCAGCCCGGTGAACTGGACCAGATGCTCACCCACGATGTCGCCGGCGCGCAGGCTGGCGTAGTGCGGATGCGCCCCGCCCTTCTCCGCCGCCGCGCCCAGGGTCAGGGCCGTGCCGGAGGGCGCGTCCTTCTTCTGGGTGTGGTGGGATTCGACGATGTCGCAGTCCCAGCCGGCCAGTGCAGCGGCAGCCCGCTCGACCAGCTCATCCAGCACCGCCACACCGAGGCTGAAGTTGGAGGCCCAGACCAGTGGAATCCGGCCGGCCGCCCGGATCAGTGCCTGGCGCTGCGCCTCACTGATGCCGGTAGTGCCGGACACGAAGCCCGCACCGCGCTCCACGCACAGCGCCAGCACCGGATCAAAACCCTCGGGCAGGCTGAAATCGATGGCGACATCGAACGGGGGGGCACCAGCCAGCTCGCTGCTGGCGAAATGCGGCACGCCCTCGACCACGCGCTGGGCCGGCGAGCGGCGGTTCACCGCGGCCACCACCTGCAGGGCGGGATTGTCAGCGGCAAGGCGGAGCAGTGCCTGGCCCATGCGGCCGGACGCACCGTGGATGAGCAAACGTAGGGGAGTGGTAGTCATGCATGCAGGCTAGCGGGTGCCGGCGGCGCTGCACAAGAGGAAATCCGCGCACCGCTTGCTACGCTAGCGGGTGGATCCCCATGGCAGCCCCTCCATGCAGCTTTCGCAGCAGCTCGTTCTCGTCACCGGCGGTGCCCGCGGGCTCGGCCAGCATCTGGTCCGCGCCTTCGTCCGCGAGGGCGCACAGGTCGTCATCAACTACCACGCCAGCGCAGAAGCCGCGCAGAAGCTGGCGGCCGAGCTGGGCAGCGCCTGCGTGGCGATCCAGGCCGACGTGACCGACCGCGCCCAGGTCGATGCCCTGTTCGCACAGGCGCGCCAGCACTTCGGCCGTGACATCACCACGGTGGTCAACAACGCACTGGCGGCGTTCTCGTTCAACGGCGATGCGCGCGACAAGGCCGACGTGATCGGCTGGGACGCCTTCAACCAGCAGTTCGAAGGCAGCGTGCGCGGCGCACTCAACACGGTGCAGGCCGCCCTGCCCGGCATGCGCGCGCAGCGCTTCGGCCGCGTGATCAACATCGGCACCAACCTGTTCCAGAACCCGGTGGTGCCGTACCACGACTACACCGCGGCCAAGGCCGCCCTGCTGTCGCTGACCCGCACGCTGGCGGGCGATCTCGGCCCGGACGGCATCACCGTCAACATGCTCTCCGGTGGTCTGCTGCGCACCACGGATGCCAGTGCGGCCACGCCGGAGGCGGTGTTCGACTACATCGCGGCCAACACCCCGTTGCGCAGCGTCACCACCCCGGCCGAGTTCGCCGATGCGGTGCTGTTCTTCGCTTCGCCATGGTCACGCGCGGTGACCGGGCAGAACCTGGTGGTGGATGGGGGGCTGGTGCGCGATTGAGCAATCACGCAGGGCGTGCTCTACCGCCGAGCGCCTCAGTGCCGCTTCGGCGGCGTCGGCCCGCAGCTGTCACAACCACCGCACGCACCACCGCCACCGGTCGCCGGTGGTGCGATCTTCCGGCCCAGCGCCTGCAACCAGGCGGCGCGCTGCGGTTTGACCAACCCCAGCGCGATCGCCCCGCGTGCCTTGCGCACGGTGCCCGGGAACTGCTTCTTCATCACCACCCACGCGCTGACCAGCACGGCCAGCGCGATCACGACGTACTGCAGCAGCAGACCGGTCTCCATCAGCCGCCGCCCAGGGCCACGGTCACCTGGTAGGTGATCAGCGAGGCGATGTAGGCGGCCGCGAACAGGTAGAACGTGGCAAAGCCCATCTGCTTCCACGAGTTGGTTTCACGCTTGATCGTGGCCAGCGTGGAGATGCACATCGGGGCGTAGATGTACCAGACCAGCAACGACAGCGCGGTGGCCAGCGACCAGCCGTCGCTGATCAGCGGGGTCAGCGCCTGGCTGGCGGCATCGTCATCGGCGGCGGACAGCGCGTACACCGTGGCCAGCGAGGCCACCGCCACTTCACGCGCGGCCAGGCCCGGGATCAGTGCGATGCAGATCTGCCAGTTGAAGCCCAGCGGCGCGAAGAACACCGCCATGGCATGGCCGATCTGGCCGGCGAAGCTGTAGTCGATCGCCGGCATGGTCGCGTTTTCCGGCGCCCCCGGGAACGACAGCAGTACCCACAGCAGGATGGTCAGCGCCAGGATGATGCCACCCACGCGCTTGAGGAAGATCATGCCGCGCTCGTACAGCCCCACCGCCAGATCGCGCGGGTGCGGGATGCGGTAGGACGGCAGTTCCAGCATCAACGGATGCTCGCTCTTGTCGCGGCGCCACTTCTTCATTGTCCAGGACATCAGCAGCGCGCTGAGGATGCCGGCCGCGTACAGGCCGAACAACACCAGGCCCTGCTGGTTGAAGACGCCCCAGATCTGCTTCTGCGGGATGAAGGCGCCGATCAGCAGCGCATACACCGGCAGGCGCGCCGAACAGGTCATCAGAGGGGCCACCAGGATCGTGGCGAGCCGGTCGCGCGGGTCCTGGATGCTGCGGGTGGACATGATGCCCGGCACCGCGCAGGCGAAGCTGGACAGCAACGGGATGAACGAGCGCCCGGACAGACCGGCCGCCGCCATCATGCGATCCAGCAGGAACGCCGCGCGCGGCAGGTAACCGGATTCTTCCAACGCCAGGATGAAGGCGAACAGGATCAGGATCTGCGGCAGGAACACGATCACGCCACCCACGCCGGCAATGATGCCGTCGGTCAGCAGGCTGTTGAGCGGGCCTTCCGGCAGCGCGCCACCGATCCAGCCGCCCAGTGCCGCCGTACCGGCCTCGATCAGGTCCATGACCGGCGTCGCCCAGGCATACACCGCCTGGAAGATCAGGAACATCACCACGGCCAGGGTCAGCAGACCGAACACCGGGTGCAGCAGCCAGCGATCCAGTGCGTCATCGATCTTCGCCGTACGTGTCGGCATGCTCACCGAAGCGGCCAGGATGTCGCGCACCTGGGCGTGGTAATCGGCCTCGGCGGCAGGCACCGCCACCGGGGCCTGCAGGTGCGGCACCATCGCATCCAGGCGCTCGACCAGCCTGGCCGCGCCGTTGCGACGCACCGCCACGGTCTCCACCACGGGCACACCCAGGGCCTGTTCCAGCGCCTGCACATCGATCTTGATGCCGCGGCGCTCGGCCGCATCGACCATGTTCAGGGCCACGATCATCGGCTTGCCCAACTCACGCAGCTCCAGCGCGAAGCGCAGGTGCAGGCGCAGGTTGGTCGCATCGATCACACACAGCAGCACGTCCGGCGCGGCCTCGCCGGGGTAGAAGCCCCGGCACAGGTCACGGGTGATCGCTTCGTCCAGGCTGGCCGGCTGCAGGCTGTAGGCGCCCGGCAGATCCAGCACGGCGAACTCGCGGCCGGACGGCGCACGCAGGCGGCCTTCCTTGCGTTCAACGGTGACGCCGGTGTAGTTGGCCACTTTCTGGCGGCTGCCGGTGAGCTGGTTGAACAGCGCGGTCTTGCCGCTGTTCGGGTTGCCGACCAGGGCGATGCGCAGGGCGTTGCTGGCGGCGCTCATGCGCGGGCCTCCTGGGACTGCAACGCGGTTACCACGATGCGGGCGGCCTCACTGCGGCGAAGCGCGAAACGCGTGAACCCCACCTGCACCAGCAGCGGCTCGGCGCCGACGGGACCACGGGCGACCAGACGCACCTCTTCCCCTTTGACGAAGCCAAGCTCCTTCAGTCGGCGGGCGATCGCATCGTTTGCGTGTGTTTCCTGCACGGACTCCACCACGGCGGAGCTGTACAGCGCCAGATCGGACAACGTCACGGAGCGCCTTCTCGATGATAGGAATGGTTATCAATTCTACCATCGACGCGCCGCGCCATTGCCCGTGACCGATGGCCCGCTATGATCTGTACATGTACTGGAGCAAGCCGACCCATGAGTGATGCACTACGGATTGAACGCAGCGCCTCGGTGCTGACCCTGTGGCTGAACCGCCCGGCCCTGCACAACGCTTTCGACGCCTCGTTGATCGCCCAGCTGACGGCCGCCCTGGAGGCCGCCGGCCGCGACGACCACGTCCGGGCGGTGGTGCTGGCCGGCGAAGGCGCCTCGTTCTCGGCGGGCGCGGACATGCAGTGGATGCGTGGCATGGCCGCCGCCAGCGAGGAGGACAACCGCCAGGACTCGCTCGCCCTGGCCCGCCTGATGCGGACCCTGGATGAGCTGCCCAAGCCGACCATCGCCCGTGTCCAGGGCGCCGCCTTCGGTGGCGGGGTCGGACTGGTGGCCTGCTGCGATATCGCCATCGCCAGCACCAGCGCCCGCTTCGGCCTGACCGAGAGCCGCCTGGGCCTGCTGCCCGCCGTGATCTCGCCCTATGTCATCGACGCGATCGGCCCACGCCAGTCGCGGCGCTGGTTCGCCACCGGCGAGCATTTCGACGCCGAGACCGCCCTGCGCATCGGCCTGGTCCACCAGCTGATCGAGCCTGAACGGATCGACGAGGCCGTCCAGCGCCAGCTCGGGCTGCTCGACAAGGCCGGTCCGGTGGCCTCTTCCTCTGCCAAGGAGCTGGTCCGGCGGGTCGCGCTGGGCCGCGACCGCGACGCCACCGACCGCGACAACGCGGCCCTGATCGCCCGCCTGCGGGTCTCGGCCGAAGGCCAGGAGGGCCTCGGCGCCTTCCTGGACAAGCGCGCCCCGCACTGGGTCACCCAGGACTGAGGAGAAGCACCATGCTCGACCACGTTGGCATCCGCTGCGGCGATTTCGCGCGCAGCCTGTCGTTCTTCCAGCAGGCCCTGGCCCCGCTGGGCATCGCGGTGGTGATGCACGTCTCGGCCGCGCAGACCGGCGACCATGACCATGCCGGCTTCGGCCGCAGCGGCAAGCCGGACTTCTGGATCGGCAACGCCCCGGGCGCCCATGGCGGCGTGCACATCGCTTTCAGCGCGGGCAGCCGGGCCGACGTGGACGCTTTCCACCGCGCCGCACTGGCAGCCGGCGGCACGGACAACGGTGCCCCGGGCATCCGCGAGCATTACCACCCCGATTATTACGGGGCCTTCGTGCTCGACCCGGATGGCAACAACATCGAAGCGGTCTGCCACCACCCGGGCTGACCGCCCATCGCCGGCGGGATGGCCGCTTTGTCGCCCATCCCGCGTATCCCCCTTTCGTGGCCTGCCGGGGACCGTGGGCCGCCTTTCGTCTGACAGGAATCTCCGTGATCTCTACCCCGCCCCGCCCCCTGCTGGTCGTCCGTCGCTCCGTTCGCGGAGGGCTGGCGAATGAATGACTTCGTGCGCATCGTCGAGGTCGGCCCGCGCGACGGGCTGCAGAACGAAGCCCAGCCGGTGGCCACCGCCGACAAGATCGAACTGATCCGCCAGCTCTCGCTGACCGGCCTGCGCACCATCGAGGCGACCAGCTTCGTCAGCCCGCGCTGGGTGCCGCAACTGGCCGACGCTGCCGAGGTGTACACCGGCATCGAGCGCCGCCCGGGCATCGACTACCCGGTGCTGGTGCCCAACGAACAGGGTTACGACCGCGCACGCGCGGTGGGCGTACAGGAAGTGGCGGTGTTCACTGCCGCCTCGGAAACCTTCAACCGGACCAACACCAACGCCGGCATCGACGAGTCGCTGGCGCGCTTCGCACCCATCCTTGAGCGGGCCAAGGCCGACGGGGTCAAGGTGCGTGGCTATGTCTCCACCGTACTCGGCTGCCCCTACCAGGGCGAGGTCGCGGTGAGCGAGGTGGTCCGGGTCGCGCGTGCGCTGCATGACATGGGCTGTTACGAAATCTCGCTCGGCGACACCATCGGCGTGGGCACGCCACGCAAGGCGCGCGCGATGCTCAACGCGGTCGCCAGCGAACTGCCGATGGCCGCGCTGGCCGTGCACTTCCATGACACCTATGGCCAGGCCCTGGCCAACATCGATGCCTGCCTGGACGAAGGTGTGCGCGTGGTCGATTCGGCGGTCTCCGGTGCAGGTGGCTGCCCGTATGCCAAGGGCGCCAGCGGCAATGTCGCCAGCGAAGACGTGGTCTACATGCTGCATGGCATCGGCATGCGCACCGGCATCGATCTGCCGGCGCTGGCCGCCACCGGGCGCTGGCTGGCCGCACGGCTGGGCCGCGAGACCGGCAGCAAGACCGGCAGGGCCCTGGCGGCGACATGAAAAGCGGCGGCCCGCGCAAGGACGCTGCGGTGGGTGATCACCTCACCCCCCACGTCCACGCGCTGGCTGCCCTGGAACGCGCCCTGGCCCACTCGCCGGGCGACCTGCGCGGCCTGTTGGAGGAGGTCCAGCAGGCCCTGCAGGAAGCGATGGACGAGCGGCAGCTGGCCCTGCGTCGCTACGCCGCCTTGTTCGATGCCGTCCCGGACCCGGTCAGCATCCTCAGCGAACGCGGCGTGGTGCTGGACCTCAACAAGGCGGGCGTGCGTGCCTATGGCCGCCCCCGTGAGGAGATCGTCGGCCAGCCGATCGAACTGTTGAACCCGGACCTGCCCGGCGACCACCTGGACCCGGTCTGGGAAGCCCTGCATCGGGGCGAGACCTACGTCATCGAAGTCACCAACATGCGCGGCGATGGCAGCCGCTTCCCGGTGGAGGTGCATTCGGCCGGCTTCGAGCACCAGGGCGAGCACTGCATCGTGGCGGTGGCGCGCGATCTGAGCAGCCGCTGGCAGGCCGAATCGCGTTACCGGCTGCTGATGGAATCCATCGACAAGGGCGTGGTCCTGTTTGACCGCCAGTTGCGGGTGGTCTCGGCCAACCCGGCCGCGCACCGCATTCTGGGCACCGCCGGCAATGGCGGCAGCCTGCAGGCGATGCTGGCGCCGGAGGACTGGATCAGCGTGGACGAGCACGGCCACCCGCTCACCCGCGACCAATGGCCCGCCAGTGTCTCGCTGCAGACCGGGCGCATCGTGCGCAGCACCATCGTCGGCCTGTACCACCGCCCGCGCGGCCGGATGATCTGGATCTCCACCACCAACGTACCGGTATACGGCAACGGGCGCGACGCGCCTGACCACGTGTTCGGGCTGTTCAGCGACATCACCGAGCTCAAGCGCAACAACACCCTGTTCGATCGCGCGCAGTCGCTGGCGCACATCGGCGGCTGGGAGTGGGACCGCGGCCTGCAGCGCCTGTACCTCACTGATGAGGCGACCCGCATCCTCGGCCAGAACTTGCCGATGCGCGACATGGCCGAGCTGCTGGAGTGCTTGCGCGTGGATGATCGCGCGCTGCTGCAGCAGGCGCTGCTGGATGTGATCGACCGGCAGGTGTCCTTCGAACTGGAGCTGCAGGGCCAGCGCAGTGATGGACATTCGTTCTGGGTGCGCATGATCGGCGAAGCCGAGGCCGGCGATGTCGACGCCGCCCGCATCGCCGGCACCGTGCAGGACATCACCGCGCGCAAGCAGGCCGAAGAGACGCTGCGCATCCAGGCGCGCACCGATCCGCTCACCGGCATCATGAACCGCGATGCGGTGCTCAATGATCTGGCCACACGCATGGCCAACCCCACCCATTGCCGGGTGGCCGTGCTGTACATCGATCTGGACCGCTTCAAGATCGTCAACGATCTGCTCGGCCACAACGCCGGTGATGAGCTGCTGATCGATGCCACCCGCCGCATCGCCACCGCGATCGGTACCGAGGGGCTGCTGGCCCGGTTCGGCGGCGATGAGTTCCTGGTGGTCTGCGATACCCGCGACCAGGCCGATCAGCCCGAGCGGCTGGCCGATGCGATCACCCGTGCGTTCAGCACCCCGTTCCGCTTCGGTGCCGACGAATTCCCGGTGACCACCAGCATCGGCATCGCGCGTGCGCCCCAGGATGGGCTGCGCCCGCAGCAGCTGATCCAGAACGCGGACATCGCCATGTACGACTGCAAGCGGCGCACCCGCAACGGCTGGCAGGTGTTCTCGCCCGAGCTGGCCCAGCGCCAGCATGATCGGCTGCAGATCGAGAGCCGGCTGCACCGGGCGCTGGACGACGATGAGTTCCACCTGGTCTACCAGCCGCAGGTCAACCTGCACAGCGGCCAGCTGATCGCCGCCGAGGCGCTGATTCGTTGGCGCAACACGCAGCTGGGCGAACTGCGCCCGGACATCTTCATCGGCCATGCCGAGAGCACCGGCGACATCGTCCGGATCGGCCTGTGGGTGCTGCGCGAGGCGTGCCGGCAGGTGCGCCAGTGGCAGGACGACGGGCTGGGCATCGTGCGGGTGGCGGTCAACGTGTCCTACCGGCAGTTCGTCGGCGAGGATCTGGCCCGGAACGTGCGCGCCGTACTGGACGAATTCCACCTGCCCGGCAGCGCACTGGAGCTGGAGTTCACCGAGCGGGTGTTGATCGAAGACGCCCCGGACACCCTGCGCACCTTCGCGCAGCTGCGCGAGATGGGCGTGCTGTTGACCATCGACGACTTCGGCGAAGGCTACAGCGCGCTGAACTATCTGCGCCGGCTGCCGATCCATGGCCTCAAGCTGAGCCAGCTGTTCGTGGAGGGCGTGCCGACCAACCGTTCGGACGTGGCGGTCTGCGAGGCGGTCTGCGGCATCGCGCGCAGCCTGGGCCTTGGGTTGGTCGCCGAGGGCATCGAATCGGAGGCCCAGCGCCAGTTCCTGACCACGCTGGGGGTCTCGGTCGGCCAGGGCTTCCTGTTCGCCCCAGGGCTGGCGGCGGACGAGTTCGCCCGGCGGCTGGCACTGCGTGCGAAGGTCGCCGTGGGCAGTGCACAACGGTGAAGGCGGCCGCTTCCGCTAGAATCGGCGGTTCTTGAACCAGCGGGATCGTGCAATGCAGCTGTCTTCTGTCCGCGCCGTCATCACCGGCGGTGTCTCCGGCCTTGGCCTGTCCGTGGCCCAGCACCTGGTCGCCAACGGCGCCAAGGTGGCCCTGTTCGATCTCAATGACGACAAGGGCGCGGCCGCCGTGGCCGCGCTTGGCGAAGCCAACGCGCGCTACTACCGCACCAACGTCAGCGACGAAGCCGCCGTGGCCGCGCAGATCGATGCCGCCTGCGACTTCCTGGGCGGGCTGAACACCGCGATCAACTGCGCCGGCATCCTGGGCGCCGGCCGCGTGCTCGGCAAGGAAGCGCCGATGCCGCTGGCCAACTTCCAGGGCACGGTGATGGTCAACCTGGTCGGCAGCTTCAACGTCGCCAAGGCCGCCGCCAACCGCATGCAGCACAACACCCCGGGCGAGGATGGCGAGCGCGGCGTGATCATCAACACCGCCAGCGTGGCGGCCTACGAGGGCCAGATCGGCCAGGCCGCCTATGCCGCCTCCAAGGGCGGCGTGGTCAGCATGACCCTGCCGATGGCCCGCGAACTGTCGCGCTTCGGCATCCGCGTGATGACCATCGCCCCGGGCATCTTCTGGACCCCGATGGTCGATGGCATGCCGCCGGCCGTGCAGGAATCGCTGGCCGCCTCGATCCCGTTCCCGCCCCGCCTGGGCAAGCCGGAGGATTTCGCCGGCCTGGTCGCCTATATCCTGGGCAACACCTATCTCAACGGCGAGACCATCCGCCTTGACGGCGCCGTGCGTCTGGCGCCGAAGTAAGCGAGCACGCAACCCGCTGGGTGCCCGGTTCCGGCACCCGCCACCTCCACGAACCGACCTTCATTCCCATGAAAGCCAGCGACATCAAGAAAGGCAACGTCGTCGAATTCAACAACGGCGTCTACCAGATCCGCGACATCGAACGCAGCTCCCCGCAGGGCCGCGGCGGCAATGTCCGCTTCCGTTTCATCATGTACAGCGTGCCGGGCGGCAACAAGCTCGACTCCAGCTTCGACGCCGACGACAACCTGCCGGAAGTCGAGCTGCTGCGCCGCCAGGCCACCTACTCGTACATGGATGGCGACGCCTTCGTCTTCCTGGATGACGAGGACTACACCCCGTACATGGTCGATGCGGATGTGCTCGGCGATGACGCCGGCTACATCACCGATGGCCTGACCGGCATCTACGTGCAGGTGATCGACGAGACCCCGGTGGGCGTGCAGTTGCCGACCAGCGTGGTGCTGGAAGTGGTCGAAACGCCGCCGGAGCTCAAGGGCGGCACTGCCACCAAGCGCCCGAAACCGGCCAAGCTCAGCACCGGCATCGAAATCATGGTGCCGGAGTACATCGCCAACGGTGAACGTGTGCTGGTCAATACCACCACCGGTGAATTCGCCGGCCGTGCCGACTAAACGGTCTGCACTGATCGTCCTGCTCCTGCTGCTCGCGGCGTGCTCGCCGCGGGCGGTGGAGAGTGAGACATTGGATACCCCGCGCGCACCCGCCACGTTGGCTGAGACCGCCCACGGTGAGCGCTGCGACGTCCCGGCGGAGGTGTTCGTGGCCGAGGACATCCGCATGTACTGCGCGATGCCCGGCGATGTGCAGGCCTTCCTGGCGCGCGAAAGCGCGTGCCAGCACTTCGCTGGCGAAGAAGCGTACGACGAAGACCGTGCGCGCGAATTGGCCTACGCGATCCACGAGAGCTGCGACGACCGTGCCCGGCGCTTCAATCAACTCCTGCAGCGCCATGCCGACAACTGCCTGGTGCACACCGAACTGATGCTGCTGGGCACCCGCAATGAGCTGATGCTGGATGCCGACAGCCGGGCGCTGCCCAACCCCTGCCCGCGCGGCATGTGATGGTTCACCGGACGCGCATGCGCGCATCCGGTGCCTTCAACTGAGTCAGAGCTTGCTGGATCAGGGCTTGGCCGCCAACGAGGGCGCGCCGGCAAAATCCCCGCAGCCGTGGTACTGGCGCGCGCCGACCGTGAGCATGGCCGTGGCACCGAAGGCCTGGCCGCTCATGTCGTCCTGGCACACCGTGCGCTGGAAGGTCAGCTTGACCGGGGTGCCATCGGCGGCAGTACCCGACCAGCCGTCACGGCCTTGGGTGGGGCTGGAAATCTCGAGCTTGCGCTCGCCGTAATCCATCTCGATGTGCAGCGCCGGGGTGGCACCCGCACCGACCTGGGCCAGCCAGCCGGGCTCATTGCCGGTCGCGCGGAATCCGCCTGCCGCATCGGCGTCCGTCTCCCCATGGGCGGTCGCATTGGCCGGCGGTGCTTGTCCGCCCTGCTCGCCGGTGCCGGTGCAGGTGCGGTCCGGCTCGCCCTTCAGGATCAGGCTGCCTTCGGTGGTGCCCTTGGTCCACAATTCGTTGCCCTGCCCATCGCCATACTTCGCGCCGGACGCTGCAGGCTGCGAGGACATCGGGAAAGTGCGGTCGCCCACCACCACCGTTGCCGAATCCTGACCGCGGTAAGTAGCATGCACTTCCAGCTCCCCACAGCGGAACGCATACGCGCGCTCTTCAGCAGTGGAGGCATCGATCGGGGGCGGCGCTTCGCTGCCATCGGCGGCGGGGCTGCTCTGGCTGGCCGGTTGGCAGGCGGCGAGTGCGCCGGTAATGGCCAGGCTCAACAACCAGGGGGATGCGCGCATGAGGGACTCCTTGCGATAACGTCGACAACACTTGATCGTACCTGCCGGGCCGTGAGAACAGGTGAAGCGACGCTGACCTTCCGGGCATCGCTGAACACGCGGTTCAGTGCGGTGCGACCCGTCCTTCGTCCTCTCGCGCCAGCGCACGCATGCGCGCACCCAGCCGTGCCAGGTTGCTGTCGATCAGGGCCAGTTCGCGTTGCTGTGCCTGTGGCAGGCGGTGTTTGAGCTGTGTCTGTAACGCCTGCCAGGCCGGCACACCCTGTGCACTGAGCCGCGCCGCCGCCTCGCTGGCCTGCGCCCGCTCGTGCGCCGACGGCAGCCCGTAGCCGCCCCCCGCCACCAGTGCGGCCGGGCTGATCAGCTGGCCGGTGTCTTCCAGCAACGCGCGCAGCGTGTCGCGCGCCGCAGCATCTTCCTTGGCCGGATCGCCCAGCAGCCGCTTCAGCACGTCGCGTGCGCGCAGTTCTTCGCGACGCAGGGCAGCCTGTTCCAGCAACAGCAGGGCGGCGGTGGCACGTAGATCACCCTGCCCTACCCAGCGTGCACGCTCGCTGGCCGGTTGCCGCAACCACTCGCCGACGGTTGTCGTGCCCAGCCGTAGCTGCTGGCGCGCCGCATCGAACAACTGCTGGTAGTGATCCTCGGCGGAGGCGAAGTAGTAGCCCTGTCGCGTCGCCTGCCCGCGATCGGCCAGCACGCTGGCGTCGGCCACGCCCTGGCGCTCCAGGCGGGTCAGCAGCCCGCGCGGGGTGAGCCGGTTCAACCCCGGCGAAGCCAGGCGTGGCACGCCTTCCTGCAGCAGCTTGCCGGTCTCCACCGCGCAGTTGTTGCTGACGAACAGATAGCGCCCGTCATAGCTCCAGTGCACCTGCGCGACGCGCTCCAGCAGGCTGGCGATGTCCGGCGCATCCAACGCCAACGGCACGGAAGACAGCCCCCGCAGTTCCACCTGTGTGTATTCGTTGATGACCTGGTTGAGCGGCAGCACGAACAGGCGCGAAGGATAGGCACCGGTCAGCCCGCGCCAGCTGGAGATCTGTACATCGCCGACGAAGGCACGGTAGGACAGCACGCGGTGATGGGACAGATCCATCCGGCAGGCCGGCCCACGCGGGCGGCCTGGCGCGCAGATCACCAGGCGCAGCATGCTGTGGCCCCAGCGACTCATCAGCTGGTCATTGCCTTCGGCGAGCAGGTAGTCCACCGCGTAGATCCGGGCCGGATCCAGTTCGAGCAGCGTCGCCGCGCCCGCCTCCTCTTCGGCCTGCATCAACGGCAGACGGGTGTCGCATCCCTCGGCCGGGTCGTTCGGCCCAAGGTGCTCGGCAAACCACGCGGCGACGGCCGGACGGCGGCAGGGGTAATCCGGATCGAGCAGCAGGTGCTCGGCGTTGACCGCCAGGAACTCGGCCGGTCGCATGCGCTCGTAATCGTCCGGACTGCGCTCGCTGAAGGCATTCGCTGTACGCCCCAGCTTCCACGGGCGTCGCTGCCAGCCGGCCAGGTCACGCAGACGCGCATCGCGCGACCAGCCACCCTGCGGCGAACGGTCCAGCACATGGGTCAATTCATGGATCAGCGCGGCTTCGAGCGGGCGTGGCAACGGTTGATCGTCCTGCACGGTGTCCAGCAACGCGCGCTGCAGGGTGATCGTGCCGTTGCGGGTGCGGCCGTGCACGTGGGCCGGCAGCGTTTCCGACCAGCGCACCTGCACCGGGTGCTGGAAACGTGCCTGCCACGGCGCTGGCAGGCGCGTGTGCACCTGCTGCAGGGCACGCTCGGCGGCCACGATCTGCGCCACGCTCAATCCCTGCGGCTGCAGCTCCAGCTGCAGCGCCGCCTGTGCGAACGGCGCGGCGAGCCACGCGATCAGGACCGCCCAGCGCCAGCGGCGGACCTGACCAAGCGTTCGCATCAGCGGGCCAGCAGGGTCCTGGCCAGCGCCATGTCACTGGCCTGCTGCTTCGCAACGCTCTGTTCGCGCAGGTGCAGCAGCGCAGCTTCCAGACGGGCACCACGGATCGCACCGTCGCTGGCCACGAAGGCGGCTGCATCATCGCGCGCATCAAGCACGATCTTGTCATCGCCCGAGCTGGACGAACCGGCCGAGGACGCGCCGGAGGCGGAACCGGCAGAGCTGCCGGCAAAACTGGAGGCCATCGCCGACAACGGCAGGGCGAGCACGGCAACAAGCAGGATCGGACGCATCATCGGGGTGTCGTTCGCGGTGGAAAGCACAGAGCGTATAGGCTGCGTGAAATCCTGTCTTGCCTCAGAGGTCGAAGAGCTTGCCGGGATTCAGCAGCGCTTGGGGATCAAACGCACGTTTGACCGCCTTCATCAGTGCGATTTCCGGCGCGCTGCGCGTGCTGTCCAGGTAGCCCTTTTTAACCAGGCCGATCCCGTGTTCGGCCGAGATGCTGCCGTCAAAGCGCGCCAGCACACCAGCGAGCAGCTTGGTGACATGCTCGCATTGGGTCAGGAACTCCGCATCGGCGGTCTCGTCCGGCTTGAGCACGTTGATGTGCAGGTTGCCGTCGCCGATGTGCCCGAACCAGACCACTTCAAACTGCGGGTAGGCCTGCCCGATCAGGGCCTGGGTTTCGGCAAGGAAGGCCGGCATCGCCGAGATCCGCACCGAGACATCGTTCTTGTAGGGCGTGTAGCGCGCCACCGCTTCGGTGATGCCCTCGCGCAGGCGCCACAGCTGCGCGGCCTGCGCGTCGCTCTGGCTGACCACGCCATCGCTGACCCAGCCGTGCTCCATGCAGTCTTCGAACGCGGCCATCGCGGCGGCTTCCTGCGCCTCGTCGCCGGCAGCGAATTCGGTTACCACGTAATACGGGTGGACCTCGTCGAACGGTGCCTGCGCGCCATGCGCCAGCACATGCCCGAGCGCGCGGTCGGTGAAGAACTCGAAGGCCTGCAGCTGCAGCCGCTCGCGGAAAGCGGCAAACACCTGCATCAACACCTCGAACGAGGGCAGCGCCAGCAGCATCACGTTGCTGGCCGGCGGCGGATCGGTGAGCTTCAAGGTGGCTTCGACGATTACGCCGAGCGTGCCTTCCGAGCCGATCAGCAGCTGGCGGAAGTCATAGCCGCTGGAGTTCTTGATCAGGCCCTTGTTGAGCTCGACCAGCTCACCGGCCATCGTCACCACCTTCAGGCCGGCGATCCACTCGCGGGTATTGCCGTAGCGGATCACGCGGATGCCACCGGCATTGGTGGCGATGTTGCCGCCGATCGAGCACGAACCACGCGCGGCGAAATCCACCGGGTAGATCAGGCCATGCTCGAGCGCCGCGTTGTGCACCGCCTCCAGTGGCATGCCCGCCTGCACGGTCAGGGTGCGGTCGACCGCATCGAAGGCCAGCGGCTTGTTCATCCGCTCCAGGCTGAGCACCAGCTCACCGTGGGCTGCCACCGCGCCGCCAGAGAGGCCGGTGCGGCCACCGGAGGGCACCACGGCCACGCCCTGGGCGGTCGCCCAGCGCAGGATCGCCTGCACCTCCTCCACCGTGCCCGGCAGGGCGATCGCCAGCGGCGCGGGTGTCCAGCGCCGGGTCCAATCGCGGCCGTAGTGCTCCAGATCGGCCGGATCGGTCTTCAGGCGCAGCCCGGGGCAAGCGTGCAACAGCGAATCAAGGCGCGGATCGGTCATGGGGCGTCTGGCGGTGCCGGGGGAGCCCGCAAGCCTGCCAGCCACTCCACGCCGCGTCCAGTAGCGGGGCCTGTTCCCGCGGCTCGTCGGCCTCACCCAAATAGGTGCATCTGAAACCGTTTGGACATCGATTGGCGCACCGCACCATCGCGGCCGGCTTCTGGCATAGTTGAGGGCTCCCGCCGCCACACGTCGCACGCCGCCCATGTCGCCGAAAAAGACCTCGTTCCCGAAGCAGGATATCCGCGTACTGTTGCTCGAGGGGGTCAGCCAGACCGCGATCGACGTGTTCACCGCGGCCGGCTATTCGCAGATCGAACTGCACAGCAAGGCGCTGCCCGAAGACGAACTGAAGGCGCGCATCGCCGAGGCCCACATCGTCGGCATCCGTTCGCGCACGCAACTCAGTGCGGAGGTGCTGGCGAACGCCAAGCGCCTGATGGCGGTCGGCTGCTTCTGCATCGGCACCAACCAGGTCGACCTGGAGGCGGCGGAACTGGCCGGCATCCCGGTGTTCAACGCCCCCTATTCCAACACCCGCAGCGTGGCCGAGCTGGTGATCGCCGAAGCGATCATGCTGACCCGCGGCATCCCGCAGAAAAACGCCGAGTGCCATCGCGGCGGCTGGTCCAAGTCGGCCGCCGGCAGCCATGAGGTGCGCGGCAAGACGCTGGGCATCATCGGTTATGGCCATATCGGCACCCAGGTCGGCGTGATGGCCGAGGCGATGGGCATGCAGGTGATCTTCCACGATGTGGAAACCAAGCTGTCACTGGGCAATGCCCGCGCGGCGATCAGCCTGGATGACCTGCTGGCGCGCGCCGACATCGTGACCGTGCATGTGCCGGAAACCCCGGCCACGCAGTGGATGATCGGTGCCGACGAACTGGCGCGCATGCGCCCCGGCGCACACCTGATCAACGCCGCGCGCGGCACCGTGGTCGACATCGACGCGCTGGATGCGGCGCTGCGCTCGGGCCACCTCGGTGGTGCGGCGCTGGATGTGTTCCCGGTGGAGCCCAAGGGCAACGGCGATGTCTTCGTCTCCCCGCTCACCGCCCACGACAACGTGATCCTGACCCCGCACGTTGGCGGCAGCACACTGGAAGCACAGGACAACATCGGTGTGGAAGTGGCGGCCAAACTGGTGCGCTACAGCGACAACGGCAGCACCCTGTCGGCGGTCAACTTCCCGGAAGTGACGTTGCCCGAGCACGCCGAGAGCCTGCGCCTGCTGCACATCCACCAGAACGTGCCGGGCGTACTCTCCAAGGTCAACGAGATCTTCTCGCGCCACAACGTCAACATCGACGGCCAGTTCCTGCGTACGGACCCGAAGGTGGGCTACGTGGTGATCGACATCACCGCCAGCGAAGCCCAGGCCGGCGCGGTGCGCGAGGAGCTGGCGGCGATCCCCGGCACCCTGCGCA
Source organism: Stenotrophomonas sp. IS26 (assembly GCF_054188265.1). NCBI lineage: Bacteria > Pseudomonadati > Pseudomonadota > Gammaproteobacteria > Lysobacterales > Lysobacteraceae > Stenotrophomonas > Stenotrophomonas sp. IS26. Next base: position 199,759 of record NZ_JBSZJV010000002.1, read on the forward strand.
CCCGCGTGCTGTATTAATGTATTAAAGGGGACGGGGGTAATTAATAATTACCCCCGTCCCTGTTAAATCCTGTTAAATCACCGCGCCAGCCAGCGCTTGGCCATGCGTGGCAACGAATCATCCCCATCGGGGGTCTCGATCGCCGCATTGGCCACGTCACGGATCTCGCGCCAGGCCAACGCCAGCGATTCGTCGCTGATCGCGAACTGCTCACTGCCCAGCGCCCGCACGACGTAGCGCGCGTCGTAGTGCCAATGCCCCGGGACGTCCTTGCGTTCGGGAATCCAGTGCTTGTCGATGTCGAACAACTCGCCATCCTCCAGCACCAGCGCGGTCAGCCCGGATTCCTCCTCGGCTTCCTTCAGCGCCACCTGGGCCAGATCGCGCTCGCCATCCGCGTGGCCGCCCAGCTGCAGCCAGCGGTCCAGCTTGCGGTGGTGGGTCAGCAGCACGCGCTGCCCGTCGGCGCTGACCAGCCACGCGCTGCCGGTGAAGTGCCCGGCCAGGCGCTCGCGCAGGAACGGGTTGTCCGGATCGTCCAGCACTGTGCTGAATTCGTCAGCCAATGCCGCGTGCTCGGGGTGTCGGCGGGCGTAAGCATCAAGCTGACTGCGCAGGGCGGCGTCAGGAATGGCAACGGATTCGAGGTTCAGCGACATGGCAGGTGCAGGCATCGTGCGGATTTGGCCGATTATCGCTCGGCCATGCTGCATTTGTGCTTGTACAGCGGCTTCAGCTTTGGCTAAGGTACAGCGGCCCCCGCACCGCTGGGGCGCCCAGTCGCCATCAGGGCGTGCGGCAATGTACCGCGCGCCTCACCTTTGTTCATTTAGGGAAGCACTGCATGCTGAAGTCTCTGTTGAGGGTCAAACCGGTCGCACCGGCACCGCACGTCGATGCCGGCGAGCCCATCGAAGGCAGCCTGGACGGCGAGCCCACACTGAGGCGGACCCTCACAGCGAAACACCTGATCCTGCTGGGTATCGGCGCGGTGATCGGTGCGGGTATCTTCGTGCTCACCGGCCAGGCCGCGGCGAACCATGCCGGCCCGGCGGTGATGCTCTCGTTCGTGTTCGCCGGCTTTGCCTGCGCGCTGGCCGGCCTGTGCTACGCCGAGTTCGCGGCGATGATGCCGGTCTCCGGCAGCGCCTATTCCTATTCGTACGCCACCCTCGGCGAAGGCATGGCCTGGTTCATCGGCTGGTGCCTGGTGCTGGAGTACCTGTTCGCCTCGGCCTCGGTCGCGGTGGGTTGGTCGGCGTACCTGATCAGCTTCATCACCACCACGCTGAACATGCCCTTCCCCGATGCGCTCAGCGCCGCGCCCATCGCCTGGACTGGCCATGAGTTCATCTCCTCCGGCAAGCTGTTCAACCTGCCGGCGGTGCTGATCGTGGCGGCCGTCTCGGGCCTGCTGTACGTCGGCGTGACGCAGTCGGCCTTCGTCAACGCGATCATCGTGGCGATCAAGGTCACCGTGATCTGTCTGTTCATCGGGTTCGGCGCCGCGCACCTGGATACGGCCAACTGGACCCCCTTCATTCCGGAGAACACCGGCGTGCCGGGTGAGTTCGGCTGGAGTGGCGTGTTCCGTGCGGCAACCATCGTGTTCTTCGCCTACATCGGCTTCGATGCGGTCTCCACCGCCGCCGGCGAAACCAAGGACCCGCAGCGCAACATGCCGATCGGCCTGCTCGGCTCGCTGGCCGTGTGCACCATCGTCTACATCATCGTCTGCGCCGTGCTGACCGGCATGATGCCGTACCACCTGCTGGGCACGGACAAGCCCGTCGCGACCGCGCTGGAGCCCTACCCGACCCTGTCCTGGCTGAAGACCGCCGTGGAAATCGGTGCGATCGCCGGCCTCTCCTCGGTGGTGCTGGTGATGATGATGGGCCAGACCCGCATCGCCTACACGATCTCGCGCGACGGCCTGCTGCCGAAGATCTTCGGCAAGGTGCACAAGCGCTTCCGTACCCCGTACTGGAGCACCATCGTTGTCGGCGCCATTGCCGCCACCCTGGCCGGTACCGTGCCGCTGAACGTGCTCGGTGAACTGGTCTCGATGGGCACCCTGCTGGCCTTTGCCACCGTCTGCATCGGCGTGCTTGTCCTGCGCTACACGCGCCCGGAACTGGAGCGACCGTTCCGCGTGCCGCTGGTGTGGGTCATCTGCCCGCTGGGCGCCCTGGCCTGCCTGTTCCTGTTCTACCAGGCGTTCGTCGTGCATTGGCACCTGTTCGTGGCCTGGACCCTGCTGGGTCTGTGCATCTACTTCGGCTACGGCATCCGCCACAGCAAGCTGAACAAGAAGAACGCCTGAGTGCTGCCGGGCCGGCCACGTGCCGGCCCGGCCGTTTGATACGTCGCGCCTGAGAAGACATCCAAACCATGTTCAAGCAACTGTGGGCCACCAAGCATCCGCACGCCGCCCATGAAGACGCCAACGGCCTGAGCCTGCGCCGCACCCTCGGCCCCTGGGGCCTGACCGCGCTGGGCATCGGCGCGGTGATCGGCGGCGGCATCTTCGTGATCACCGGCCAGGCCGCGGCCAACCACGCCGGCCCGGCGATCATGCTGTCGTTCGTGCTCGCCGCGATCTGCTGCGCATTCTGCGCGATGGCCTACGCCGAGTTCGCGGCGATGGTGCCGGTCTCCGGCAGTGCCTACACCTATACCTATGCCACCTTCGGCGAGCTCTCGGCCTGGTTCATCGGCTGGATGCTGGTGCTGGAATATGGCGTCTCCGCCTCGGCCGTGGCGGTCAGCTGGACCGGCTATTTCCTGAGCCTGCTCAGCCATTTCGACATCCATCTCCCCGCCGCGCTGGTCAGCGCGCCACTGGATGGCCAGCTGCGCCCGACCGGCGCCATCGCCAACATCCCGGCCGCGGTGCTGGTGCTGCTGCTGACCTGGCTGTGCTACGTGGGCATCAGCAAATCCTCGGCCATGAACATGGCGATGGTGGTGCTCAAGACCGCGCTGATCGTGCTGGTGATCGTGGTTGGCTGGAAGTACGTGGACCCGGCCAATTGGACCCCGTTCATTCCGGAAAACGAAGGCCCGGGCAAGTACGGCTTCGACGGCGTGCTGCGCGGTGCGGCAATGGTGTTCTTCGCCTATATCGGTTTCGAGGCGGTGTCGGTAGCCGCGCAGGAGTCGCACAAGCCGCAGCGCGACATGCCGATCGGCATGCTGCTCTCGCTGGTGATCTGCACCGTGCTGTACATCGCCATGGCCGCGGTGATGACCGGGCTGGTGCCGTACCAACTGCTGGGGACCGATGAGCCGGTGGTGACCGCGGTGGCGGCGCATCCGCAGCTGGGCTGGTTGCGCGTGGTCGTGGAGATCGGCGCGCTGATCGGGCTGTCCTCGGTGGTGCTGGTGATGGTGATCGCGCAGCCGCGCATCTTCATGATCATGGGCCGCGACGGGCTGTTGCCGTCCCTGTTCACCAAGATCCATCCCAAGTACCGCACGCCGCACATCAACACCGTGATCACCGGTATCGGCATCGCGCTGCTGGCGGCAGTGTTCCCGCTGGACGTGCTGGGTGAGCTGACCTCGATGGGCACGCTGATCGCGTTCGCGGCGGTCTGCGCGGGCGTGCTGATCCTGCGCCGTACCCAACCGGACCTGCCGCGTCCGTTCCGGATGCCGATGGCGTGGCTGATCTGCAGCCTGGGCGTGCTCAGCTGCATCGCGCTGCTGACGGCGATGACGGCCCACAACTGGATGCTGATGGGCTTCTGGACGCTGGGCGGTTTCGCGATCTATTTCTGTTATGGGTATCGCCATAGCCGGCTGCGCAAGTAGTGCCGGCCGCTGGCCGGCTCCACCTGCACCCAACACGCTCATGAGGAGCCGGCCGGCGGCCGGCACTACCGCAGAGCGCGCGAAATCGATGGAAGCGCCGTAAAATAGCCCCATGAGCACCCCCACCTTCCCGTACGACACCGCGCGCCTGAGCGAGCTGGCCCAGCTGCTGATCGACAACGTCCGTGAGCTGGCGCACGCCGGCTGGACCCCGGCCACCAGCAGCAACTTCTCCCACCGCCTGGATGACCGCCACGCGGCGATCACCGTGTCCGGCAAGGACAAGGGCCGGCTGGTGGAGGACGACATCATGGTGGTCGATTTCGACGGCCAGGCCGTCGGCCGCCCGCTGCGCCCGTCCGCCGAGACGCTGCTGCACACCCAGCTGTATCGCCGGTTCCCGGAGATCGGCTGCGTGCTGCACACCCATTCGCCGGTGCAGACCATCGCCTCGCGCCTGTATGCGCCGCAGGGCCATATCCGCCTGGAAGGCTACGAGCTGCTGAAGGCCTTCCACGGCAACAGCACCCACGAGATGGCGATCGATGTGCCAGTGTTCGCCAATACACAGGACATGGACGTGCTCTCGGCCCAGGTCGATGCCCTGCTCGACACCCAGCCGCTGTGGGGCTACCTGATCGACGGCCACGGCCTGTACGCGTGGGGCCGCACCATGGCCGAGGCGCGCCGCCACATGGAAGCCTTCGAATTCCTGCTGCACTGTGAGCTGGAACTGCGCAAGCTGCGTGGCTGATCGCGCTCAGATTCCTGAAGAGAATCTGTATTCCGCGCATCGGCATCAGTACGTCGCCCCCACCCCGGCGCCGCACTGGTACCCTTTCCTTCCCCTCTTCGCCTCGATGCCGCCGCCATGAGCCGACTCCGTATCTTTGATGACACCGCCCCGGATGTCCCGCTGTTCGACAGCCGGGATGGCGAGGCGATCGCTGCCGAACTGAAGAAGATCGGCGTCACGTTCGAGCGCTGGCAGGCGGCCCACGAGGTCGCGCCGGGCGCCAGCCAGGACGAGGTCTTCGCCGCCTACAAGGTCGATATCGACCGTCTCGTCGCCACGCACGGTTTCAAGAGCGTGGACGTCGCCTCGATCGCGCCGGACAACCCGAACCGCGCCGAGCTGCGCAGGAAGTTCCTGGACGAGCACTTCCACAAGGAAGATGAAGTCCGCTTCTTCGTCGCCGGCTCCGGGCTGTTCACCCTGCACGTGGACGGCAAGGTCTACGAGATCGAGTGCGTCAAGAACGACCTGATCGCCGTGCCCGATGGCATCACCCATTGGTTCGATATGGGCGAGGAACCGAGTTTCGTGGCGATCCGCTTCTTCACCGAGCCGGATGGCTGGGTCGGCCATTTCACCGGCAGCGACATCGCCCAGACCTTCCCGCGTTACCACCCCGCACAGCACCAGGCCGACTGATCCATGCCGCAACCGACCGTCATCCTCACCGATATCGAGGGCACCACCAGCAGCATTTCGTTCGTCAAGAACGTGCTGTTCCCGTATGCGCGCAAGGCGCTGCCGGCGTTCGTCGCCGCGCACGGCCAGGAGCCGCAGGTGCGCCGCTGGCTAGACGCGGTGGCGGTGGAGATCGGTGGTGCCTGCCAGGACAGCCTGATCGTGGAGACGCTGCAGGGCTGGATCGACCAGGACCGCAAGCACACCGCGCTCAAGGCGCTGCAGGGCATGATCTGGGAAAGCGGCTACCGCAACGGCGATTACAAGGCGCACTTCTATCCGGAAGTGGCCGCCGTCCTGAAGGGCTGGCATGCGCAGGGCAAGCCGCTGTACGTGTATTCCTCCGGCTCGGTGCCGTCGCAGAAGCTGTTCTTCGGCTTCAGCGAAGCCGGTGACCTGACCGGGCTGGTCTCGGGCTGGTTCGACACCGAAGTGGGCGGCAAGCGTGAGGCCGACAGCTACCGTCACATCGTCGAGGCGATCGACGTACCGGCCGCGCAGATCCTGTTCCTGTCTGACGTGGTGGAAGAGCTGGATGCCGCGCGCGACGCCGGCCTGCAGACGCGCCTGATCGACCGCCTGGACGATTACCCGCTGCCGCGCAGCGGTGAGGCCACCCACGGCCACGACCGCGTCGAGAACTTCCAGCAGATCACGCTGTAACGGGTGGATCCACGCCACGCGTGGATGCCTTTCGCGCGATTCCGGTACCACGCCAGCCACGCATGGCGTGGCCCTACCTCCGGATATCTGCCAAAGAGTGCAGGCGCAACGCGCCGCGCAGCGTGGCCAGATCCGCCTCCGCGCGCAGCCGGATCGTCACCGTTTCACCCGGCAACAGGTCGAGCGCATTGTTCTCCAGCGCGGCATCCAGCCCATCGAAGTCGATCCACAGCGCCCGCACCAGCGTCGGCGAGCGCAGCGTCAGCAGGTAGCCGTCGCCATCGGCGCGCAGCGCGCTGTCGATCTTCGCCGGTGACAGCGCCAACGCTTTGGCCGGGACGAAATACACCACCTGCTGCGACAACAGCGTGGCGCCGTCGAACAGCTCGACCACCGCCACGGTGCGGCCCGGATCGGCGCCCTTCAACAACACGGCATCGGCGAACTGCCCTACCTCCAGTGCTGACAGCGGTGGCACTGCCACGGTGTGCCGCTGCTCGCTGCGCTGGGTGCCATCGAGATCGAGCACGCGCAGCCGCCATGTCGCCTGCAGGCCCTGCTGACGATCATTGAGCAGGCTCACCCGGGTCACGCCCTCGTCGCGCAACGCCGCCACCGCGTGGTCGGCGAAGAAACGTTTGGCGTGGAAGTGCAGCGCCTTCCAGCGGCCGGCGTAATCGATGCTGGACCACGACGCCCCCGGCCATACATCGTTGAGCTGCCAGTACAGCGAGCCCATCGTGTACGGCCGCGAGGCCCGGTGATGCAGGGCAGCGAGCTGGATGCCATCGGCCTGCATCACCTGGCTCAGGTAGACGAACGTGGGGAAGTCACGCGGCGTGCCGTACTCCTCCTCAATGTACTTGAGCAGGCGCTGGTTGCCCTCGCCCGCCATGAACTTCTGGTGCGCGCGCACCGTTGGGCTGTCCACCTGCTGCTCGGCGGCGGGAATGATGCCGTCCAGCGTGCGCAGCACCGGCCAGGCCTGCAGCCCGTATTCGGACATGAAGCGCGGCGTCTCGCGCAGGTAGGCGGTCACCGGCAGCGCCGGGTTGCCCCACACCTGCCAGTAGTGCTTGTCGCCACGGGTGGAATCGTTGGCCTTCTCGTCCAGATCATTGCTCGGCGAGCTGGACCAGTACGGCACGCCCAGCCCTTCCTCGGCCACCACCTGGCGCAGGTCGTTGCCGAACAGCTCCACATAGCCCTGCCAGACCCTCGCGGCGAAGGCAGGATCGGCAGCGGTCAGGTCACGGCCGTGGCCCCAGTCCTTCCATGCGGTCTCTTCTTCGTTGTTGCCACACCACAGCACCACGCTGGGGTGATGGCGCAGACGACGCACATTGTCGCGCGCCTCATGGACCACGTTCGCGCGGAACGCTGGATCGTAGCCGGGCTGCATGCCGCCACCGAACATGAAGTCCTGCCAGACCAGCAGCCCCAGCTCGTCGGCGATATCGAAGAACACATCCTCTTCGTAATAGCCACCGCCCCAGTTGCGCAGCATGTTCATGTTGGCATCGCGCGCCGCGGTCAGCTCGCGCCGGATCCGCGCCGCGTCCACACGCGCCGGGAACATGTCGAACGGAATCACGTTGGCGCCCTTGGCGAAGATAGGCACACCGTTGATCACGAACACGAAGCCCTGTCCGCCGTTGCGGTCCACCTCGCGGCGCAGCTCGACGGTACGCAGGCCGGTGCGCTGCTCGATGTGCGTCGCCTCCGCCGTCTCAGGTGCCAGCGTGGCACGCACGGTATAGCGGGCCTGCTCGCCCTGCCCGGCCGGCCACCAGCGCCGCGGCTCCTGCAGCGCCACCGGCACCGCGACGCGGTTGTCACCGGCCTTCAGCATCGTCCTGCGGTCGATGCGCGCCACGCGCGTGCCGTCCGGATCCAGCACCTCGATCTGCACCGACGCGGAACCAACCACTGCGCTTTCCACCTCGACCGCGATCTCAAGCTCAGCCTTGGCCGCGTCCAGGCTGCGGGTCTGCACCACCAGCGCGGTCAGCCGCTGCGCGTCCCAGCTCTCCAGCGTCACCGGCCGCCAGATGCCCGCGGTCACGTAACGCGGGCCCCAGTCCCAACCGAAGTGGTAGCCCGGTTTGCGTACGAAATTGCCGACCATCGCGTCTTTGGGCTCATCGCCATACGGCGAGGGGTAGTTGCCGGCGATCTTGTGCGGCATCGCCTGCACGCCCGGCAGCAGCGTGCGGATCGGCGAGCGCAGCACGACGCGCAGTTCATTGCCGCGAGGCCGCAGCCTGCCCTCCACCCGCGCACGCCAGGTGCGATGGCTGTTGTCGGCCTGCAGCAACGGCTGGCCGTTGAGCGTGACCGTGGCGAACGTATCCAGGCCTTCGAAGGCCAGCTCGGCGTGCGCGCGCGCCAAGGTCGTCGCATCCACATCGAATCGTGCGCGGTACTCCCAGTCGGCCAGGCCGATCCACTGCAGCCCGGCCTCCGGCGCACCCACGTAAGGATCGGGAAACTGCCCCCGCGCCAGCAGGTCGGTATGCACCGCGCCGGGCACCTGTGCGGCACGCCACTCGGCTAGCTGCGGGTGGGCACGAAGCTGCGCATCGCCGGGCATCAGGCGGAATGACCACTCGGCCGCCAGCGGGGCGGCTGCCACGGGCAGCGCCCATGCTGCCAGCAGGACCAGCATCAGCCAGCTGGCCGGTGCAACGACATGGAGACGGCTGTGCGCGCGCATGGGGACCTGCCTGGCTGCGGGGGCAGCCGACCAACGGTCGGCGCTACCGGGATGTCGGGGAAGCCGACCGACGGTCGGCTTCCGGATTCAACGGACCACGTTGAGCACTTCGTAGCACGCGCCCATGGTGTGGTAATCGGTCTTGCCGGCCGGGCTCTTCTCATCGCTGTACTTGCGGTTGTCCGCATCCAGGATGCGATACCAGGCACCGTAGCGATGATCGATCATGTGCTGCCACGCGTAGCCCCACAGGGCGTCGTACCAGTCCCAGTACACGGCATCGCCGGTGCGCTTGGCCAGCAGCGCGGCGGTGGCCAGCGATTCGGCCTGTACCCAGAAATATTTGTCGTCATCGCAGACGCTGCCATCCGGCGCGAAGCCGTAATACAACCCACCACGCTCGGCGTCCCAACTGCGCGCCACCGCCACATCGAACAGATGCCGCGCGGTCGGCACCAGCCAGTCGGCCTGTACGTGGCGATCCAGGATCAGCAGCAGCTTGGCCCACTCGGTCTGATGCCCGGGTTGGAAACCCCACGGACGGAACAGGTGCTTGGGGTTGTGGCGGTTGTAGTCCCAGTCGATCTGCCACTGGGTGTCGTAGTGCTCCCACACCAGGCCGTCGCCCTGCGCCGCCTGGCGGCGGGTCATGTGGTCGGCCAGCAACAGCGCACGATCAAGGTAGCGCTGCTCGCCACTGGCCTCGAAGGCGGCCAGCATCGCCTCGCACATGTGCATGTTGGCGTTCTGGCCGCGGTAGTCGGTGAAGTTCCAGTCGGCATCGGCTTCGTCCTTGTACAGGCCGAACGCCGGTTCCCAGAAGCGCGTTTCCAGCAGCTGCCAGGTCTCGTCCATCCACGAACGCGCCTCGGCAATGCCGGCCTTCAGCGCGCAACTGTAGGCCAGCAGCACGAACGCCACGCCGTAGCAGTGGTTGGTCGCGTCTTCGACCACGCCGTCGCGCAGCGTCCACGCATAACCGCCGGTGGCCGGATTGCGATGCACCTCGCGCAGGTAGCGCACGCCGTGTTCGGCCGCCGCCAGATCCTCGGGCTTGCCGAATTCGCGGTAAGCCATCGCATGGTTGAACACGAACCGGGTGCTGCTGACCAGATGGCGGTGGCTGGCATCGTACACGCTGCCATCGTCACGGTAGTAGTGGAAGAAACCGCCCTTGGGGTCGATTTCATGCGGCTGGTAGAACGCCATCGTCTGCGCGATGTGGGCGCGCAGGAACGCGGGCGAGCGGAAGTCGGGGGTCGGCGGAACCGGCGTGGTCATGCGGCGTCATCCTGTTGTTGCTGCAGCAGTTGCTGGACTTCATGAAGGCTGGGCATCGCGGCGAAGGCGCCCTTGCGGGTCACGGCCAAAGCACCGACGGCCGCGCCGAACCGGATCGCCTCCACCAGCGCGGTGGGGTCCTGGCAGAACCCGGCAAAACCGGTGCCGTCGCCGCCGCGCTCGCCAATCCCGAACAGCAGGCCGCCGACAAAGGCATCGCCGGCCGCGGTGGAATCGACCGTCGTGACACGGAAGCCGGTGAGCACGCCGTGGGCGTGGCGGGTATGCCAGCGGATCGGCGCGGCACCGTCGGTGATCACCACCGCCTGCGCCTGCGCACCCAGCAGGCGCGCGATCACGGCGGCGTCGCCGCCCGGCACTGCGGCCGCCAGGTACTCCAGTTCTTCGCGCGAGAGCTTGACCAGATCGGCCAGCGACAGCGCTTCCCACAACCGCGGCAGCGGGTCGACAGCGGTCGGCCACAGCGCGGGGCGCAGGTTGAGGTCGAGGCTCACCATCGCACCGGCCTGGCGGGCGCGGCGCATGCCCTCCAGCGTGGCCTGCGCGATCTCGGCCTCGGTCAGGCTGTTGGAGCACACGTGGAAGCTGCGCGTGCCTTCAAAGCAGTTCGGGTGGAAGTGCACACTGCGGAACAACAGATCGGCCGCCGGCGGGCGGTAGAAGCTGAAGCTGCGCTCGCCGCTGGCATCCAGGGCAACGAACGCCAGCGCGGTCTTGGCGGCGTCGGTGCGCACGATGCAGTCGGTCGCCACGCCGGCACTGGCCAGGCTCTCGGCGAGGAAGTCGCCGAACATGTCCTGGCCGAGCATGCCGGCAAAATGGGTGTCCGCACCGAGCCGCGCTGCGGCAACGGCGACGTTGGCCGGCGCACCGCCGGCATACTGCAGGAAGGCACGCGGGGTGTCCGGGGTGGCCGGCGGTTGGGCAAGTAGATCGATCAAAATCTCGCCGAAACAAACAATCTTGGACATCGTGGCCTCAAGCTCCCTGTCGGAATCCGACGGCCGGGCGCGAACCGGACAGGCCGTAGAAGATGATGTAGCCGTAGCACAGCAGCGGCAGGATGAAGGACTCATGCAGCCCGATCTGGTCGGCCAGCAGGCCCTGCAGGTACGGCACCACCGCGCCGCCGACGATGGCCATGATCAACAGGCTGGAGGCCTTGTTGGTCAGCGTGCCCAGGCGTTCGATGCTCAGCGCGAAGATGGTCGGGAACATGATGGAATTGAACAGGCCCACCGCCACGATCGAATACAGCGCGACCTGCCCTTGGCTGAGCATGGTCAGGGCCAGCAGCGCCACGTTCATGCCCGCGAACAGGGTCAGCAGCACACGCGGCGAGAACCGGGTCATGATCGCCGAGCCGGCGAAACGACCGATCATCGCCAGCGTCCAGTAAGCCGAAACGTAATGGGTGGCTTCCTTCTCGGTGAAGCCGCCGATGTTGGGCAGCGACAGGTAGTTGACCAGGAAGCTGCCGATCGACACCTCCGCCCCCACGTAGAAGAAGATCGCCAGCACGCCGAACAGCACGTGGCGATGGCGCAGCGCATCCAGCAGGGTGTGCTTGCTGGTATCGGCCTGCTCGGTGGTCTCGGTCAGCGCGGGCAGACGGAACAGGTAGACGAACACGGCCAGCAGGAACAGCGCCACGGCCAGGCCGGCGTACGGGCCCTGCACCGATTGCGCTTCCTGCACGCGGTAGGCGATCTGCTCGGCAGCCGGCAGCGCGCCGATCTCGTCGGCACTCTTGACCGTGTTGCCCAGGATCAGCAGGCCACCGAAGATCGGTGCGATCGCGGTCCCCAGCGAGTTCAGCGCCTGGGCCAGGGTCAGCCGGCTGGAGGCCGTCTGTTCCGGACCGAGCAGCGCCACGTACGGGTTGGCCGCGACCTGCAGCACCGTGATGCCGGTGGCCAGCACGAACAGGGCGCCCAGGAAGGCTTCATACACGCGCAGTTCGGCGGCCGGCCAGAAGCCCAGCGCACCAACCGCGGCGATCGCCAGGCCAGCCACGATGCCCTTCTTGTACCCCAGATGCGCAACCAGCCGGCCGGCCGGGAGCGACATCAGGAAGTACGCACCGAAGAAGGTGAACTGCACCAGCATCGCGCGGGCGTAGTTCAGTTCGAACACCGCCTTCAGATGCGGGATCAGGATGTCGTTGAGGCAGGTGAGGAAGCCCCACATGAAGAAGATGGTGGTCGCCACGGCCAGCGCGACACGCGTGTTCACCACGGGCGCAGCGGAGGATGAGGATGGGAGGCGGGGCGTAGGAGAGATGGGCATTCAGGTACGCGCCTCAGTGCGCGAGCAGGTGATTGGGGAAACCATCAGACGGTCATCGCGCCACTGCTCTCGCGAACGCGGAGCTGGACCGGTGCAACGGTACGGGCCGGCGCCGCGTCGGGATGATCCAGACGCAGCAACAGCAGTTCAGCCGCCTGTCGCCCGCGCTCGCGCGGGTTGACGGTCAGCGTGGTCAGCGGCGGCGATGCCACCGAGGCCTCGGAAATATCATCGAAACCGGTCACCGCGAAGTCGCGGCCCGGCTGCACGCCGCGCGAGGCCAGGCCCAGCATCAGGCCCAGCGCGACGCTGTCGTTGTAGCAGACCGCTGCGGTCGGCACGGCATCCAGCGCGAACAGCTCGCCGGCGCGCGCAGCCGCATCCAGGCGGCTGGGCGAGGTTTCGATCAGCCACGCCGGCTGCACCGGCATGCCCGCCTCGACCAGCGCCTGCGCATACCCGGTACGACGCTGATGGCACGAACTGGAGACCGCGTGGCCGCCATAGAACGCGATGCGGCGGTGGCCCTGTTCGATCAGATGACGGGTGGCAAGGTAGGCACCCTGCTGGTTGTCCAGGGTCAGGAAGTCCCAGTCGGCCCCCGGCAGTTCGCGGTTGAACAGCAGCACGTTGGCATGGCCGAGCACCTGGCGCAGCTGCCCGGCATCGCTGCCTTCGGCCGGCGACAGGATCAACCCGGCGGGCATGTGCTCCATCAGCGTGGTCAGCACCGCCTGCTGCCGCTCCGGCGATTCGCCGGTGCTGCCAAGCAGGGTCACGAAGCCCTTGCCGCCGAGCGCTTCATCCACCCCGGAGGCGAATTCGGCGAAGAACGGGTTGGACAGGTCGTTGATGACCAGGGCCACGCTTGAGGACGTGCGGCGACGCAGATTGGCCGCGCCGCGGTTGTACACGTAGCGTTGCCGTCGCAGTTCGGCCTCCACCTTGGCACGGGTGTCGACGTTCACCAGCGGGCTGCCACGCAGCACCAGCGAGACGGTCGCGCGCGACACGCCGATCGCTTCGGCGATGTCGGTCACGGTGACCGCGCGCGTGCCTTTGCCGGCGGGGGTGGCCTTGTCTTTCATCGGGTCGTCGGGTTCCTCAAGCAAGGTGCAAGCCTAAACGATCGCATTGACCAGCGGTCCCTGCCCGCGCCGAGGGTCAACCCCGGTGGGCTGGCCACGGCGCGGACCAGCGTGTGGCTCATTCCAGTACCGCGCCGGGGGTGGCGCAGAAGGACGCCGGCAGCGCCTCGGCCTGGGTACCCCAGCCGTTCTCCTGCGCGGTGCTGCCCAGGGCGAAGGCGATGGTGCCACCGCGCTGCAGCTGCGCCCAGTCCAGCCACACCGGCGCATGCGCTCGGCCATCGACCTGCACGTTCTGGACATACTGCAACTGGCGGCCATCCGCGCCCGGCGCCTTCAGGGTGAGCGTCCTGCCCTGGCCCAGATCGATCTCGGCGCGGGCGAAGCGCGGCGTATGCAACAGGAACTCGCCGCTGCCCGGCACCGCCGGGTACAGGCCCAGCGCACTGAACAGGTACCAGGCCGACATCGTGCCCAGGTCATCGTTGCCGGTGACGCCGTTGGGCGCGTTGGTGAACAACTGCTGCGCGGCGCGCACCACGGTGGCGGTCTTCCACGGCTGCCCGATCAGCGTGTACATCCAGGGCGCGTGCAGGTCCGGTTCGTTGTTGGGGTTGTAGCGGTACTGGTTGTAGTAGCTGTAGGGACCGACCACCCATTCCTTGCGGGCGGCGGTCAGCGGCGACTTCACCAGCGCGTCGTAAGCGAAGAAGGTATCCAAGCGCCGCGCGGCCTGCTCGCGGCCGTGCATGGCCTGGACCAGGCCCGGCACGTCCTGCTGCGCCAGCCACTGGTATTGCCACGCGGTGCCTTCATGGAAGCCATGGTGCGAGCGCGGGCTGTACGCGCCATCGGCCGGCAGGTACCACGCGCCATCTTCCATGCGCGGCCGCGGGAAGCCGTTGAAATCGCCCTCTTCATCGCGCACCGACGGGTCCCACACCTTGTGCCAGTTGCGGCCACGCTCGCGCAGCACGCCGGCATCGGCGGCATGGCCGAGGCCATCGGCCATCTGCGCCAGGGCGCAGTCGGCCAGCGCGTACTCCAGCGTCGCCGAACCCCCGTGGTGCGGATCCACGTCCATGCCCTTGGAGGGGAAGGCGCGGTCGTACTGGACATAGCCATTGGCCAGGTAGCTCGGGTTGCCCGAACGGCCCGCATGACGCGAGTTCATCGGCGGCACCTCGAACGCATTCTTGCGCAGCGCGGTGTAGGCCTCCCTTTCGCGGCCGGCCAGCGCGCCGAAGCGCCACAGGTCCACCAGGAACGGCGTGACCGGGTCACCCGTCATCACGTTGGTTTCGAAGTTGGCGTAGCCCCAACGCGGCAGCCAACCGCCCTGCGCTTCAATCGCCAGCAGGGTGCGGCCGATATCGCGCGCGACCTCCGGCTTGGTCAACGCCAGCCACTGGTTCTGTGCGCGGTAGGTATCCCACAGCGAGAAGTACTCGTAGTAGGTCCAGCCATCGGCGCGATGGATGTTGTCGTCGTAGCCACGGTAACGGCCGTCGGCATCGCTGCCGGTCAGCGGCTGCAGCAACGCGTGGTACAGCGCGGTGTACAGCACGGTGCGGTCGTCGCTGCTGCCGCCCTGGACACGCACGGCCGCCAATTCCTTGCGCCACTGCTGCTGGGCCATCTGGCGCATCTGATCGAAGCCGAGCAGGCGACCGCCCTGCATGCCATCGCTGCGCAGATTGGCGCGCGCCCCTTCGTCATCCACGTGCGAGATCGCGCTGACCGCGGTCACCGCACGGCCCTTGGCCAGATCGAAGCTCAGCCAGGCGCCGCTGGGCTTGAGCTCGCCTTCCATGCCATGGCGTGCGCCCGGCAGGCCGCCGCCCTCGCCCCAGGTACCGAACGCCTTGAACGGGCGGTCGAACTCGATGCGGAACCAGGTGGTGTACTGATGCCCGCCACAGAAGCTCTTGGTGACCAGCTTGCCTTCCACCGCGCGGTCGCCGACAACATCAACCACGCTGCCGATCACCGAATGGCGCTCGTTGGCCTGGCCGAGGTTGACCAGCACGTGGCCGGTGCCCGCATCGGCGGCGAAGGTGTAACGCTCGGCCGCGGCACGCGTGCGTGCGGTAGCCTCCGCGTCGATGCCGCCGTAGTTGGTCAGGCGCACCTTGTAGTAGCCCGCCTGCCCGATTTCACCCTCGTGGGTGTAGCTGGAGGCGTAGCGCTTGTGGTCGAAGCTCTTGGCGTCGTCGGTATTGAAGTCACCGCCCGGGCCGATGCTGCCGGTCACCGGCAGGACCGAGACCTGGCCGCCCTGCTCCCAGCAGCCGGCGCCGGACAGGAAGGAATGACCGAAGCCACGGATCTTGGGATCGTCGTAGCGCCAGCCAGCATAGTGCTCACCGGTCGGGCTGACCTGGATCAGGCCGAACGGCGCCGAGGCACCCGGGAACGTATTGCCATCGTCCTTGCTGCCGATGAAGGTGTTGACCTCGCGCTCCAGCGCCGCAGGCGCGGCCTGAAGCAACAGCGGCGCGCAGCTCAGGGCCAGCAGGCAGGCCAGACCCGCCAGTGGGCGGCGGCGGGCCGGGACGGCACCGGCGGCGGGAACAACGGAAGGACGGTGAGAAAAACGGGTCACGGACACGGACTCCTTGGCGGACGTGGCGGCAGCGCGAACCAGTGGCGGCGGGCGCCGCTGGTTCCCTGGACTGGGACCCAATCCACACCCCGGTGAATTTAGATCGATTTAAGTAAAGCACGGGAATTTCGGGGGATGCATTCTGCGCTGCAACATCGGCGGCACCCTGGGGGCCAGCAGCAGCGTGTCCAGTTGCGCACTCGGCTGCACCGCCCACGCGTGGGCAAGCGGATCGGCACCCGTCGGCCCGCCGACAGGGCTGGGGCGGCCAACCCAGCGCCGCCGCGGCCTCGGCCCGGCACAAGCGAAAGCACCGCCGGGATCCATATTGCGGAGCAGCATGCGTCCCCCGCGCGGTCGTGCTAAAAATCCCCCGCCAATCGTTTAGATCGATCCAACTTAAAACGGTCACGATTGCCGGAAGTGGGGAGCCGGGGGACTGCCCCACGCGATGCATGCGGGACGCGCCAGGCAACTCGACGCTCGAGAAAGTCGGCTTCAAACATTAGATCGATTCAAAGAATTCGTATCGCCACCGTTTCAATCCAGGAGAGGGAGAGAGTGGAATGAAGATGTCACGCATGCACCGCCGCGTTGCGTTGTCCGCGGCCATTGCCAGCGCGTTGGCCACGGCCATCGTGCCGGCCAGCGCCT
This sequence comes from Stenotrophomonas sp. IS26, assembly GCF_054188265.1. Taxonomy (NCBI): domain Bacteria; kingdom Pseudomonadati; phylum Pseudomonadota; class Gammaproteobacteria; order Lysobacterales; family Lysobacteraceae; genus Stenotrophomonas; species Stenotrophomonas sp. IS26. The sequence continues at coordinate 216,366 of NZ_JBSZJV010000002.1, forward strand.
TCGCGCAACAAGCAACCCCGGCCACCGGCACCCCCGATGCGACCACGCTCGACAGCGTGACCGTCACCGGCTATCGCTACGCCATCGAGAAGAGCCTGCAGCAGAAGCGCGATGCCAACGCCGTGGTCGAAGTGATCACCGCCGAAGACGTGGGCAAATTTCCCGACAAGAACGTGGCCGACGCGCTGCAGCGCGTGCCCGGCGTGGTGATCACGCGCAGTGGCGGCGAAGGCAAGAGCGTCAGCGTGCGCGGCCTCGCGCCGGACCTGACCCTCACCCAGTTGAACGGCAACTACGTCGCCACCTCGGAAACCAACAACGAGGCGTCGCGTTCGTTCAACTACACGCTGCTGCCGTCGAACATGCTGTCCAGCGCGGAGCTGTTCAAATCCCCGGAAGCGCGCATCGACGAAGGCGGCATCGGTGGCACCGTGATCCTGCATACCCGCCGCCCGCTCGATATGGAAGCCAACTCCGGTTACGTCAACCTGGAAGGCACCTCATCGGACACCAGCCACGACATCGATCCGCAGGCCTCGGCGCTGTATTCCTGGCACAGCAAGGACGAACGCTTCGGCGTGCTGGTGGGCGTGACGCAGCAGAAGCGCACCAGCCGCACCATGGAAGCCAGCACCGAGGACTACCAGTGGTATGGCGCAGGTGACGCGCGTGATGCCAACGGCAATGCGCTGCCGCAGGATGGTATCCACTACTGGTGGGGGCAGTCCGGCTTCAACAACCAGACCGGCGGCAACTACAGCGACTTCTTCATGCCGACCTCGGTCAACTTCGCGGTGAAGGAAGAAAAACGCGAGCGCAAGGGCGGCCAGCTGACCTTCCAGTTCAAGCCGCTCGACAACCTGACCCTGACCGCCAACTACTTCCGCTTCGAGCTGCAGGGCGATTACACCCAGAACATGCTCAAGGTGCCGGAGTGGAGCATGGCCCGCTTCAATGGTGACGGTAACTGGGCCGGCGGCCGGCTGCTCAACGGGCTCGATTTCGATCCCAGCGGCAGCATCGTGACCGGCGCACAGTTCGAGAAGCTGCCAGGCAAGGCCTACATCTGCAGCGAAGAACAGGCCGCGGCGGCCGGCCTTGCGCCGGGCGGCTGGGGGCCGGACGACTGCACCCTGCCCACCCCGCAGCTGACCGGTGGCTACAGCAAGGAAAAGGCGCTTTCGCAGACCGCCGACCTGTCGGTCGAATGGGACATCAGCCCGCTGTGGAAGGCGTCCTTCACCGGTGGCCGTACCTGGTCCGAAGGTGGCCCGTCGATGAACTTCCGGATGTCGGCCAAGCCGCGCCGCAAGGTCGGTCCGGACTATCTGTCGGGTAACCAGTACACCGCATGGGACCTGACCGGCACGCCGTCGGTGCAGTTCTCCCCGGACCTGCAGCAGCAGCTGATGGCCGGCATTGCCGAAGTCGACACCGGCTCGACCGACTCGTCGTGGATGCAGACCGAGGTTGAACAGAACTACTTCCAGGCCGATTTCACCAAACTGTTCGAGACCGGCTGGCTGGATTCCATCCAGTTCGGCACCAAGTACCGTGACGGCAAGGTCCACCGCAACACCGGCAACACCTACTGGGTGTGCCAGGGCCTGGATCCGGCCGACTACGACAACAACCGTTACCAGGCCGGCTGCGATTCCACCGCCGGTGATGCCCAGCCGGGCTTCTTCCTGTCCAACCCGATCAGCAACATCGCCGGCGGCTTCAACGCCAACGTGTTCCCGGGCATCAACTACCCGGCCTACATCAATTACCTCAACCAGACCTACGGCGGCTCGCACAACCGCACCGAAGAAGACTTCGTCTACGACGTCAACGAGAAGATCTACTCCGGGTACTTCCAGGCCAACTTCCGTACCGAGCGCCTGCGCGGCAATGTCGGTGTGCGCGTGGTGCGTACCGAGCAGTTCGCCCAGTCGAGCGATTCGGTCGAGCGCTTCAACGATTACTTCGTCGATAACGCCAACGGGTCGCCGATGAGCTGCGATGACCCGGCCGCGGATCCGACCCTGCGCTGCCAGGGTGGCTTCGTGCGCCTGCCGGACAACCAGGTGCGCGACAAGGTCTACACCCTCAGCTCGCTGGACAAGACCTATACCGACTTCCTGCCGAGCTTCAACATCGCCTGGGACATCAACGACAGCCTGGTGCTGCGCGGCGCAGCCTCGAAGGTCATCGCGCGGCCGGGCTATACCAGCATCGCCTACCCGGGCGGCCTGAACTACATCAGCGAGGAGTACAGCAACGACCGCCGTGTGGCCGGTGGTACTGACACCCCGGGCTGGTACGGCTCGGGCAGCAACAAGAACCTGGAACCGTTCAAGGCCGTCCAGTTCGACCTCGGCCTGGAGTGGTACTTCAAGCCCGGCTCTGCCGCGGGCGTGGCGCTGTTCCGCAAGAACGTGGACAACTTCACCGTGCCGGTGGTGCGCGACCAGCAGATGACGGTCGGCGGGCAGTCGGTCACCGTGCAGAAGTACCGCACCGAAGCCAACGGCCGTGACGGCGTCTCGCAGGGCGTTGAAGTGTACGGCCAGTACACCTTCGACATGGGCTTCGGCGTCCAGGCCAACTACACCTACAACGACACCAACCTCGCCTCGATCGTGCTGGATGGGGAAGAAATCGGTGCCTCGCCGCTGGTGGGCAGCGCCAAGAACCAGGCCAACGTCACGATCTTCTATGAGAACGACACGATCCTGGCCCGCGCCTCGTACAACCGCCGTGGCGAAGTGGTGGGCGGCCTGAACAACGGCATGACCACCTACACCAAGCCGTACGACCAGCTCGACCTCAACGTGGCCTACAACATCACCCCGGACTGGACGGTCACCGCCTCGGTACTGAACGCCACCAAGTCCGAGCTGCAGAGCTATATCGGCGATGACAGCCAGGCCCGCCTGCTGTCCAACATCTATGCCGGCCGCCAGCTGTACTTCGGCGTGAACTGGAAGTTCTAAGCCTCACCCGCCCCCGCCTTCGGGCGGGGCAACGGTCCTCCACGGCAGCTGCGCTTGTACAGGCGGCTGCCGTTTTTCTAATGGGGACGGAGGTAGTTAATTGCGGCCGGGCGTCGCGGATTAACTACCTCCGTCCCTATTATCACTATTATCAAGAGCCGCGCGCAGTGCTCTGACGTGCGCTGTGTCGGTCACGTTCCAGTCCGGTGACAACCCGGTCAACTCGGGATTGTGATGACGCATTGCCGACGGCTGCGTCGCCTTCGCTGAGGCGTGCAGTTCAACGCACCCACTGCGTTGGGCTACCTCCACGGCGTTGGCCGCAGTGATTCCCGCACCGGCCATGAGTGAGATGCGGTCGCCGGCCTGCGCCACCAGGGCGGCCAGCACATCGGCACCGGCCAGTGCACTGGCCTGTCCGCCCGAACTCAGGATGCGTTGGCAGCCCAGCGTCACGATCTGCTCCAGCGCCGCCGGCAGATCACGCGCCGCATCGAAGGCGCGGTGGAACGTGATGCCGAGTGGACCTGCCGCGGACACCAGTTCACGGCACAACGCCATGTCGATGCCACCGTCGGCATCCAGCGCGCCGATCACCACGCCCTCGCAGCCGAGTGCACGGCAGTACGCGATATCGCGCAGCATGATCTCGGCCTCCAGCGCGGTGTAGAGGAAATCGCCAGGCCGCGGCCGGATCAGCACGAACAGCGGAATCTGCAGGCGATCACGGGCGACCGCGATGCTGCCCTGCGACGGGGTGGTGCCGCCCTCGGCGAGGTTGTCGAACAGTTCGATCCGATCCGCGCCACCCTGCTGGGCGGCCAACGCAGAGGCCACCGAATTGGACGCGATCTCCAGCACTCGGCACGGCGCGCTCACGTCTGCTCGCTCGTGTACACCGAGGCGGAATCACGCAGATCGTCCTGCCGGTCCTTGTCGCAGACCGCGTAGACAAAGCCGCGGTGCAGCGCATAGGCGCCGACCTCACCGTGCTTGTTCAACGCGAGGAAGCACACCTGCAGGGTCTTGCTTGCCTCAGGGCGCTTGCGCACTACCCGGGCGATCGCCTCGCGGCAGGCCTCGGCCGGCGAGCGGCCCTGGCGCATCAGCTCGACCACCAGGAATGAGGCGGCATTGCGGATCATTTCCTCACCGACGCCCGAGGCGGTGGCGGCGCCGACCTCGTTGTCTACGTACAGGCCCGCGCCGATGATCGGGCTGTCGCCGACGCGGCCGTGCATCTTCCAGGCCATGCCACTGGTGGTGCAGGCACCGGCCAGATGCCCCTGGGCATCGATGGCGAGCATGCCCAGCGTGTCGTGGTTGCTGCTGTCGCCGGGGCGGCTGCGGCGCTCGGCATTGATCTCGGGCGTGTACTGCGCGGTCTTGAGCCACTCGCGCCAGGCCTTCTCGGCTTCCGGGGTAAGCAGCTTCCTGCGTTCAAAGCCCTGCTGCACCGCGAACTGCTGCGCGCCCTCGCCCACCAGCATCACGTGCGGCGTCTGTTCCATCACCCGCCGTGCCACCGAGACGGGGTGCGCGATATCACTCAGCGCCGCCACCGAACCACAGCGGCCATCGCCGTCCATGATGCTGGCATCCAGGCTCAGCACGCCGTCACGGTCCGGATTGCCGCAGCGCCCGACCGTGGGATTGCACAGATCGCTCTCGGCCCAGCGCGCGCCGGCCTCGACCGCATCGAGCGCGGAGCCGCCGCTCGCCAGCGTTTTCCAGGCCACCTGGTTGGCTCCCACACCGAAATCCCAGGTGGACACGACGCGCGCGCCGGAGGCAGTACGTGCCTGCAACGTCGGCAGCGCGAGGGCGCCAGCGGCCAAGGCACTGGCCTGGAGAAATCGCCTGCGGTCAGTCATGGGTAGGTCTCCAGCGAACGGAAAATGAGGGAATTACACGACGATGCAGCGATGCTCCGCATGCCAGACCGCCGCGCCAAGCACGCCGAGCTCGCCGTGGTCCACCCGCCAGATCGGCACCTGGCACAGCACATCGTGCATCACGCCCTTGGCCAGGAAGCGTGCGCGGAAACCGCCATCGCGCAGGAAGCGGTCTACCCGCGTGGAGATGCCACCGGCCAGGTAGACCGAGCGCGCACCGAAGGTCGTGGCCAGGTCGCCGGCCAGACTGCCGAGCCAGGCGCAGAACACCTCCAGCGTCTCGACCGCCACCGCATCCACGCCCTCATGGGCGGCCGCGATCAGGGCTTCGGTGCTCGTCAAGTGCGGCGTGACGCCACGGATATCGCACAGGCAGGGATACAGGTTCATCAAGCCGCCACCTGACAGGACGCGCTCGTTGTCCACGTGCTCCCAACGCTGCAGCAGGCGCGAGAGCACCTCCAGTTCCAGCCCGTTGCACGCGTTCAACGCGGCATGGCCGGCCTCGCTGGCCAGCACCGGCCGCTCGCCGCCCTCGAAGCGCAGCGCTGCGCCCAGGCCGGTGCCCGGGCCCAGCACCAGCGCCGGCCAGCGCGGTCCCGGCTCGGGATCGCCATTGAGGGCCACCATCGTCTCCGGCGCCACGTGCGGAATCGCATAGGCCACCGCTTCGAAATCGTTGATCAGCGCCAGCGACGCCAGCCCGGAATCGTGACGGGTCCGGGCGACCGAGACCGGCCAGGGCAGATTGGTGTTGACCAAGTGATCACCGTCCAGCAAGCCAGCGATCGCCACCACGGCACTGTCCGGCGCTGCCGGCAGCGTGGCGATGAAAGCGGCCAGGATCGCGGCCAGACTGGGGTGCTCGGCGCAGGCATAACGCTGCAGGCCGCTCAGCTGTGGCGCAGCACCCGCCCGCACAGTGGCCAGCGCGACGCGGGCGAACGTGCCGCCCACATCGGCCACGATCAGCGTGTCAGGGGGGGAATCCCGGTGGGCCGCGGTCCGCGCCACATCAGGTTGAGCCGGAACCGGTACCGCTGCGCTCACTCGCTTGCCTTGGTTGAATCGATTGAATCCCGGCGATTCTCAGGCATCGCCGGGGGAATGCAAAGCCGCCTGCGCCATACAGCGCCGTACTGAACCCACGGCGCCGTGATCAGGGCTTGGCGGTCTGCAGGCGGTAGCTGGTGCTGGCCGTGGCCGTCGGGCCATCGCCCTGCACGGCACGCACTTCCACCTTGTGCTCGCCCACGGCCAGGTGGGTCGGCAGCGCGCCGCGCCACAGGTGCGGTGACGGCGTGGCTTCCGGCGAGCGGTCGAAGCCACGCAGGCGCTCGGCGGTGTCGTCGGCGACGTTCTCCTGCAGCAGGCGCGGATCGGGCTGCTCGACGCGCTTCATTGGCTGCCAGGCGCCATCGTCCACGCGGTACTCCACCAACGAATCGGCCTGGCCCATGAACACGTTGGCGTATACGCCCCAGGCCGGATACGCGCCCTGGCGAAGCACCTTCGGCGCATGCAGGGCGATCTGGTAATCGTCCGGCGCACGCGCCACGTAATAGCGCAGGCCGTAGTCGCCACCGGGCTTGACCGACAGCACCGCATAGCCGTTCGGGGTGCCATCGCTCATGGTCGCATCGGGGATGCCGTTGCTGTCCTTCACGCCCGACCAGAATGCCCCGCAGGCCGCGCCCACGTTGTACTCGTGCAGCGGCTTGCTGCCCTGCCAGCCTTCGGCCGCACCGTGGTAGTAGTGCTGCTGGGTGTGACTGTGGCCGCTGAGCACCAGTACGTTCGGGAAGTCCTTGAGCAGCGCGAACAGACGCGTGCGGTCGGCATGGCGGAACGTCTCCCGGCCGGGCGCGGCATCGAACAGCGGGATGTGCATGCCAAGCACGATCAGCCGATCACGCGGCAGCCCCTTGAGATAATTGCCGAGGAAGGTGAACTGGTCCGCGCGCAGGCCACCCACGTAGCTCGGTTTGGCCTTGGGGTCGTAGACCACGTCATCGAGGAACACGAAACTCGCGCCGCCCTCTTCCACCGCATAGGTATCCGGGCCGTACACGGCGCGCCAGCTGTCCAGCGAGTGCGCATCGTTGCCGGCGTCCATGTCCAGGTCGTGGTTGCCCGGCACGTGGAACCACGGCACCTGCAGCTGCGCGGTGACCTTGTTGATGTCCGGGTACAGGCTCAGGTCGTCGTTGACGATGTCGCCCAGGGTGGTGCCCAGCCGCGCCGGGTGCTTGCCGATGATCGGCTCGACGATGGCGCGCTGGTAGTAGCCGATGTCCTGGCGACTGGCGGTCTGCGAATCGGTGAACACCAGCATCTCGAAACCGTTGCGTGCCGCATCGGTGCCCTTGGCCGGTTCCAGCGCGAAATCCCAGTTGCGGGGGGCGCCGCCGGTGGCGCGGATGCCGTCGTACTTCAGCTTTGGCGAGCCCTGGGGCGCGTAGTGGCGCCAGTAGGAAGGCAGCCCATTGGCCGCCGCCGGGAAGCGGTACTCGTCCGGCTTGATCACGAAGATGGTCTGGCCCTCGCGCACCGGCAGGCTGTAGCTGCCATCGGCGGCGGTGCGCACGATCGTTTCGCCGTTGGAGACCTGTACCCCGGCCAGGCCGGGATCGGTCGGGCCGCGCCCGGGCTTGCCGTCGCGCTCCTGATACACCTTGCCGGTGACGGTCGTTTCAGCAGCCCAGGCAGGCGAAGTCATCAACAGCAGGCAAGCCAGCCAGGCGGCAGTACGGGTCATCGGGGGCGGTCCGGTCGGGGGTGGGGAATGTAGAGCCGCACATCATCGCCTGCACCGCGTTTCACCGACGTTAAACGATGTGCAGCCCGTGCTTACCCGGCGTGGCGCGCCGCCAGCACCGCGACCGCATCATCCAGCGACAGCCCACGCGCACGCAGCAGCACGGTCAGATGGAACAGCAGATCGGCCGACTCGCCCAGCAGCGCGTCATCGTCCTGCACCACCCCTGCCAGCGCGGTCTCCACGCCCTCCTCGCCCACTTTCTGCGCGATGCGGCGGATGTCGCCCTCGAACAGCGACGTGGTGTAGCTGCCGGCCGGGCGCTGCTGCTCGCGTTCGCGCACCACGGTATCCAGCCGGCCCAGGAAGTTGCCGGGTGCCTGCGGGAAGCAGCTCTCGCTGCCGGTATGGCAGGTCGGCCCGGCCGGGCGCGCACTGACCAGCAGGGTGTCGCTGTCGCAGTCGATCCGCACGGCAGTCACCGCCAGCACGTTGCCGGAGGATTCGCCCTTGGTCCACAACCGCTGCTTGCTGCGGCTGTAGAAGGTCATGTGGCCCGTGGCCAGGGTCTGCGCCAGCGAGGCCGCATTGGCATAGCCGAGCATCAGCACGCGCAACGTATCCGTGTCCTGCACCACCACCGGCAACAGGCCATCGCCCTTGCCCCAGTCCAGCTGCGCCAGCGCCTCGCGCGATGGCTGCACGTCAATGGAATTCACGTCAATAGACATCTCGAACCTCGATCTGCTGCTCGCGCAGGAACTGCTTGAGCGCGGGAATGGCAATGGCGCCACTGTGGAACACGCTGGCGGCCAGCGCACCGTCAACATCGGCCTGGTCGAACACATCGGCGAAGTGCTGCATCTCGCCAGCGCCGCCGGAGGCGATCAGTGGCACCTGGCACAGCGCACGGGCCTGGCGCAGCTGCGCCACATCGTAGCCGCGGCGCACGCCATCGCTGTCCATGCAGTTGAGCACGATCTCACCGGCACCCCGGCGCTGTGCCTCCACCACCCAGTCCAAGGTACGGACCGCCACCGCCTGGGTCTTGTCCGGATCGCCGCTGAAGCGACGCACGCGCCATTCGCCGTCCGCCTCGCGCACCGAATCGATGCCGACCACCACGCACTGGACGCCGAAGGCATCGGCCAGTTCTTCGATCAGTTCGGGCCGACCGAGAGCCGGCGAGTTGATCGAGATTTTGTCGGCACCGGCATGCAGCACGCGCCGCGCGGTCTCCACATCGCTGATCCCACCGGCCACGCAGAACGGAATGTCGATCAAGCGCGCGATGCGCTCGATCCAGGCCACGTCCACCGCGCGCCCTTCCGGGCTGGCGCCGATGTCGTAGAACACGAGTTCATCCGCACCCTGGTCGCGGTAACGCATCGCCAGTTCGGCGATATCGCCCATGTCCACGTGATCGCGGAAGCGCACGCCCTTGACCACGCGACCATCGCGCACATCCAGGCACGGAATCAGGCGGCGGCTCAACATGCCAGCGCCCCTTCCAGGGTCATGCGCCCTTCCAGCAATGCCTTGCCGAGGATCGCCCCGCCGCAGCCGACCGCCTTGGCCTGGGCGACATCATCGGCATCGCGCACGCCACCGGAGGCCTGCACCGCCACGCCGGGAAGCCGTGCGGCCAGATGCCGGTAGAGATCGATGTTCGGCCCGGACAGCATGCCGTCGCGCGCGATATCCGTGCACAGCAGGTGCTGCATGCCCGCCTCTGCGTAGCGCTGGGCCAACACGTCCAGCGTGTCCTCGGCGGTCTCGGTCCAGCCATGCACCGGCAACAGCCAGCGGCCGTCCTCGGCCTGGCGCGCGTCCAGCGCGATGGTCAGCCGCTCCGGACCGAACTCGCGCAGCCAGCCAATCACCGTGTCCGGCTCGCGGACCGATACCGAGCCGACCACCACGCGGGTGGCACCGGCATCGAGAATCCGGGCGACGTCATCGCGCGAGCGCACACCGCCGCCGGTCTGCACCTTCAGGCCGGTCTGTGATGCGATCGAGGACAGCAGCGGTGCCAGCGTGTAGCCACCGGCGCGGGCCGCATCCAGATCCACCAGGTGCATCCAGCTTGCGCCCGCCGCGGCAAAGGCCTGCGCGCGCGGCAGCGGGTCATCGCCGTAGGTGGTCTGCTGCGCGTAGTCACCCTGCAGCAGCCGCACCACGCGGCCTTCGCGGATATCCAGGGCGGGATAGACGATGAAACTCATGTCGGTTCGTTCTCGATGAAATTGCGCAGGATGCGCGCGCCGGTGTCGGCTGAGCGCTCCGGGTGGAACTGGGCACCGCTGTGCCGGCCGCGCTGCACGACGGCCGCGAACAGCCCGCCGTGATCGCACGCGGCCACGGTGTCTTCGCCCAGGGGCGCGGCGTAGCTGTGGACGAAGTACGCGCTGGCCCGCGCCGGCACGCCGGCCAGCAGCGGCGACGTGCGCAGGGGCAGCAGCCGGTTCCAGCCCATGTGCGGCACACGGATGCCGGTGGCAGGACGCAGGTGGCGCACGACTCCGGGCAACAGGCCCAGGCATTCGACGTGTCCTTCCTCGGAGCCGTCGAACAGCAGCTGCATGCCCAGGCAGATCCCGAGCAGCGGCACCTGCAGCTCGCGCAGCGGCTGCACCAGGCCCTGTGCATGCAGACGCGCCATGCCGTGCGGGGCCGCGCCGACGCCGGGCAGGATCACCCGCGAGACGCCCTGCAGGCCCTGCGCATCGCGTACCAGCCGCACCTGCACGCCCAGCCGTTCCAGCGCATAGCGGACCGAGCCGAGGTTGGCGCCGCCCGCATCGATCAGCGCAACCTCGGTCACAGCGCCCCCTTGGTGCTCGGCAGTGCGGTGCCCTGCCGCGGCAAGGCCTGGCGCAGCGCGCGCGCCAGCGCCTTGAAGCAGGCCTCGACCTTGTGGTGGTCGTTGTCACCGCGCACGCTCAGGTGCAGGTTCAACCCGGCCGCATCGCACAGCGAGCGGAAGAAGTGCGGCACCAGCTCGGTCGGCATGTCGCCCACGCGCTCGCGCTTGAACTCGCCTTCGAAGACGAAGTACGGGCGGCCGCTGAAATCCAGCGCGGCACTGGCCAGCGTCTCATCCATCGGCAGGGTGAAGCCGTAGCGGCCGATGCCGCGCTTGTCGCCAAGTGCCTCGCGCAGGGCCTGGCCGAGCGCCAGGCCGGTGTCTTCAATGGTGTGGTGCTCGTCGATGTGCAGGTCGCCCTCGGCCTGCACGCTCAGCGCGAAGCCGCCGTGCTTGCCGATCTGCTCCAGCATGTGATCGAAGAACGGCAGCCCGGTGTGGGTCTGCGGCTCGGCGGTGCGATCCAGATCGACCTCGACCCGGATCTTCGTCTCCTTGGTATTGCGCTGCACAGTGGCACGGCGCGGTGCATCGGCCAGCTCATGCGCGATCGAGGTCCAGTCCCAGTCGCCGCCGAACTGCTCGGTGCGCAGCTGGAAACCTCGGATCTTCATGTTCTCCGCGAACTGGATATCGGTCAGGCGGTCACCCACCATCGCCGAGCGTGACCAGTCGATGCTGCGGTCCTGCAGGTACGGCAGCATCAGGCCGATACCCGGCTTGCGGGTCGGCGCGTTGTCCTGCGGCCAGGTGCCGTCGATCAGCACGTCACGGAAGGTGATGCCCTGGCTGGCGAAGATCTGCAGCATCAGGTCGTTGGGGCCATCGAAGCTGGCCTGCGGATAGCCTTCGGTGCCCAGGCCATCCTGGTTGCTGACGATCACGAACTGATAGCCCGCATCGCGCAGCTTGAGCATCGCCGGGATCACATCGCGCACGAAGCGCAGCTTCTCGTAGGCGTCGATCTGGAAATCGGCGGGTTCTTCGATCAGGGTGCCGTCGCGGTCGACGAACAGAATCGGGGTCATGCGGCAGCCCTCCGGGCCATCAGGGCGGCGAGTACACGGTCGTTCTGTTCCGGGCTGCCGAGGGTGATGCGCAGTGCATCCCCCAGTTGCGGCGCGGCACGTTGGTCACGCACCACCACACCGGCGGCGAGCAGCGCATCGAACGCGCCTTGTGCGTCGGCAAAGCGGGCCAGCAGGTAGTTGCCCTGCGAGGGATAGACACGCACCACACCGGGCAGCGCGGCGAGGCCGGACTGCAGGCGGGTACGTTCGGCCTTGACCTGCGCGATGCGCTGGGTGGTGATGGACAGACTCTCGGCGCCGAGACCGGCCAACGCCAGCTCGGCACAGGGCGCGGGCACCGGGTACGGCGCCTGGCAGCGGCGCAGCACCTGGATCAGGGCAGCATCGGCGATCAGGCTGCCAATGCGCGCGGCCGCCAGCGCATGCGCCTTGGACAGCGTGCGGAGCACGGCGATGTTTTCGTAACGGCTCAACAGTGTGGTCGCGGACGGCTGCTCGGCATATTCACCGTAGGCCTCATCCACCACCACCATCGCCCTGCCCTGCAACGCCGCAGCCACACGCTCTATCTCAGCCAGGGTGATCACGCTGCCTGCGGGATTGGACGGCGAGCACAGGAACACCAGCTTGGCGTTACCACCCAGCGCGGCGGCGATCACCGCATCGATATCGGCGACCAGCGCATCGCCCTGATCGACCAGGGGCACCTCGATCAGCGGCGCGTTCTGCAGGCGGGCGCAGACGGCATACATGCCGAACACCGGTGGCGTGGTCAGCACCGCATCGCGGCCCGGCTCGCACAGCGCGCGTACCAGCAGATCGATGGCCTCGTCACTGCCACGGCCGATCAACAATTGTTCGGCGGAGCAGCCGTACAGCTCGGCCAGTCGATCGCGCAATGCTGCCGGCTGCGGGTCGGGATAGCGCCGCGCGCCGCCAGCGACGTCGGCCGGATTGGCCCACGCCGATTCATTCGCGTTGAGCCAGACATCCCCGACCAGCGCACTGCTGCGCGCTGAGGAATAGCCGGCAAACGCCTGCAGGTCGGCGCGTACCAGGGCCAGGAGGGAGCCAGTGCTCATGCGGCCGCCTCCATGCGCAGGGTCACCGCGTTCTCGTGGGCATCCAGGCCTTCGGCGCGTGCCAGCACACGGGCACACTCGCCGATCGCCGCGATGCCAGCGGGCGTGGCCGACTGCACGCTGATCAGGTTCTGGAAGCTGGCCACGCTGACGCCACTGTAGGCACGTGCGGCACCGGCGGTCGGCAGCACGTGGTTGGTGCCACTGCAGTAATCGCCCAGCGCTTCGGGGGTGTAATCGCCAAGGAACACCGAACCGGCGGCCTCCACCTTGTCCAACCAGGCGCGCGGCTCGCGCAGCGCCAGGATCAAGTGCTCCGGGGCATACCGGTTGCTGATCGCGAAGGCGTCGTCCAGCGACTCGACCAGGATCAAGCGCGAGGACGCCAGCGCCTGCGCGGCGATCTCCGCGCGCGACAACTGCGCCAGCTGCGCCTCCACCGCCGCTTCAACCTGATCCACCATCCGCGCATCGTCGGTCAGCAGCAGCACCTGCGAGTCCGGACCGTGCTCGGCCTGCGAGAGTAGATCGGCGGCCACGAACGCGGGATTGGCGCCGGCATCGGCAATCACCAGCACTTCGGAAGGCCCGGCCGGCATGTCGATCGCCGCAGCGCCGTCCTGGGCGACCTGCTGCTTGGCTTCGGTCACATAACTATTGCCCGGGCCGTACAGCTTGTCGCAGGCCGGCACGCTGTCAGTGCCATAGGCCATCGCCGCGATCGCCTGCGCGCCGCCCAGCTTGAACACGCGGTGCACGCCGGTCAGGCGCGCGGCCACCAGCACCGCAGGATCGGCACTGCCGTCCTTGCGCGGCGGCGTGCACAACACGACTTCCCGGCAGCCGGCCAGCTGTGCGGGCACGCCCAGCATCAGCGCGGTGGACGGCAACGGCGCGCTGCCAGCCGGCACATACAGACCCACCCGACCGATCGGGCGCACCACGCGCTCGCAACGCACGCCGGGCGCGGTCTCGACCGAATAGCCCTGGCTCATGCCGGCCTGGTGGAAGGTAAGGATGCGCGCGGCGGCATCGATCATCGCCTGGCGCAGCTCGGCCGAGACGGCCTGTTCGGCCGCAGCGAATTCACCTTCGCTCACCTCGAACGTCTCCGGCGCCACCCCGTCGAAGCGCAGGGTGATCTCGCGCAGTGCGGCATCGCCGCCTTCGCGCACCGCTGCGATCAAGGCCGCGACAGACGCACGGGTACGCGCCGCCACGGCCTGGACCGGGCGTTGCAGCGCCTGCGCCTGGGCGCCGGCATCCAATTGGGACCACGTCAAACGATTCATGCCAGCGACCGCTCCACACTCAACACCATCAACCCCTGCGCGCCCGCGCGCTCCAGGTCCTCCAACCGCTGCCAGGTCAACGCACCGTGGCACATGGTCTGCAAACGCAGGTGGCCGCCGTCATCGGGCAGCTGCACCAGCGGATCGGCATCGGGCAGCAGGCGGGTCAACTCGGAGACGCGGTCCAGCGCGGCGCGGAACATCAGCAGCTTGCTGTCCTGCACCTTCACCACGCCATCAACACGACGCAGCAGCATCGCCATCAGACCGGCGCGGGCGTCATCGGGCGTGCGGACCGGGCCGGCCAGCACCGCTTCGCTTTCCAGCAGGATTTCGACCGGCTTGAGCTGGTTGGCGGCCAGGGTGGCGCCGCTGGACACCAGATCGCAGATCAGATCAGCCGTGCCCAGGCGCGGGGCGATTTCGACCGAGCCGGACAGCTCGACCACCTGGGCATCCACGCCGCGCTCGGCCAACCAGTCGGCCAGGATCGCGGGGTAGCTGGTGGCGATGCGCTTGCCGGCCAGCTGCTCCACGCCCGTCCATTCCCACTCCTCCGGCACCGCCAGCATCAAGCGGCACTGGCCGAAGTTGAGCCCGCGCAGCGCCTGGTACGCATCCGGCAGGCCGATCCGGCGGCGGGCGGCGCCCTGCTCGTCCAGCTCGTTGCGCCCGACGATGCCGAAGTCGCACACGCCATCGGCGATCAGGCCGGGGATATCGTCGTCGCGGACCAGCAGCAGATCCACCGGCAGCGATTCGCCGTAGCAGAACAGCTTGTCGCGGCTCTGCCGCCAGCTCAGCCCGCAGGCGGTCAACAGGCTGCGGGCGGGCTCGGCCAGTCGCCCGTTCTTCTGGATGGCGATACGCAGCCGGTCACGTGCCGGGGCGGTCTGGGTTGCACTCATGGGGGAGGTCTCTACTCGGATTCGGGGGAGGACGGCGTGGCGGCGATGGCGGCGGCGTAACCGCCGTGGCCGTGGTCCAGCGAGCGCGCCACGCGCCCGGTGGTGGTCACGCTGACCCCGGTCAACTCATGGATCTCGCGGTACGGCACGCCCTGCTGCAGCAGCGGCACGACCTTCCAGCGGTCGGACAGCGCTTCCAGCTCGGCGGGGGTGCACAGATCGCGCAGGAACGCGGTCACCGCGTCCGGATCGGACAGGGCAGCAAAGGCACGCGCCAGCGAGGCCAGATCGGCCTGGGCGTCTTTCTCGCGGGGGACGGGACGTAGTTTCATCGTATCAATGTAATAGCGTGCTATTACATTAGCGCAAACGAAACCGCGCAGTCAAACCGCCGCCGCAGGCGAAATGGACCGGTTCAGGGTCTGGAAATGCGCAACGCCCGCGTTAGCGGGCGTTGCGATGGGTATCGAGAAGGAAGCGCGCCGACCCACGGTCGGCACCTACCGGCAGCGGACCTCGGCACTTAGTGCGCCACTGCGCAGGCATTCGCCGAGCAGGCTGCCCTGGCGACTCGGGAGTGACTCCACGGCCTCCAAGGGTCCGGCACCGCCGGGACACTGGTTCCCGGCCAGCTCGCGCAGGTCGTGCTCAAGCTGTTCCCGATCGGTCACATGGCAGCGATCGACCGAGAGCTGGTAGTGCCCCGGGCCGATACGCTGGCTGCGCAGCGCCGGATCACTCTGGCAGGCCGCGAGCAGGAGCACCATCAGCGCCCCTGCCCCAAGCCGCTTCATGCCATGGCCTTGGCCTGCTCCAGCTCGACCTGCAGCGCGCTGGCCAGCTCATCGCGGGCGACCTCGAACTGCTGCTCGCGCAGCAGGTCCTTGACCGCCACCACGCCACGCGCCAGCTCATCTTCACCGGCCAGCACGACGAAGCGGATACCGGCCTTGGCGGCATACTGGAACTGCTTGCCGATCTTCTTCGGCTCCATCTGCACTTCGGCGTTGATGCCGCCCACGCGCAGGCGACGGGCGATATCCAGCGACTCGGGCAGGCCGTTGTCATCCATCAGGGCCACCAGCGCGTGCACGCTGCTGTCCTCGATCCCGGCGATCAGGCCGGCCTCGCGCAGCTGCCAGAACAGGCGGGTCAGGCCAATGGAGATGCCCACGCCCGGCAGCTTGGACTTGCTGTAGTGGCTGGCCAGGTCTTCGTAACGGCCACCAGAGCAGATCGAGCCGATCTGCGGGTGGTCGGTCAGCGTGGTCTCGTAGACGGTGCCGGTGTAGTAATCCAGGCCGCGCGCGATCGAGAAGTTCAGGCAGTACGCGGTTTCGGGCACGCCCAGCGCCTTGACCAGCTGCAGCACTTCGCGCAGCTCGGCCACGCCCAGCTTCAGCGTCTCGCCGGCGGTGCCGTCGGCCAGCAGCGCATCCAGCTGCGCCAGCGCGTCGTCATGGCTGCTCGACCGCACCGCCACGAACGCCAGGATGCGCTCGACCTGCTCGGCCGGAATCGCAAAGCCCTCGCCCCCCAGCGTCTCGCGCACGTAATCGGCGCCGCGCTTGTCCAGCTTGTCCACTTCGCGCAGCACGGCCAGCTGGCGCTCGCCATCGGCCACGCCCAGGCTTTCGAAGAAGCCCCGCATCAGCTTGCGGTTGTTGAGCTGCACCGAGAAATCACCGATGCGCAGCTCGGCGAACACCGCGTGGATGACCGCCAGCACTTCGGCGTCATAGCGGGTGCTCAGCGCGTCCTTGCCGATCACATCGATGTCGCACTGGTAGAACTCGCGGAAACGGCCCCGCTGGGCACGCTCACCGCGGTACACACGCTGCATCTGGTAACGGCGGAACGGGAAGGTCAGGTCGTGTTCGTGCTCAGCGACGTAGCGCGCCAGCGGCACGGTCAGATCGAAGCGCAGCGCCAGCTCGGGCAGCGCTTTCTCTTCGGCTTCGGCGGCATTGGCCAGCGCGCCGGTCGACTGCACGAAATACACCTGGCGCTCGGTCTCGCCACCGGATTTGGTCAGCAGCACATCGGACAGCTCGAACACCGGGGTTTCCACCGGCAGGAACCCGAACCGCTCGTAGTTGCGGCGGATGACGTCCAGCATGCGCTGGAACGCGATCTGCTCACGCGGCAGCAATTCCATGATGCCGGGCGGCGTACGGGGCTTGATCACTTGCGGGACTCCTGCGGAAACGGGGGGATGAGCGAGCGGCATATTCTAGCCGCAGCCGGCGCAACGAGCCGCATCCGGACATCGGGGCCGGGCCAATGGCGGCATGACGTATCATAGGCAGGTCCCGCTTGCTGACCTGACATGACCCGGCCCCACTCCGGTACCGCGCTTTCCGCTGTTGAAGACCCCGCCGCCCCCGGTTGCTCGCCGCTGCGCGACTGTCTGCATTGCTCGGTACGGCACCTGGCGGTCTGCTCGGCGCTGTCGCCGGATGAAGTGCAGGCGCTGGAGCGGGTCACCGTGTCCCAGGCACTGCCGCTGGGCTCCACCCTGGCCCGTGCCGGTGAGCCGCGCCAACATGTCTATACGATTACCGCCGGTGCGCTGCGCCTGGTCCGCACGCTGGCCGATGGCCGCCGCCAGATCAGCGGCTTCGTGCTGCCCGGCGATTTTCTCGGGCTGAGCGGCAGCGATCACCACCGTTATGACATCGAGGCCATCGCCGACAGCCGGGTCTGCCGCGTGGCCCTGCCGCAGATGAAGGACCTGCGCTCGCGCTTCCCGCATCTGGAGCGCAAGCTGCTGCAGCGCGCCTGCCAGGAGCTGGATGCCGCGCAGGATGCCGCGATGGCGCTGGGCCGGCTGCAGCCGGCCGAGAAGGTCGCCGATTTCCTGCTGCGCCTGGCCGCGCGCGAAGCGCTGCTCGGTGAGCCGGGGCTGCGCGTGACCCTGCCGATGGGCCGTGGCGACATCGCCGACCATCTCGGCCTGACCATGGAAACCGTCAGCCGCACCTTCACCAAGCTGCGCCAGCAGGGCCTGATCGCCCTGCCCCATCTGAACACCGTCGAGATCCTGGACGAAGGCGGCCTGCAGAAGCTCTCGGCCGACGAGTCGTACTGACCCGGCCTCACCCGCGCAACAGCACCTCACGCAGCGCCCCATACGCCGGTGCGCAGGCTTCGGCCTGCGCAGGCCGCTCCAGCAGCGCCGCCAGGGCCGGCGGCACGTCCAGCGCCCGCCCGATCAATGGCTCCACCACCGACTCGAACTTGGCCGGGTGTGCGGTCGCCGCCACCGCCCAGTGCCCCTGTGCGCCCGCGGCCCGCAGATGCTCCAGGCGCGCCACCGCCGTCGCCGTATGCGGACAGAACACCTCGCCATACAGGTCATGTCGCCGACGGATCAGCTCGCGGATCGCCGCATCGTCGATCGCTTCCGCGCTGAACGCAGCGCGCAGTACTGCATCGTCGTCGTTGTACAGCCACCGCAGCCGTTCGAAATTGCTCGGGGCCCCCACGTCCATCGCGTTGGCGATCGTCGCCACGCTGGTCTGTGCCTGGTAGGCCTCGCCGTGGAAGTAGCGCGGCAACACATCATTGGCATTGGTCGCCAGCGCGATCTGCCCCAGCGGCAGGCCCATCGCCCGCGCCAGGATCGCTGCCATCGCATTGCCCAGGTTGCCGGTCGGAATCACCAGGTTGAGCACGTGGCCGGTCTGCGCCTGATGGACCAGAGCAGCGTGGGCGTAATAGCTCATCTGCGGGAGCCAGCGGCCCAGGCTGATGCTGTTGGCCGAGCTCAACGGCACCGCGTCCTGCAGCTCGCGATCGCCCAGCGCCTGTTTCACCATCGCCTGGCAATCGTCGAACGATCCGGCGACGCGCAGCGTGTGGATGTTGTCGCCGAAGCACCCCAGCTGATGCGCCTGGCGCGGCGAGACACGGCCATCCGGGTACAGCACCACCACCCGGATTCCCTGCTGCCGATGGAAGGCCGCGGCGACGGCGGCGCCGGTGTCGCCGGAGGTCGCGACCACGATCGTCAGCGGACGCTCGCGCCCCTGCTGCAGGCGCGCAAGACACGCCGCGAGAAAGCGCGCACCGAAATCCTTGAAGGCGGCCGTGGGGCCATGGAACAACTCCAGTACATGGTCATCGGCGGTCGCCAGGGGACGCAGTGGCGCATCGAAATCGAAGGCCTGCTCGCACAGTTCGGGCAGCGCTTTCTCCAGGGCATCGTCATGGAAATACGGCGCCAGCAGCGCCGCAGCGGTCTGTGCGAAGGACCCCTGCGCTGACCAGTGCTGCAGGCGTGGGCGGTGTTCGGGGACATACAGGCCACCGTCCGGGGCGAGGCCAGCGGCGAGCGCGTGGCTGAGTGAAGCGGCGGGTGCAGCGTGACGCGTGGAAACGAACTTCATCGGACATCCCAGAGTAGAAAGAGTGGACGCGTCACAGCAGGCGCGCGGCGGGCGCATTCAAGGGCGACACCCAGGCCTGGCTGTCGAAGCCGGACTCGGCAAATGCCTGTTGCACGGCCGCCTGCGCAGCAAGGGCAGCGTTACGCTGCTCGAACCAGGCAAACACGCTCGGCCCTGCGCCGGAAATACTGGCGCCCATCGCTCCGGCCGCCAGCGCCGCGTCGCGCGCGGCGGCAAACCCGGTGATCAGACCGGCACGGCGCGGCTCGACCAGCACATCACGCAGCCCGGCACGGACCAGCGAGGCATCGCCGGTGAAGCAGCCACTGAGCACCAGCGCCAGATTCGCGCTCTGCGCGACGAACTCGCCCAACGCGTAATGCCCCTGCAGCGCGGCGCGCGCACGGCGCGTCTCCAGCACGGCATCCGGGTGCACCAGCAGGCTGTGCCACGCCGCCGGGACCGGCACCGGCACCAGCCGGTCCGCCGTGCTCAGTACCAGCCCGCCCAGCAGCATCGGCCCGAGGTTGTCGCCATGCCGGCCCCCGCTGGCCACGGCCTCACCGGTCAACGCGAACGGATACAGCGCCTCGCGCGACAAGGGCTGCGGCAACAGCGCATTGGCCGCGACCAGCGCCGCCACGCACGACGCGGCCGAACCGCCCATGCCCGAGCCCAGCGCGATGCCCTTGTCGATCTCCACCTCGAAGCCGAACGGCAGATCCAGCGCGGCACGCAGCGCGATCAACGCGGCGCCGGCGGTGTTGTCCTCGGCCACCCGTGGCAGATCCACCGTGGTACCGCGGATCGCGTGGATGCGGACCACCGGTTCCCCGATTCGCCGCACCGTCACGGTATCGCCAACGCCCTCAATGGCGTGGCCAAGGATGTCGAACCCGACCCCCACGTTGCCGACCGAGGCCGGCGCAAACGCACGTGCTTCCGTCATGCTGCCCTCAGTCACAGACGTGCTCCTTCACCCACCGCCACGCGCAGCACATCGGCGAACACGCCGGCGGCGGTCACCTCCGGCCCGGCGCCCGGGCCCTGCACCACCAGCGGATTGTCGCAGTAGCGGCGCGTGGTGAACTGCACGACGTTGTCGGTCAGGCGCAGGTTGGCGAAGGCATGGCCTGCCGGCAGCGCGACCAGGCCCACTTCGGCGCCGTCCGGCGTCAGGCGCGCCACATAGCGCAGCACGGCACCGTCCGCGCGGGCGGCCGCCAGGCGCTCGGCGAACACCGCATCGATCTGCGGCAGGCCGGCGATGAAGTCGTCCACGCTGGCCTGGCGCAATGCTTCGGGTACCAGGCTTTCCACGCGCACCTGCGCCAGGCTGAGCTCACGGCCTGCCTCACGCGCCAGGATCACCAGCTTGCGCGCGACATCCACGCCGGAGAGATCATCGCGCGGGTCCGGCTCGGTATAGCCCATGCCACGCGCCTGGCTGACCAGTTCGGAGAACGGCACCTGGCCGTCGTACTTGTTGAACAGCCACGCCAGCGTGCCGGAGAAGATGCCGTCGATCGCCAGCACCTCATCGCCGGTATCGACCAGGTCGCGCAGCGTGGTGATCACCGGCAGGCCCGCGCCGACCGTGGCTTCGTAGCGGAAGCGCGCGCCACTGCCAGCCGCTGCCTCGCGGATCGCGTGATAGCGCTCCAGCGGGCCGGCACCGGCCTGTTTGTTCGGGGTGACCACATGGATGCCCGCGGCCAGCCAGCCGGCGTAGCGGTCGGCCACGTCGGCGCTGCCACTGCAATCGATGATCAGCGCATGCGGCAGATGCGCGGAGAGCAGATGCTCCGTGAACGCCTCCAGATCACTCGGTTGCGCCGGGCCGGACAGCGCCGCGCGCCAGTCACCTTTCAGGCCGCGCTCGTCCAGGACCATGCGGCTGCGCGAGGCGACCGCACGCAGGCGCAGATCCACATTGGCGCGGCCGAGAAGCTGCACCTGGGCGGCCTGCAGCTGATCCAGCAGCGCCGCGCCCACATTGCCCGGGCCGATCACACCGACCGAGAACGTCTGCGGCGACAGCCAGAATCCGGCATGTGCCGCGCGCAGCGCCTTGGTCGCATGGCGGCTGTCCACCGCCACCGAGATGTTGCGCTCCGAGGAACCCTGCGCGATCGCCAGAATGTTCACCTGTGCGCGGCCCAGCGACTCGAACAGGCGCGCGGCCACGCCGGGCTGCCCGGCCATGCCATCGCCCACGGCGGCCAGCACGCTCACGTTGTCGGTCAGCTGCACGCGCTGCACCTGGCCCAGGCTCAATTCGTGCGCGAAGGCCTGCAGCAGCGATTCGCGTGCGCGCACCGCCTCGGCCTGCCTCACCACGCAGCAGATCGAGTGCTCGGAGGAGCCCTGCGAGATCATCACCACCGACACATGCGCATTGCGCAGCGCGGCGAACACCCGCTCGGCCGTGCCGGGCACGCCGATCAGGCCGGTGCCTTCCAGGTTGATCACGGCCAGGTCCGGGCTCAGGGTCAGGCCCTTGATCGGACCGGAGACGGTGCGCTCGGCGGTGATGCGCGTGCCCGGATGGTCCGGGTGGAAGGTGTTGCGGATGATGATCGGCAGGCCGCGCTCGATCGCTGGCGACATCGTCTGCGGGTGCACCACCTTGGCGCCGAAATAGGCCAACTCGCAGGCTTCGTCGTAACTCAGCGCTTCCAGTTGGACCGCCTCGGGCACCACCCGCGGGTCGGCCGAGAGTACACCGTCCACGTCGGTCCAGATGTGCAGCTCGTCGGCATTGAACAAGGCGGCGAAGATCGCGCCGGAGTAGTCGCTGCCGTTGCGGCCCAGCGTGGTGATGCGGTCCTGGCGATCACGGGCGACAAAGCCGGTGGCCACGATGCGCGATTGCGGATGCTGCAGCCGCCACTGGGCCAGACGCTCGGCGCTGCGCACCCAGTCCACGTCCACGCCCAGTTCACCGCGCTCGATCACCAGCACATCGCGCGCGTCCAGCACCGCGCAGTCTTCGCCCAGCGTCTGCAGGTACTTCCCGAGCAGCTGGGCCGAATACACCTCACCCATGCCCTGCACGCGGTCCAGCACTTCGGTGGGCAGGCCGCCGATCACTGCCAGCGCACCCAGCACCTCGGCCAACTGATCGAAGCGCTGGTCCAGCCATTCCACCGTCGCCCCGGCGTGCTCGCCGAGCAAGGCAACGGCGGCACCGCGGTGGCGTACCCGCAAGGCGTGCCACTGTTCGCGCCAGGCCGAGGCGTCTTCTGCGGCCAACGTGGCCACCCCGATCAGCGCATCGGTCACGCCCTTCATCGCCGAGACCACGGTGACCTGCATCGTCTCCTCACGCGCCAGCAGCAGCTGCGCCACATGGCGATAGCGCTCGGCATCGGCCACCGAGGTGCCGCCGAACTTGTGGACCACGGTGGTCACGCCGGCCCGCGCGGCGACGGAAGCGGCGGGCTGGGCGGAAGGTGGAGCGGAAGCGGCGACAGAAGACATGCTGACCTCGATGGGAGGCCCCGCGTCACATCAGGTTTGAGAGTTTCCCCCGCCACCTGATCTGGGTGCGGGGCCGTGGTTTTCGGAAATTACGCGAAGACGACGGGCCGCACCGGGCGAGTGGTGGCGGTGGTAATGATGGTGGTACCGGTCGACACGGCCAGGGCGCCCGCGGAGGCGGGAACGAGCAGGTAGGCGTGGGCGGCGGTGATGACCATGGATCAAGAAAACTACGCCGCCGCCCTGCTTGTCAAGTGCTGCGCTGCAAAAGATGGTGGCACGTAAACCGCTGCCATCGTCGGCCAACAAGTTGCGATTGTGACCATCCAGCCGCGGCAAGGCCTTCCCTATCCCACATGCTCCGCCACCGCCGCCGGTGGGCGATGCGCGTGCGCGCACATCAGCACGCCCGAGACCAGGCAGACGATGGCGACCGTTTCCATCGGCGTCGGCCAGCGCTGCTGCCAGGCAAAGCCGTACAGCAGGGCGAACAGGGTCTCGAAGACGATCATCTGCCCGGTGAGGGTCAGTGGCAGGTGGCGGCTGGCGCGGTTCCAGCAGGCATTGCCGAGCACCGAGGCGACCACCGCCACGCCCGCGCTGATCAGCCAGAAGTTCAGCCACTCGCCTGGCGGATGGACCGTCGCGCTGGTCAGGAACGCACTGGGCACCAGCACCAGGGCAAGCCCGCCGGTGGTGATGCCGGTCAGCAGCGACCAGTCATGCCCGGACAGATCCGGCCGGCGCGCCAGCCAGCGGCTGTTGCCGATCGAATACACCGCCCAGGACAACAACGCCCCGACTGCGCACAGCAGCCCCAGCAACCGGCGCCCGGCCGAGCCCTGCGCATGTTCGGCCATCAAGGCTTCATAGCCCACCAGCGCCACACCGAGCAGGCACAACAGCAGCGCCGGAGCCAGGCGTCGCAGCGGGACGGCGCCTTCCTCGCGCACGCCAGCCAGGGTCACCACCACCGGCATCAATCCCACGATCAGCGAGGCGGCCGCACCACCGGCCCACTGCACGGCATTGGCCAGCAGCAGGAAGTAGACCAGGTTGCCGGCCAGGCTCAGCCACAGCAGACCACGCCACTCGGGCCACGCCAGCCGGTCCTTGAGCTGCCGCCAGCGCGGCGCGAGCAGAACGACGGCAATCAGGCCGTAGACCAGATAACGGCCGGCCGAGAGCTGTACCGCGTTGAAGCTGTGCAGCACCGCCGGGGCCAGGAACACCACGCCCCACAGCGCGCCGGCGGCAATGCCGTTGGCGATGCCCACTCCCATCGATCGTTTCATTGCAGCTCACGCGGTATGCATTGGCCGCGCAGTGTAGAAGCGGCGCACCGCGACGTCTTGACCGAGGCTACTGCCGCCGGAAGGCCTGCGGGGTCAGCCCGGTTTCCCGGCGCAGGGCACGGGTCAGCGCACTGTGCTCGGAATAGCCGGCATCCAGCGCGATCGTGGCGATGCTGTCGCTGCTGGTGAGCAGCCGGTGCTTGGCCCAGCGTAACCGGCAGGCACTCAGCCACGCCTGGGGAGGCACCCCGAATTCCTGTACGAAGGCCGCGTGCAGGCGGCTGCCGCTGATGCCCACCAGCGCGGCCATGCGGGCTACGTTCCAGTCCGCGCCGGGGTTGGCCGAGAGCCGGGTGCACAGGGCATGCAGGCGTGCCGCGCTGCCAGCGGGCGCGTACTGCTGCAGCAGGGTCGCGAGCAGACCCTCACTGCCGTGTGCGGGCGCACCGGCCAGGCGCTGGCGCACTCCCTTCGGCAGTGCCAGCCAACGCTGGCGGCGCAGGTGCTCCAGGGTGTGGTCATCGATCACCCCCGCCGGGCAATCGACGATCAACATCAGATGATCGCCATCGCCGGTCTGCGCATGTCCCTCGCCGGGCGCCACGAAGGCTCCCTGCAGCACATCCAGGCGGCCGCCAAACGCATCGACCTCGACATCCAGATCGCCGCGCAGCGGCAGCACCCATTGCGCAAAGTCATGCCGGTCCACATCGCTGGACGTTCCGTAACACCGCAGATGGCAGGCGCTGGCGTGCATGGCGATAGTCTGCGCGCAGGGTGAAGGCCGCTGCAAGCGGCGGCGAAACGCCCGCGCATCCGCGTACCATGGCAGCCGACCCGTCCAACATGGAGCGTTCACCGTGGCCTGCACCATCGTTCCCCTCAGTGACCGCCCCGATCTGCTGCCCATCCTGGCCGAGTGGTACTTCCAGCAATGGGGACGCCACGTGCCGGACCTGACCCTGCTCGATCAGCAGCAGCGGCTGGAAGTGTTCCTGCAGGACGACGAGTTGCCCCTGCTGCTGATCGCGCTGGATGACGCGGTGCCGGTCGCCGCAGCGCAGCTCAAGTTCCATGAGCGGACCGAGCGGCCCGAACGATTGCACTGGCTGGGCGGCGTCTATGTCCATCCGGCGCACCGCGGGCGCGGCCTGGCCGAGAAAGTCATCGAAGAATTGCTGGTGCGCGGTCGCGCGCTTGGCGTACGCGATCTCTACCTGCAGACCGAAGCCGATGATGGCGGCCTGTATCGTCGGCTGGGCTGGGCCCCGCTGGAATCACTGCAGCATGCCGCCGGCATGCCGGTCCGGATCATGGTCCGCAGCGTGGCCGCCGACCGCGTCGACTGAACGCGCGGTTGCGGCGCCCTGGTTCAAGAATGAATGAATGCGCCGCCGGTGAACGGCGTCAACGGAAGCGCACCGGCTGCGGTGCCGGGCGGTCGGCCAGCGAGCCGAGCGTGAACGTGTATCCAGCCTCTTCCAGCAGCTTGCGCATGCGCAGCTCCGCGCGCTTGGGGTAGGCCAGCGAGGTCGGCGCATGCAGGGCGTAGGAGGTCGATTTCCCGGGCAGCGTTTCGCGGGTCACCGAGGACTGATTGGTCTCGCACGCGTTGGCCCACAGGTCCATCAGCACCTTCGGGCCGATGGATTGATTGTTGCTGAGACGAAGCGTCAGCCAACGCATGTGTTCCATGACAAATCCAAGCGGCTCTTTGTCCCGAGTATGCACCAATTCCCCCACTACCGTTCGGCGCCGTCTGGACCTTGACCGCCACCGCGCCTGCCGGACACAAACAAACAGCCCCGGCAGTGCCGGGGCTGTCTGGATACCGCTTCAGGAAGCGACTGGAACTTAGTGCTTCATGGCGTGCTTGCGGTCGCGCATGACGGCATGGCACTCCTGCACCTGCGGCAGCAGACGCTGGACTTCCTGGCGCGCGGCCGGCGAGGTGTCGGCGTCGGTCAGGGTGTCCTTGAACGCCTTCAGCAGGCGATCCTCGGATTCCTCCAGCTCGGCCACGTAGCCGTACTGCTTGTCGCCCAGGGTGGCGCGCACCTTGCCGTAGAACTGCTGCATGGAACCGACGAAGGTGCCATGGTCGGCCGGCTTGCCGCCCGCGGCGACAACGGTGGCGCTCAGCGAGCGGACGATCTCATTCTTGACACCGGCGATACGGGTGAAGAGCGCCGCCAACTCGGCATCTTCGATCTTGCCTGCGGCCTCGGTGTAGAACTCCTGTCCATCGCGGGCGATTTCGATCAGGTCGTTCAAGTTATGCGCGGTCTTCGATTCGGTATTCACTGCGATGTACTCCTGTTGGTCCGGTTTGGCCCGTGTGTTGTTGTCGGGGTGAGTCGACTTTTCCGCATTGGCCATGAAGTCGGCGTGACACTGAAATGCGAGTGTTCAGCGAGCTCAACGCACTGCGCGGCAGATGTGCACGGCGCGTCGTCGAGGCGCGAAATACGTGTTACTTCCCCGCCCGTCTGCGCTTGATCCAGGACAGCCATTGCCCGGTGACCGCCGTGAGCAGAATCAGCGAATTGGTCACCACGAAAACGATCGATCCGGTCGCCGCGCTGTACGCAATGAACAATACCGAGGCAGTGATCTGGCCAACGAACAACCACGTCGATACCGCCTGCGCATCCTCGGCGGTCCACTGCTTCCAGATCTGCCGCCACAGCGTGGCGATCAGCACGGCGGTCGCCGCCCAGCCGAGCAGATCGATGGGGGCCATCAGCGCGCCAGCAGTGACAGCGGCGGCACGTCGCTCACCACCTCATCTGCCGCCAAGCCAACGCGCTGTTCCAGGCGGCGCAGGAAGTCACTGAACCCGTGCGGTGCACGCGCGTGCCGGCGTGCGCTGGTGATCACCCGGGGGCTGGCCAGCCGCGCCACCTGCATGCCAGCGCCGTACATGGCCTGGATCAGCGCAACGTCCTCACCGGTTGCCAGCGGCGCGAAGCCGCCGGCTTGCCGGTAGGCCAACGCGCTGAAGCCCATGTTCGCGCCGTGTACGTGCGGGTGCCCATCCACCGCATGCTCGCGCTGCAGGAACTGCTCGCGCACGGCCTGCGGGTAGTCCAGCCAATCGCCCACCGCCACCACGCCACAGAAGGCATTCGCACCGCATTGCAGCTGGCGCGCCAGCCAGTCCGGCGGCACCGCGCTGTCCGCGTCGGTGCAGCCGATCCAGCGAGCCCCCAGTGCCAACGCGCGCTCACTCGCCGCCGCGCGCGCGACGCCGACACAGCCCGCCTCCACAGTCACCACCTCCACCCCCATGCGCTGGCAGATCCACTCGGTCGCGTCACTGCAGCGATCAAGGGCGACCACGATCACCACCGGCTCGCCACGCAGCGCGGGATGCAACGCGGCCACCTGCAGCGACTGCAGGCAGGCCGCGATCAATTGTTCCTCGTTGTGCGCGGGAACGGTCACGGCAATCATCGCAGGCCCTCGTGTTCGGCCACCGAGGTGGTCTCGGCCGACCAGCCTTCCAGCAGCATGTCCTCGTCACGATACGAGAACAGGCGGGGCAGGCTGTCATCAAACTGCGCGTGCACGAACGCGGCGCTGCAACGCGCCTGCTCGAACGGCACGCGCCAATGGCAGGCGATCACCACGCCCTGCGGCGTGAGCGATTGAACCACCTGCGCCGCCACCTGACGCATGTCGTCTTGTGAGAGGTAGTAGCCCATTTCACCGAGCACGATCAGATCGAACGTGCCTGCTGGCCAGTCCTGAGGATGGCGCGCCTGCTCGATGGAAACGTGCGCGTGGCGCCGGGTCATCGCCTGCGCCGCGACGACAGCGCCTTCGCTCAGATCGGTGGCGAGCAGGTGATCGCAGCGCTCGGCCAAGGCCGCGGTCAGCACCCCGTTGGAGCAGCCCAGCTCCCAGCCACGGCCAAAGCGCTCGCGCGGCAGGCTTGCAAGGGTGAGCGCGCGCTTGCGCTGTTCGTACCAGCGGGTGCGGTACTGGAAGGGATCCTCGTTCTCGTACAGCGCGTTGAAGTAGGCGACATCGCTCATCCAATCAATACCTCGTAGTTCCGTTCAAACCGCTGCAGCACAGCGGCAGGCAGGATGGGCTCGCACTCGAGCCCCGGCACCGCGCCGGTCTGGGTCACGAATTGCTGGATGGCATCGCGCTTGCAGCCCAGCAGGTCGTCCTCCAGCGCATAGCGCGTGGCGGGCGCCCAGGCCGTCGGTGCCGCCTGCGGGTCCAGCCAATGCCAGCCCCACACCGGGTATTCCTTCAACGCGGCGCCGCGCGCGGTGCAGGCCTGCACGCAGGCACGCGCGACCGCTTCATGGTCCGGATGCCCATCCAAGCGCCACGGTGCCAACACCAGATCATCCGGCTGCAGCAGGGCCGCCAGCTGCTCGCCGATCCATGCCTCGCTGGCCGTCACCGCGCCATCGCCGATGTGCCAGGCGATCCGCGCTGCACTCGCCAAGCCCAGGCAGCGCAGCGCGTCGTCCAGCTCAGCGGCACGGGCCACGCGCAGCCGCTCGGGCGACCACGCAGGTTGATCGGGATAGCAGGCTTCGCCGTCCGTCACCGAGATCACCGTGATGGCCAAGCCGGCGTGGTGCGCAAGCGCCATCAGGCCGCCGCATGCCAACACTTCATCGTCCGGATGCGGCGACACCACCACCAGCCGCCGCGCATCGCCGAACAGCGCCGCAAGGGACGCCAGCGGCAGCGCCTGCAACCACGGCGATGCCGCCCACTGCGCTTCGGTCACGCCGCCGCCTTCGATCTGACGATTCACAGCGTCCACGTGCGGCCCTCGCGGTGCATCAGGTTGCCAAGATGCTGCCAGTCGCGGTCGGCATGACTCTGCCGGATGAACACCGTCAGGTCGGCCCAGCGCCGGGCGTGCGCCGGGTCCATGCACATCGGACCAGGCCCCAGCGCCCTGCCCACCCGATCCAGCGTGAGGGAGGCGGCGCGCTCCACCGCGCTGCGCGCCCGCACGATCTCCCGCTGATGCGGCAGCTCGGGCTGCGCATCGATCAACGCGGCCAGCTCACGCAACAGGGAGGCGCACGGCGACAACGCCAGGTCGATCTCACCGAGCAGGCCGGCCGTCGTGCCCGGTTCATCGGCCCGCGCGCTATGCAGCAAGGGCTCAGCCAACGCGCTCGCGCCGCCGAACCAGCACGCCGCGATGCCTGCGCCGCCATGCCAGAACCCCGGACGCTGCAGATAGGCGTCCGCCGCGCCAACCTCGACGGCCGGCACCTGGTCGAAACGGGCTGTCCCGCTCGGCACCCGCCCCATGCCCGTGGCCTGCCACGTCTGTGGCAGGAAACTCACGCTGGCGCGGCGCACCGGTACCAGGAACAGCCGCGAGCGCCCATCATCGCGCACCGTCACCAGGGCATGGTCAACCCAGCCTGCACCAGAGCACCATGGCTTGTCACCGGACAGCGTGCCGGTGGCCCGATCAAAGCGCAGGGTCGCCGCCGGCCCTTCGGCCGCCCATACGGCGCCCAGCCGATCGCGGTCCGGCATCGAGGCGCCGAGTTCTTCCAGGATCGCCTGCGCGTCGTAATGCGCTTCCAGCACCTTGGCCAGGCAGAGATCGCGCGCGGCGATATGCGCCAACGCCTGCCAGCGCAGCAACGTGTCCCCACTGCCGGGGCGCGACAACGAGGGTTGGTGTTCGATCCACGCACGCGCCTGCGCCTGCAGGTCATCGCCATCGGTCACCGGCTGCGGTGCCGCCGGCGGTACAAGAGAAGCCACGGCATTCATGTCAGGGCGTCAGGATCACCTTGCGGCAATCCTCCTCTTTGCGGTCGAAGATCTCATAGCCACGCACCGCGTCTTCCAGCGACAGCCGGTGCGTCACGATCACGCCCGGATCCAGCCGGCCTTCGCCGATATGGTCGAGCAGCTCCGGCATCAGCTTCTGCACGTGGGTCTGGCCCATCTTGAAGGTGAGGCCCTTGTCGAATGCATCGCCGAGCAGGAAGCCGTGGATGAAACCGGCATACACACCCGGGATGCTCACCGTGCCGCCGCGACGGGTCGCGGCGATGCACTGGCGGATCGCCACGCCGCTGCTGCCTTCCACCTTGAGCGTGGTCAGCGCCGATTCCAGCGCACTGCCCTCCGCCTCGAAGCCGACCGCTTCGATCGTGGCATCCACGCCGCGGCCGTTGGTCTGGGTGATGATGTATTCCGCCGGATCCTCCACCTGGGTGAAATCGATCGGGGTCACGCCGTAGGTCTGCTGCGCGAAGGCCAGGCGATACGGCAGATGGTCGACCATGAAGATGGTCTCCGCGCCCAGCAGGCGGCAACATGCCGCACTCATCAGCCCGACCGGGCCGGCACCGAAGATCGCCACCGTGGAGCCCGGCTTCACCCCTGCGTTGATCGCCGCCTGGTAGCCGGTCGGCAGGATGTCGGAGAGGAACAGCACCTGCTCATCGGCGAGCGCATCGGGAATGCGCAACGGCCCCACATTGGCCTTCGGCACACGCACGAACTCCGCTTGCCCACCCGATACACCGCCATAGAGATGGCTGTACCCGAACAGCGCCGCCGGCGGGCGGATGCCCTTCTGGTTCACGGCGGCGCCCTTGCCGGTATTGGTGGTCTCGCAGGCAGCAAACTCGGCCAGGCGACAGTGGAAGCATTCGCCGCACGCAATCACGAACGGAATCACCACGCGGTCGCCCGGGCGCAGATCCATCACGCCAGCGCCCACCTCCTCCACCACGCCCATGAACTCATGGCCGAGCACGTCACCGGTGTGCAGATCCGGGATCTTGCCGCGGTACAGATGCAGGTCCGAGCCGCAGATCGCCGTGGCGGTGACGCGCAGGATGATGTCGTCCGGGGCAGCGAGTGCGGGATCGGGCACGGTATCGACCCGTACATCCTTGCTGCCGTGGTAAGTCAGTGCGCGCATAGCAAACTCCGTGTCCAAGTACCTCTGTGGTACGTGGTACGGCGTGGCAGCGTCGTGACCGCAACGTGTGCGGCGTGTCTATCCGGGTGAACGCGTCGCACTGCAGAGGCTGGAGCGCATGGCGCTCCGCAGGGCATGAGGACTGAATCATTCATTCTGCGGGCGCGGCCAGCGCCTCATGCCTGGTTCGCCTACTCCACCGAGGGCGCCGAAGGCGCCTCCGGATCCGGCGGCAGTTCCTGCGGCGGCGATGCAGGTGCCGGGTCGCCCTCCGGTGGGATCTCCTGCGGCGGCTCCTGCGCAGGCGGATCACCACGGCCCGGTTCTTCCACTGGCGGCGCGGGCGGCACGGGTTCCGGGGTCGGGTCCGGCACCTGGGCGATCACCTCATCGCATCGGGCCGTCGTTTCACTGTGCAGTGGCATGTGCATCGCGCGTGTTCCTGTTGTGGGACTGCGCACGACGCTACGCGGCACACCGTCAACATCCAGCGAGGGCGAGAGTGACCGGCGAACGCGCCCGCTCAGTCATCGCCTTCGGCGCGGCGCTTGTGCACCGTGATCTCGCCGGAGGTTTCCAGCACCGCCAGCTCCACCTGCCCGAAGCCCTCGCAGCCGTTGGCGCGCATCGCCACTTCCAGATCCGCCGGGCTGACATTGCAGCGCTTCACCTGCTCCCAGTAGATCGTACCGTGCCGCGCCAGCACCACCGGCACGCCCTCCACGATCTCGTTGAGGCGCTTGCTGCGCGCACCCAGAAAGCCGACGAACCAGTTCAGACCGATCAGCGTCGCGGCCAGGATGAGCCCGCCGGGCAGCGAAGTGTCCTCACCGATCAGCGAGTTCTGCACCGCCGTGCCCAGCAGCACGATCACCAGGATGTCGAACGGCGTGGACTGCCCCATCGAGCGCTTGCCGCTCATACGGGTCAGCAGCAGGACCACCACATACACCGCAACCGCGCGGACCACGAACTCCCACCATTCCATTCCCAGCTCGAACATCTCATGCATCGCGGCAGCCTCCGTGTGGCGAGGTCTGGACGATAGGAAGTCCGAAGTGAAGCCGGTGGGAGCACCCGCCCTTCACGGCACCCCCGCTCCTTCGTAACAACGCCAGGGCTAGCGTCGAGGCATCACCGCCCTACCCGTTCGCGCAGGAGACACGCCATGCAGCACGACAAGACCCCGCCCGCCTCCACCGAAGATGCCCACGCCACGCACACCTGCCCACCGGCCGAAGGCACGGTCGACAAGCAGCGCACCTCGGAGAACCACGACGAAGCGCTGGAAGAGACCTTCCCGGCCAGTGACCCGATCTCTCCGTTCGTGGCGGCCAAGCCGCCTGAGGATGACAAGGACGCGAAAGATCCGGATGCGGAGCACCTGAAGACCGAGAACGAGGGCTACAACCAGCACGGCCACGGCAAGGGAGGCAAAGCCGGTGAAGGTGAGCCGGACGGCGTGCGCGAGGACGACGGCATTACCCAGCCAGACTTCGGCCAGCACGGTACGGCCGGCAAACAGACGCTGGATCGCTGATCAACGAGGAGATGTCATGACCACTGCACCGCGAGCACCGGCTACCAAAGAAGATGACCAGCAGAAAAGCCACACGCCGGACACGCTGAGGAACGATGACGCCCGCTGGAAGGACAAGGACATGCCGGAGGCGGAACACACTGCCAGACCCCAGGATTACGAGCGCCCAAAAGCACCGTAGCCGGCGTACCCTCCGCTGGCGCAGACCGCTTGCGGCCACCGGAGGATGAGAACCCCCAACGCCCGCCTCGTCTGAGCGGGCAACACGCGTGTGGATGCACGCCCGGCTGCAGGGGGGCCTGTTTGCCTGTATCCTTGCAGGCCGTTTTGGCCCCGTAGCTCAGCTGGATAGAGCGTCCCCCTCCTAAGGGGAAGGTCGCCCGTTCGAATCGGGCCGGGGTCACCAGCATCGGATGCTTTGGCGCCATCGCCGGCCGCGCGGGTTCCTGCCGCCATGGGCGTCTGCCGATCCTTGCGCTGCACCGCCAGATGAGGCATTGCGCCCCTCTGTTACCATTCGTGGTTCAGCTTGCCGCCCCCCACCCTGCCAGCGGCCAGCGCCTTACAAACGCAACGCAACAGGAGTTTGCATGTCCTCTGACCTGCTCAAGGCCCTCGGCCTCGACGCGACCAACGCTGGCACCTACCTTGGCAACGGCGAGTGGTCCTCGGCCACCGATGCCGGTGTGATCACCCCGGTGAACCCGACCACCGGCGAAGCCATCGCCGAGGTCTACGCGACCACCGACGCCGACTACGAAACCATCGTGGCCCGCGCCCAGGAGTCCTTCAAGGTCTGGCGCACCACCCCGGCCCCGCGCCGTGGCGAAGCCGTGCGCCTGTGTGGCGAAGCCCTGCGCGCCAACAAGGATGCCCTGGGCTCGCTGGTCGCGCTGGAGATGGGCAAGAGCAAGCCCGAGGGCGATGGCGAAGTGCAGGAGATGATCGACATCGCCGATTTCGCCGTGGGCCAGAGCCGCATGCTCTATGGCTACACGATGCATTCCGAGCGCCCGGGCCACCGCATGTACGAGCAGTACCAGCCGCTCGGCCTGGTCGGCATCATCAGTGCGTTCAACTTCCCGGTCGCGGTGTGGGCATGGAATTCGTTCCTGGCCACGATCTGCGGCGACATCTGCCTGTGGAAGCCGTCCAACAAGACGCCGCTGACCGCGATCGCCTCCATGCGCATCTGCAATGAAGCGCTGCGTGACGGTGGGTTCCCGGACCTGTTCTTCCTGATCAACGATGCCGGCACCGAGCTGTCGCAGAAGATGGTGGCCGACAAGCGCGTGCCGCTGATCAGCTTCACCGGTTCGACCCAGGTCGGCCGTCAGGTCGCCGAGAAGGTTGCGCATCGCCTGGGCCGCTGCCTGCTGGAGCTGGGTGGCAACAACGCCATCATCCTGGATGAAACCGCCGATCTGAAGCTGGCGATCCCGGGCATCGTCTTCGGCGCCGTCGGTACCGCCGGCCAGCGCTGCACCACCACGCGCCGCCTGATCGTGCACGAATCCATCCATGACGACGTGCTGGCCACGCTGATCAAGGCGTACAAGCAGGTGGAAGGCAAGATCGGCGATCCGACCGACCCGGCCAACCTGATGGGCCCGCTCAACAGCGACGGCGCCGTGCAGCAGTTCCTGGCTTCGATCGAGAAGGCCAAGGCCAGCGGCGGCACCGTCCAGACCGGGGGCACCCGCATCGACCGCGCCGGCAACTTCGTGCTGCCCGCCATCGTCACCGGCCTGAAGAACAGCGATGAGGTCGTCCAGCACGAGACCTTCGCCCCGATCCTGTACGTGATGAAGTACAG
This sequence comes from Stenotrophomonas sp. IS26, assembly GCF_054188265.1. Classification (NCBI taxonomy): domain Bacteria; kingdom Pseudomonadati; phylum Pseudomonadota; class Gammaproteobacteria; order Lysobacterales; family Lysobacteraceae; genus Stenotrophomonas; species Stenotrophomonas sp. IS26. Next base: position 250,641 of record NZ_JBSZJV010000002.1, read on the forward strand.
CACGCTGGACGAAGCGATCGACATGCAGAACGGCGTGCCGCAGGGCCTGTCGTCCTCGATCTTCACCACCAACCTGAAGACCGCCGAGCGCTTCCTCTCGGCAGCCGGTTCGGACTGTGGCATTGCCAACGTCAACATCGGCACCTCCGGTGCGGAGATCGGCGGTGCGTTCGGTGGCGAGAAGGACACCGGCGGTGGCCGTGAGTCCGGCTCGGATGCCTGGAAGGTCTATATGCGCCGCCAGACCAACACCATCAACTACTCCGATTCGCTGCCGCTGGCCCAGGGCATCAAGTTCGACCTGTGATGGACTCCGCGCCCCACCTGCCCGCCGGCCCACGCCTGGAGTTCACCGGGCGCCGGGTGCTGATTGCCGGTGGCAGCAAGGGCATCGGGCGCGCGATGGCGCTGGCGTTTGCATCGGCAGGCGCCCGCGTTTCGGTCTGCGCACGCGGTGAGGCCGGTCTGGCCGCGCTGCGTGCGGATGCCGGCGCGCTCGGCCTGGCCGTGCATACGGCCACGGCCGACCTCTGCCAGCTGGGCGACATCGGCCGCTGGCTGGCCGATGCTGCTCAGGCCTTGGGCGGCATCGACGTGCTGGTCAACAACGCGACCGGCTACGGCATGACCGACGATGAGGCGGGCTGGGAAGCCAGCTTGAACGTCGACCTGATGGCGGCCGTGCGTGCCTCGCGGCTGGCCCTGCCCTGGCTGCAGCAGTCCAGTGATGCCTGCATTCTCAACCTGGCCTCGATCGCTGCCCAGCAGCCGCGCCCGGGTGGCGCGCCGTATGCGGCGGCCAAGGCCGCGCTGATGCACTACACCACTTCGCAGGCCCTGGCCCTGGCGCCACAGCGGATCCGCGTGAACGCCATCGCCCCCGGCTCGATCGAGTTCGAGGATGGGCTGTGGGCGCGTCGGCGCGAGCAGGACCCGGAGCTGTATCGAAACACCCTGGCGAAGATCCCGTTTGGCCGCTTCGGCGAGCCGGCGGCCATCGCCAACGCCGCGCTGTTCCTGTGCTCGCCGCTGGCGGGCTGGATCACCGGGCATACCTTGAATGTGGATGGTGGCCAGGTCCTGATGGGATAAACCCGCCGCTGGCCCTATCATCGAACCACCCCACCGCGACCAGGACCTGCATGAGCCTTCCGCCCCGACAAACCAGTGCCATGGCCGTGGTCAGCCTGATCATGGGCATCCTCGGCTGGACCGCCCTGCCCTTCATCGGCAGCATCGCGGCGATCATCACCGGCCACCTGGCCCGCGCCGAGATCCGGCGCCGCCCGCTGGAGCTGGAAGGCGACGGCATGGCCTTGGCCGGCCTGATCCTGGGCTGGATCATCGTGATCGGCAGCCTGCTCGCGCTGGTGGTGGTGCTGTTGTTCTTCGGCGGACTGGCCTGGTTTGCCGCTACCCAATCGTGAGGTGCACATGAGCCGCTCGGATTCGACCGAACGCTTCAGCAGTCGGGTTGCCGACTACGTCCGCTACCGTCCCGACTATCCCCCGGCATTGCTGGATTGGCTGCACCAGGACATCGGTGTTCCCACCGAAACCTTGGTCGCCGATATCGGCGCCGGCACCGGCATTTCCACCCGGCTGTTCCTGGCCGCTGGCCACCCGGTCATCGCAGTGGAGCCGAATGCGGCGATGCGCGAGGCGGCCGAGCAACTGCTGGCGCCGGATTATCTGCGCCTGAAGGTGGCCGACGGCACCGCCGAAGCGACTGGCCTGGCCGACCACAGCGTGGGTCTGGTCGCCGCAGCGCAGGCCTTCCACTGGTTCGATACCACTGCAGTGCGCCGCGAATGGGCGCGCATCCTGCAGCCCGAAGGCATGGCGCTGGTGTTCTGGAATTCGCGCCTGCTCGATGCCTCCCCGTTCCTGATCGGCTACGAACAGTTGCTGCTGGAATTCGGCAGCGACTACACCGAGGTGGCCGAGCGCTACCAGGACGATGACACCATGCGTGCGTGGTTCGGCGAGGGCCTGCGCGGCATGGCCCGGCTGCCAAACGTGCAGCGCATGGACCTGGATGGCCTGCGTGGCCGCCTGCTGTCCTCCTCGTATGCACCGCAGGCCGGTCACCCGCGCCACGCGCCGATGCTGGCCGCGCTGCAACAGCTGTTCGACGCCCATGCGGTGGACGGCCAGATCGCTTTTGAATACCAAACCCGTGCCTTTGTCGGCACGCTGGACTGATTGAACGCCATGTACTCGTTTGCCCGCCCCTTCCTGTTCGCCCTTGATGCAGAACGCGCCCACGGCCTTGGCCTGAGCGCGCTGGACCTGGCCTATCGCACCGGCACCACGCCGCTGATGGGCCGCCGCATCGACCCGCTGCCGACCAACGCGTTCGGAGTGAGTTTCCCGAATCCGGTGGGCCTGGCCGCCGGCCTGGACAAGAACGGCGAGCACATCGATGCGCTGCTGGCCCTGGGCTTCGGCTTCGTGGAGATCGGCACGATCACCCCGCGCCCGCAGGCGGGCAACCCGAAGCCGCGCCTGTTCCGGCTGCCGGAGCACCAGGCCATCATCAACCGCATGGGCTTCAACAACCTGGGCGTGGATGCGCTGGTCCGCAATGTCGAGCGCGCCAAGCGCCGCACTGGCCTGCTCGGCATCAACATCGGCAAGAACAAGGACACCCCGAACGAACAGGCGTTCGACGATTACCAGCACTGCCTGCAGAAGGTGTATCCGCTGGCCGACTACATCACCGTCAACATCTCCTCGCCGAACACCGCCGGCCTGCGCGAGCTGCAGGAAGAGACCGCGCTGCGCCAGCTGATTTCGCAGCTGCGCGAGAGCCAGGAAAGCCTGGCCGCCAAGCACGGCAAGCGCGTGCCGATGCTGGTCAAGGTGGCCCCGGACCTGAGCGACCGCGATATCGACGCCGCAGCGCGCGTGCTCGGTGAGCTCAAGGTGGACGGCGTGATCGCCACCAACACCACCATCGACCGCAGTGCGGTGGCCGGTGACCCGCGTGCTAATGAAGCCGGCGGCTTGTCCGGCGCGCCGTTGCTGGGCCAGTCCACCCTGGTGCTGCGCCGCCTGCGTGCGCGCCTGCCCGAGTCGATGCCGCTCATTGGCGTCGGCGGTATTCAATCCGGCGCGGATGCGGTCGCCAAAATGGCGGCCGGCGCCGCGCTGGTGCAATGCTACAGCGGCCTGATCTTCCGTGGTCCGGAACTGGTGCACGAGTGCGTGGAAGCGATCCGCCGCCGCAGAGAGGCGCCCAGCCGCGGCGCGGTGGCACCGCTGTGAACGACGCCATGACTGCCTGGGCCATCACTGAAAACGCCTCGCTGAAGGCGCTCAACACGTTCCACGTCGACGCCACCGCTGCGCAGCTGCTGGAGGTGTTCGATCCTTCCGTGCTGCCGGAGGTACTTGCCCTCCCGCGCGTCGCCGAACAACCGCTGCTGGTGCTGGGCAGCGGCAGCAATGTATTGATCGCCGACAACGTGGAAGGCACCGTACTGGTGTTCGCCAACCGCGGCATCGAGATTCTGGAGCACCGCGCCGACCACACCATCGTGCGCGCCGGTGCCGGCGTGAACTGGCATGGGCTGGTGATGTGGTCGTTGCAGAACGGGCTGTCCGGGCTGGAGAACCTGGCGTTGATCCCGGGCACCGCCGGCGCCTCGCCGATCCAGAACATCGGCGCCTATGGCGCGCAGGTCGGCGAGTTCATCCAGGCCGTGGATGCCTGGGACCGACACGAAAACGACTGGGTGCGCTTCGATGCGGAAGGCTGCCAGTTCGCCTACCGCGACAGCATCTTCAAGCACGACCCGGACCGTTACCTGATCACCGCGATCGAACTGCGTCTGCCGTTGCTGCATGGCCTGCGCCTGGGCTATGCCGGGATCGCCGAGGAGATGGAGGCGATGGGTGTGGAGCTGCCGGTGGCCGCCGATGTGGCCAATGCGGTGATCAACATCCGCCGTCGCAAGCTGCCTGATCCGGAGGTGCTCGGCAATGCGGGCAGCTTCTTCAAGAACCCGATCCTGCCGTTGGAACAGGTAGAGGTGCTGCTGCAGCACTTCCCCGAGCTGCCGGTGTTCCCGGCCGACGACGACAGCCGCCGCAAGATTTCCGCAGCCTGGATGATCGAGAGCTGCGGCTGGAAGGGCTACCGCGATGGCGATGCCGGCGTGGCGCCGAGCCATGCACTGGTGCTGGTCAACCATGGCCAGGCCACCGGTGAAGAACTGCTCGCACTGGCGCGGCGGATCTCCGCCTCGGTCGTGGAGAAGTTCGGCGTGCCGATCGAACCGGAGCCCAGGCTGATCGGCGCACAGTGGTGAACCCCGCCCCCGCGTTACCGGTGGCCACGCCGCTGCGGGCCGCCCTGCTGATGCTCGGCAGTACCTTGGCCTTTGGCCTGATGGCGATCGCGATCCGCTACGCCACCCGCTACGTGCCGACCCAGGAAGTGGCGTTCTTCCGCAACGCCTTCGGCCTGCTGGCGCTGCTGCCGATGCTGATCCGCTCGGGCAGCGCACCGCTGAAGACACAGCAGCTGCCGCGCTACTTCCTGCGCAGTGCGATCGGGCTGGCCTCGATGCTGTGCGCGTTCTGGGCGATCGGGCATCTGCCGATCTCCCAGGCGATCTCGCTCTCCTACTCCACGCCGCTGTTTGTGACCATCGCTGCCGTGCTGTGGCTGGGCGAGACGGTGCGCATGCGCCGCTGGGCGGCGGTGATCATCGGCTTCATCGGCGTGCTGATCATCGTGCGCCCGGGCTCGACCACCTTCACCCCCGGCACCTTGGTGGCGGTGGGCGCCGCGGTGTTGAGCTCGCTGGTGGCGATCCAGATCAAGCAGCTCACCCGCGTGGACAGCGCCGATACCGTGGTGTTCTACACCTATGTGTTCTGGGTGCCGCTGTCGCTGGTGCCGGCGCTGTTCGTGTGGGTCTGGCCGACCGGCCTGGCGTGGGTCTGGCTGGTCGCGACCGGCGTGCTCGGCACGCTGGGCCAGCTGCTGTGGACGCGCGCCCTGCGCCTGGGCGAGGTCTCCGCATTGACCCCGATCAGCTTCATGCAGCTGCCGCTGGTCAGCCTGCTGGGCTGGTTGCTGTTCAATGAGGCGCTGGACCGCTGGACCGTGATCGGCGCCGGCATCATCCTCGGCGCGAATGCCTACATCGCCCACCGCGAAGCGGTACTGGCACGGCGGGCGAAATCGCAGGCAGTGACAGCCGCCGCCAAGCCGGGAGAATAGACCCCGGGCATCAATCCGAGCCGAACAGATCGCGGGTGTAGACCTTGTGGGCCACGCCCTCCAGCTCCGGTGTCAGCCGGTTGGCGACGATGATGTCCGCCTCGGCCAGGAACGCGGCGAAATCATTGACCACGCGGGAGCGGTAGAAGGTCGGCTCGGTCAGCACCGGCTCGTACACGATGACCTCGATGCCCTTCGCCTTGATCCGCTTCATCACGCCCTGCACCGCCGAGGCACGGAAGTTGTCCGAGCCGGCCTTCATCACCAGCCGGTAGATGCCCACCACCTTCGGGTTGCGCGCCACGATGTCATCGGCGATGAAATCCTTGCGCGTGCGGTTGGACTCGACGATGGCGTGGATCAGGTTCTGCGGGACCTTGCTGTAGTTGGCCAGCAACTGCTTGGTGTCCTTGAGCAGGCAGTAACCGCCGTAGCCGAAGGACGGGTTGTTGTAATGATTGCCGATGCGCGGGTCCAGGCTGACGCCTTCAATCATCTGCCGCGTATCCAGCCCGTGCGAACTGGCGTAGGTATCCAGTTCGTTGAAGTACGCCACCCGCATTGCCAGGTAGGTGTTGGAGAACAGCTTGATCGCCTCGGCCTCGGTCGCGTCGGTGAACAGCACCGGCACGTCCTTTTTGATCGCGCCTTCTTTCAGCAGCTCGGCAAACACCGCCGCGCGCTCCGAACGCTCGCCGACGATGATCCGGCTGGGGTGCAGGTTGTCATGCAGCGCGCGGCCTTCGCGGAGGAACTCCGGCGAAAACAGAATGTTGTCGGTGTTGAACTTGGCCCGCAACGCGGCCGTGCAGCCGACCGGCACGGTCGACTTGATCACGATGACGGCCGAGGGATGGATCCGCACCACATCGGCGATCACTGCCTCGACCGAGTCGGTGTTGAAGTAGTTCGAGGTAGGGTCGTAATCCGTCGGCGTGGCGACGATGACGAAGTCCGCGCCTTCATAGGCCTGCGCAGGATCCAGCGTGGCAGTGAGGTTCAGCGCGCGATGGGCGAGGAAATCCTCGATCTCGGCATCTTCGATGGGCGACTGGCGGGCATTGATCATCGCCACCTTGGCCGGATCGATATCCAGCGCCACCACCTCGTGATGCTGCGCGAGCAGCACCGCGTTGGAGAGGCCCACATAGCCGGTACCGGCAACCGCAATCTTCATTCAGGATCCTTCTGTGTACATCGTCCAGAGTCGAACGGCGAATTTTAGCAAACGCCGCGGAGCAAGCGCCACGAACGTATCCCGTTACGCGTCATTTTTGGCACTTTAACCAGATATGGCGACATAACGCGCCATATATGTCGCGTTGATCGAATCATACGTAAATTCCGTAAACCGCCAAACTTGACGCTTTATCGCAATAGTGCGATACAAAGCGTCAGGAGGGTCACCTTATGACGATCACACATCTTATGACGGACGAGGCTGTCCTGGCTGAGCTGGGGCAACGTCTGGCCCGCGTGCGGCTTTCGCAGGGCATCACCCAGGAGCAGCTGGCCGATGCCGCGGGCGTCTCCAAACGCACCGTGCAGCGGCTGGAAGACGGCACGCCCGCCCAGCTGGCCAACCTGATCCGATGCCTGCGCGCCCTCGGCAGGCTGGATGCGCTGGACGTGATGCTGCCCAGCCACGGCCCCAATCCGATCGATCTGCTGAAGCGCCGCGGCCACCCGCGCCAGCGCGCGCGACCGGGGGTGGCAGAGCCGGCACCGGCCAAGCCGTGGACCTGGGGCGATGAGCAATGAGCACCACGGCCGAGGTGCGCCTGTGGGGCAGCCGGATCGGTGCGGTGACGCTGGCCGACGGCGAGCGGATCGCACAATTTGCCTACGACCCGGCCTTCGCACGGTCCAGCATCGAGGTCGCCCCACTGACCATGCCGCTCGCGGCGGATCGGATTTACGGTTTCCCCTCCCTCAACCCAGCCGGCTTCCATGGCCTGCCCGGCCTGCTCGCCGACGCCCTGCCGGACAAGTACGGCAATACCCTGATCAACGCGTGGCTGGCCACCCAGGGCCGCACCCCGGACAGCTTCAACGCGGTGGAGCGGCTCTGCTACACCGGCACGCGCGGCATGGGGGCGTTGGAGTTCTCGCCTGTGCACGGGCCGCGCGTCCGCACGGCACACAAGATCCAGATCGATGCCCTGGTTGCATTGGCCACCGAGGTCCTGAGCAACCGCGACAACCTGCGCGCCTCGTTCGGCGATGAAGACCGTGCGGATGCGCTGCGCGACATTCTGCGCGTGGGGACCTCGGCCGGTGGCGCACGGGCCAAGGCCGTCATCGCCTGGAACGAAGGCACCGGCGAAGTCCGATCGGGCCAGGCCGCGGCGGCGCCAGGCTTCAGCTACTGGCTGCTCAAGTTCGATGGCGTGCAGAACAACCGCGACAAGGAACTGGCGGACCCCAAGGGCTACGGCGTGGTCGAGTACGCCTACGCACTGATGGCGCGTGATGCAGGCATCCAGATCAGCGAGTGCCGGCTGCTCGAGGAAGGCGGCCGCCGCCACTTCATGACCCAGCGCTTCGACCGCACCGATGCAGGGGGCAAGCGCCACATGCAGTCGTTGGCGGCGATGGCCCACTTCGACTTCAATGATCCCACTGCCTACTCCTATGAGCAGGCCCTGCTGGTCATGCGTCAGTTGCGCCTGCCCATGGCGCAGCTGGAGGAACAGTTCCGGCGGATGGTGTTCAACGTGATCGCACGCAACCAGGACGACCACGTCAAGAACATCGCCTACCTGATGGACCGGCAGGGCCAATGGTCGCTGTCCCCTGCGTTCGACATCACCTGGGCGTACAACCCGGACGGCGACTGGACGGCCCGGCACCAGATGTCGATCAACGCCAAGCGCGAGGGGTTCGACGTGGCCGACCTGGCCGCCTGTGCCGCGGCGGCCTCGATCAATGCCCGCCGTGCCCGGGACATCATTGAGCAGGTCCGGCAAAGCGTGCTGCGCTGGCCACACTTTGCCGACGAGGCCGGCGTTGCCGAGATCTGGCGCGATCAGATCCGCGGCAGCCTGCGTACGGACATCCGGTGAGTTGCAACCTCAGCCCTGCGCGGCCTGCCAGGCACGGGTCGCACAATCGGCCACGTTGCCGGGCGCGAACTGCTCGGCCATGTAGCGCAGGGCCTGGCGTCGCTGTGCAGGTGGGCGCGCGGTGGCGCCGGGTTCGAGCAGCAGATCATGGAACTCCTGCAGGTCCTGCAGGATCCGCCAGTGGCGGTGGTAGGCAACCCGCAGCGGATCCACCGTGACCGGCCCGTAGCCTTCCGCGAACCCCGGCGGCTGCTCGCGCCCCCAACGACCACCGATGCCGGCGCCGACGAACATCAGATCGCGCTCGCGCGGCGCCAGCACCATGTCGTCCCAGTCGATCAGATAGATGCCATCCTCCGGCCCGACCAGCACATTGCCCGCGTGCAGATCGGCATGGCACAGCACGCGGGAGGCGCGCCCCTCACCGATACGCGCACGCAGCTCGCGGCAGCGCTGCCAGATCGCCTCGATACGCTGGCGGTGGCGGCACCACAGCGCCTGGTACTCCTCACCCAGGGCATCGCGCACCGGAATCCGCGCGTCGGCCCGCTGCAACCACGCGCCCACCCGCTCCACGGCAGTGTCGTCGTCGAAGCCAGGGCAAAGCAGGCGATCGGACAGCTCGGCCGGCAGATGGGTGTCGTGGATCTGGCGCAGCACCCGGCCGAGTCGTTCCCAATGGCCGCGCGAGAGCGCTTCCTCGAAACCGGAGAACGCCTCGACATACGGAAACAGGGTCCACTGCAGACCGGCCCAGCTCGCTGCCGCCGCCCCATCGCGTGTGGGCAGCGGTGCGATCACTTCGCGCAGGCCGACGTGCTCACGCAGGTGGTGCAGTACTTCCCACACCACCGGATCCACGGCATAACGGCGGCACTTGAGCCACCAGCGCGCGCCGTCCGGGCCCGCCACCTGGTACACCGTCGCGCCTGCATCGGCCCCACCTGCGCGCTGCAGCACCGTGCTGGCACGCACACCGAACACCTCGGCCAGCACCTGGCTGATCTGCGCCGCGGACAACTCTTGTGGATGGAGCATCAATCCAACGCGCGTAATAGATATATCTCGACTATCGCAGACCGGTCCCGTACCGCCCAGCGCAGTGCATCACGAAAGCGACAACGCGTGACAGGGCGTTGTCGCCTCCTCCGACCGATGCTGGCTGCGCGAATAGTTCGCGGCGGCGGTGGCATGACGATCTGCTGTCAGGGGGATGCTGCGGTGCCCGCAGCGCGTTCGAACAACGCGGCCAGCCATTGCGCGAACACCCGCACGCGGGCGGACAGTTGCCGGTTCTGCGGATACAGCACGGACACCGGCATCGGCGGTGGCGGGTGATCCGCGAGCACGATGCGCAGCTGATCCTCGGCAAGCGCCTGCGCAATGCGATAGCGCGGCACCTGGATCAAGCCCAGCCCCGAGAGCGCCGCGCCGGTGTACAGGTCAGCGCCCGTCACCGAGATGCGCGACTGCAGCTGCCGCTCCACCACGTCGCCATCAAGCAGGAAATCCAAGCCGGCCGAGTGCGCGCCGCCGGGGCCGTAATCAACCGCGTAGTGCTGCGCGAGATCGTCCAGGCGGGTCGGCACACCCTCGCGCGCCAGATACGCGGGGCTGGCCACGGTGACCTGCTCCAGCAGCGCGACCTGCCGGCCGATCAACGACGAATCCTGCAGAACGCCCGCGCGCAGCACGCAGTCCACGCCCTCGCGGACCAAGTCCACCAAGCGGTCGTCCTCGCCCACGTGCAGGGTGATGCCGGGATAGCGTGCAAGGAATTCGCCCATGGCCGGCATCACCACGTACCGGGCCAGCGTGCCCTGCAGATTGACCCGCAGCAGCCCCTTGGGCGGGGCATCGCGGAAGGCGCTTTCGGTTTCTTCCAGATCGGTCAGCAACCGCACGCAGCGATGGTAGTAAGCCTCGCCGTCATGGGTCATGCGCACCTGACGAGTGGTCCGTTCCAGCAGGCGCACGCCGATGCGCTGCTCCAGCCGCTTGATCAGGTTGGTCACCGTGGCGCGCGGAATCTGCAGATCCTCGGCCGCCAGGGTGAAGCTCTGGCGTTCGGCGATCCGGACGAACACCTGCATCTCCTGGAAGCGGTCCATGACCCACCCATTGTTAAAGCAATTGGAATTGTGATCGCAACTTTAGCAGGATTATCCCTGCCGCCGAATGATCCATCCTTCCTTCCGTGCCCACCACTGAAGGAAGCCCCACCATGTCCACCTCCTCCCGCGTCGCCCTGATCACCGGCGCCTCCCGCGGCATAGGCGCCGCCATCGCCCGGCGCCTGGCTGCCGATGGCTTCGCCGTCGCCCTCAACTACGCCTCCAACACCGCCGAGGCCGATGCGCTCGTCGCCGAGTTGACCCGCGGCGGTGCGTCCGCCATCGCGATCCAGGCCGATGTCTCCCAGGCCGATCAGGTCGGCGCGATGTTCACCACGGTTGAACAGCAGCTGGGCCGCATCGATGTGCTGGTCAACAACGCCGGCATCCTCAAGACCGCCCCGCTGGCGCAGACCAGCGACGCGCTGTATCTGCAGAACTTCGCGATCAACACCCAGGGCGTGTTCAACACCCTGCGCGAAGCGGCAACGCGCCTCAACGACGGCGGCCGCATCATCAATCTGTCCAGCACCACGCTGGCCCTGAATCTGCCGGGCTATGCGATCTACAACGGCACCAAGGCCGCGGTGGAAGCGTTCACCCACGTGTTCGCCAAGGAGCTGCGCGGCCGCGCGATCACCGTCAACGCGGTGGCCCCGGGCCCGGTCGCGACCGCACTGTTCCTCGACGGCAAGACCGAAGAGCAGATCAACACCTTCGCGCGGATGCCGCCGTTGGAACGCCTCGGCCAGCCGGACGATATCGCCGGCGTGGTTGCCTTCCTCGCCGGGCCGGACGGCGGCTGGGTCAATGGCCAGATCCTGCGCGCCAACGGCGGCGTGGCCTGAGGTCGCCCGGATGTCGCCCCGCCACCTGGCCGTGCTGCTGCCCCTGCTCTGCGCGACCGTCATGACGGCGTCGTGCGAAGCGCGCACGCCCTCGCCACACCCCGCCATGAAGCCGTCCATCACCTATCTGCACCTGCTTCGCAACACCCCGTTCTTCACCGCGTTGACCACCGCGCAGCTGCGCCACGTGATCGACCATTCGCGGGAATGGGAGGTGAGCGCCGGCGCCCCCATCCTCGGCAACGTTACCGCCGAGGGCCGCGATGACGTCTGGGTATTGCTGGATGGCGGCTGGGAACTGCATTACCGCGGCCAGGTACTGCGCAGCGGACATGCCGATGCCGGCAAATGGTTCAGCGCTGCGTCGCTCGGCCCGGAGGCGTTCGAACTGGTCGCCAACGACCACAGCTACGTCATGCAGATTCCCGCGCAGGACATGGACGCGATGCTGGCCCAGGGCTTCGATTTCACCCCCCACCTGGATGCCGGTCGCGTGCTCTACCGCCGCCTGCGCGACAGCACGCGCCCTCTCACCCCCTAGTTGTCCTTCTCCCTCGCCGCCCCCTTTTCAACCTGGAGATTCCCATGCCGCACACCATCCTTGTCACCGGCGCGTCCTCCGGCTTCGGCCTGATGAGCGCCAAAGCCCTGTCCCAGGCCGGTCACACCGTCTACGCCTCGATGCGCGACATCGGCGGACGCAATGCCGCACGCGTTGCCGAGATCGCCGCGTGGGCCGCCCAGCAGCGCGCCGACCTGCGCACCGTTGAACTGGACGTGCAGTCCGAGGCTTCCAGCAACGCTGCCATTGCACAGGTACTCGCCGAGGCGGGCACGCTCGATGTGATCATCCACAACGCCGGGCACATGGTGTTTGGACCGGCCGAGGCGTTCACGCCTGAGCAACTGATGCAACAGTACGACGTCAACGTGCTGGGTACGCAGCGGGTCAACCGTGCTGCGCTGCCCTTCATGCGCGGGCGCGGCAGGGGTCTGCTGCTGTGGGTCGGATCGTCCTCCACCCGCGGGGGCACACCGCCATTTCTCGCGCCCTACTTCGCTGCGAAGGCCGCGATGGATGCGTTGGCGGTGGCCTACTCAACCGAACTGGCGCGCTGGGGCATCGAGACCACGATCATGGTGCCGGGCGCGTTCACCCAGGGCACCAATCATTTCGCGCATTCGGGCACGCCGGAGGATGCCGACATCGCCGCCGAATACGAGAACGGTCCGTATGCCGGCGTTGCCCAGCAGGCACTGCAGGGCCTGGCCAGCCTGGAGCCGGCCGATGCCGACCCCGAGCAGGTCGCGCGCGAGATCGTGCGTGTGGTCGGCCTGCCGCATGGCAAGCGCCCGTTCCGCGTGCATGTGGATCCGTCGCAGGACGGTGCCGAAGTGGTCAATGGTGTAGCCGACCGGATGCGCACCGAGATGTACAGGACGATCGGCCTTTCCGACCTGCTCTCGCCGCGCGCCTGACATGGCTGTGTGACGCACCATCACGGGCACCTGCGGGTGCCCGTGCCGTTTCAGCCTGGACGACACGCCTGTTCAGTATTGCGACGCGTCATGTAAACGGTTACAGCCCCTGCTAGCGTGACCTCCACCCCGCCGTCGGGGCCGTTTCAGATCAGGAGCGCATTGATGGGGCTGCATGCTGACCGTTCGACTGTTGTGCACCGGCCGCGCCGCGTCATGGCCGGTACCCTGCTCTTCTCCGCGCTCGCGCTGAGCTTCGGCGCCGCCGCCCAGACCCTGCCGCCGCGCAGCCAGTGGCAGGCCAGCAGTTCCTCGCAGCAGGTGCCGGCGATGGCGGTCAGCCACCTGATCGATGGCGACCCGAAGACGGTGACCGGCGGCGCCTTCAGCCCCGGGCACTGGTTCCAGGTGGATCTGGGCACGCCGAGCACGCTCAGCGGCGCGCAGATCACCTGGGATGTCTCCAATCCCGAGGGTTACACCCTGCAGACCTCGCTGGACGGCCAGCAGTGGCAGCCGGCTTACACCATGCGCGATTCACTCGGCGGTATCGAGACGCTCTACTTCGCGCCACGCCAGGCCCGCTACCTTCGCCTGGCGAGCCCGGAGCGCACGTCGGACTGGGGCGTGTCGATCTTCGAACTGGAGCCATTGGACAGCACCACCAGTGCGCGCGTGGCCGGTGTGGATGCAGCCCAGGCCGCGGCGCTGTGGCAAGGCGGCAGCGCGGTCACGATCCCACGTGGCAAGGACGATACGCACACGCTTGAGATCACCTTGCCGCGTGCCGTGGCCACCACCGGCCTGGCCGTGGACTGGACAGGCGCGCATGGCGCCGCACGGCTGCAGGCACGTGATGCCCAGGGTGGCTGGGTGGAGCTTGCGCGCGATCCGCAGGCGGGTGCACGCCAGCAGAGTTGGCTGGCCGGCACTGCGGCCGTGACCGCCACGGCGCTGCGGCTGACGGTGGAGGGCGACACGCCGCAGGTCGACCGCCTGCGCCTGCTCGGGCCGAAGGCGGTGATGACCCCGATGAAGCGCTACCAGATCGCCGCCAGTGGCGCGCAGCGCGCGTTGTTCCCGGCCTCGCTGCACCTGCAGCAGACCTACTGGACCGCGGTCGGCATCCATGCCGGCCGGCAGAAATCGATCTTCGACGAGTACGGCAACATCGAGGCCTTCAAGGGTGCACCGCTGGTGCAGCCGATCTGGCGCAATGCCGACGGTGTGGCCGCAGGCGCTGCCGACCAACCGGTGCAGCACGCACTGCGCGATGGCTGGAAGCCGATGCCCTCGGCGACGTGGTCGCCACAACCCGGGCTTGAACTGCAGAGCGAGGCGTTCGCGGTCGAGCTCGACGGACAGCCGGTCACCTTCGTGCGTCACCGCCTGCGCAACACCGGCAGTGCGCCCGTCGACGGCACCCTGACCTTGGCGGTGCGGCCGATGCAGATGAATCCGCCGTGGCAGAACGGAGGCCTCTCACCGATCCGCGAAGTCGCCATCGAGGGGCAACGCGTACGCATCAATGGTCGCGCCCTGCTGCAGTCGCTGACGCCGGTGGATGCTGCCGGCGCGGCACCATTCGGCCCGGACGGCAGCAGCGAGATCACCGCGGCGATCGCCAGCGGCACCTTGCCCGCCGCCACGCAGGCACGCGATACCGACGGCCTGGCCTCCGCAGCGCTGGCCTACCGCGTGCAGCTCGCACCCGGTGCCAGCCGCTCCGTGGTGGTCGCCTTCCCGCTTGGCACGGCACCCTCTGCGACGGACGGTGCGCTGCCCGACGCCCCGCCGCTGGATCTGGCCGGCGTCCCGCGCGCACCCGATGCGGCGTACGACGCGCTGGCCAAACGTGCATCGGACGACTGGCAGGCACGCCTGGGCCAGGTCGGGCTGCGTCTGCCCGATCCCTCCCTCGTGGACATGCTGCGCGCGCAGGCCGCGTACATGCTGATCAACCAGACCGGCCCTGCGATGCAGCCCGGCCCGCGCAACTACAACCGCTCCTTCATCCGCGACGGCATGGCTACCTCGGCGGTGCTGCTGCGCATGGGTGAATCCCAGGTCGCGCGCGATTACCTGGCCTGGTACAGCGAGCACGGCGTGCACGCCAACGGTCTGGTCTCGCCGATCCTCAATGACGACGGCAGCGTCAACACCGGCTTCGGCTCGGATATCGAATACGACAGCCAAGGGCAGTACATCGCCTTGGTTGCCGACGTCGCGCGGCTGGATGGAGGACCGGATTCGGTGCGCGCGTACCTGCCCAAAGTGAAAGCGGCGATGCGCTTCCTGCAGGAACTCCGCGAGCGCACGCTGGTGCCCGGCTACATGGCCAGCCAGCCCGCGCCCGAGCGTTTCGCCGGCATCCTGGCGCCATCGATCAGCCACGAGGGCTACCCGTCGCCCACGCACAGCTACTGGGACGACTACTGGGGCCTGAAGGGCTGGCATGACGGCGCGTGGTTGGCCGAGTCGCTCGGCGATCACGAAACCGCAGCATGGGCGCGCGGACAGTACGCCGCCCTGCACGATGCGCTGGCCGCTTCGATCCGCGCCACGATGGCGTGGAAGGGCATCGACTTCATTCCCTCTTCGGCCGACCTTGGCGATGGCGACCCGACCGGTGTGTCGATTGCACTCGACCCGACCGGCGCGCAGGATGTGCTGCCGGCGGAGGCACTGCGCACCACGTTCGCGCGGTATCTGCAGGATGTGCGCAAGCGCGGCGAGCCGGACGCGTTGTACGCCTACACGCCGTATGAAATCCGCAACGTGCTGAGCTACGTACATCTGGACCAGCCCGAGGCTGCCGACGAACTGCTGCAGGGGTTGCTGCATGACCGCCGCCCGCTGGAATGGCAGGTGCTGGCCGAGGTGGTGCACTCGCGGCTGCGCTTCCCGCGCTACCTCGGCGACATGCCGCATACCTGGATCGGTGCGGAGTACGGGCGCACGCTGCTCGGAATGCTGATGCGCGAAGACGATGACGCGCTGTCACTGCTGCCGGGCACCCCGCCGTCATGGTTGGCCGGTGATGGGCTGGCAGTGGATCGCCTGCCGACTGCCTATGGCACCTTGGCGCTGCAGGCCCGGCAGCGCGAGGGAGCGCTGCAGGTCACGCTGGGCAAGGGACTGCGCAAGGACACCGCGGTGCGCGTGTGGTGGCCGAGCCGCACCCGCCCCACCACGGTGCGGGTGGATGGACGCAACGTCACCGACTACGACGCACGCGGTGTGCTGCTCACCCAGCCGTTCCGCCGGCTGGAGGCGGTGTGGTGAGCCAGCCGCCAGGCCACCTCACAGGTTCGGCAGCCCGGCAGGAACTCGCGTTCGAGCGCGACAACGCGCCGTCTTGGCATTCCAGCCCAGCAGGCGGAGGGGTGCTCAAACGTTGCGTAGATTTTCTATAGGTACGGACCACTCAGACAATTCAATAGTCTGTCGAGTTTGATACTAGGAGTTTCCTGATAGCGCCTCAGCACCTTGCATGGCATTTTCCTGTCACTACCGCAAGCGGATGAGACATGAAGATTGTAGATACGGTGTACGACTATGCGGACGGCCGACACCACCTCACCCGGGGTATGTGTCGCGTCCGGGTGTTTGCATCAGAAAATGGACCTGCGGTGCTTCTGACCGACCTGGGCGAGATGAATGACGGGGCGTCGGTTACCAACGCAGCCAGGCGGATCATGGAGGGCGTGGTTGAAACCGGGCTTGCAACCGCGCCATGTGCATTCATCGAACACTACGAAAATAAGTCTTCCGCCGAAGACACATTCGACTTGCTGACTGCCCCTCCGAACGTGCAATGGAAATCCATTTCTTCATCTGCTGCACTTGAGATCCTTGGGTGCGGCCCGGACGAACTCGGGAACCGAAGCGACAGTAATCGACGCATCGCCGCATCGGCGGAGACCCTGAGGTTGAGAAGGGATCGCTTTGCTGACTCGCCCTTCCCTGAACCACCCAAGGTCATCTCACGCAAAGCACAGATCCGGAATAGGATGATCTCGCGCTCCGACGTGCAAAAACTGGTCGATGCAGGCAGCGGAGAGAGAGAACTGCAGCGTTTGATCAAGTCGGATCTTTCCATCATCGCCGAGGCTTTCTCCGCCCCTTCTGACGAGTACATCTGCTTCTCGGAGATGCCCATTGCCGATGGTCAAGTGGATTTTGCAGTCTTCACCAGCCGTTCCCGCATGGATGTGATCCTCATCGAAGTGAAAGGGGCAGAGTTTAATCTTGTGAATAGCAACGGCTATCGAGAGTTCAACCACAAAGTCCTAGAGGCTGCCGGTCAGTTGCGACATCGCTTGGGGTTGATCTACAGAGATCTGGACGTATTCAGAGAAAACCTCCACCAGATACGCGCTAATGCGGAGAAAGGCTCACCACTGTTCGGAGCCTTCCTTGGTCCTAGAGTTCCCCTTGAAGTTGATCCGTGCAAGGACATCAACATCCGCACGGTGATCATCGGCGGACGAACTCAGGACGACGCGGCGGAGAGCCGGAAGCGTCATGATTTCGAACGCGGTACCTCACCCGCCATTCGACTGGAGTCATGGGACACATGGCTGCGACGGCTCCAGAGGGCGTGAAACCGGGCAGAGGCTAGTCGCCGCCCTTGGATCAGAGGGCAGCTCATCCTGTTTCATTGGATCAAGCGCCGAACACGGCTTGCAGGCCTCGCCTGTAGCCAACTCGGCAGGTGGGCGCCGGTCGCCCCACCTCCCTGGAAAAGCCGATCACAGCAACCGCGCTCAAACCCCGCCCTCCTGCTCATGCAGGGTGATCAGCGATTCCATCAGATCCTCGTCCGCGCTGGCACAGACGGCCAGCAGCACCGCTTCCTCGCAGCCGGTATCGACGATGTAGGCGTGGCCCATCTGGCTGTCGATGTAGATGCCCTGCCCGGTCTCCAGCACCACCGGATCGTAGAACTCGGTGTGGACCTGGATGCGGCCCTCGATCACGTGCACGTATTCCTCGCCCGGGTGGCGGACCAGCTCACCGAACTCGGCGGTGGTCTTGGCGCGCACCTTGGTGAGGATCGGGATCATCCGCTTGCGCCGCAGTTCGGTGCACAGGTAGTAGTAATCGTAGTTGTCGGTCTGCACCCGCAGTGCCTTGTCGAGCGAGCCGAGGCTGCGCCGCGCGGTGACCGGCTTGGGCGCGCTGTCGCTCTCCGGCTCGGAGAACAGCTCGGACATGCGCAGGTTCAAGCGCTGGGACAGGTGCTGCAGCTTGTCGTAGGTCAAGGTCAAGCGGTCATGCTCGATCTTGGACAACGTGGACAGCGGAATTTCGGTGTGCTCGCTCATTTCCTTGAGCGTCCATCCCTGGCGGGTGCGCAGACCGCGCAGCAGGGTTCCGAGCGTCGGGCTTTTGGGGCTCATCGACAGGACCTTTGGGCTATTGCTGGTGAAGTTGCCGATACGATACTACGTAGAGATGAATGCCATCCTGATCAGGATGCTTTCTTGTCGCGTTCGCCGCCTTAAGCGCTTCTCTGCGCCCTGAAAACGTTCTCAATGGCCGAAGAACGGCCTGCGCAGGGCATCCAAACGTCACATTCAGCCCGGTTGGCGCGATCCGATCACGATCACGCGCATTTGACATTTCTCTGATCAGGAATATTGTTGTCTGATTGAGATGGTTTGAAGGGGATCGTCACATGCGTGCGTTGTCAGGGCTTGTCGGCTTGTGCTGTGGGCTGTTGCTGTCTTTCCAGGCCGACGCACAGCGGCCACCCGCCCCACCCCAGGCGGCAACACCGCCTGCCGGCGTGGATTCCGTTGCCCGGCTGACCGCGGACGATGCGACCACCTGGCTGGATGGCTTCATGCCGTATGCCATCGCGCGGGGCGATATCGCCGGTGCGGTGGTCACCGTGGTCAAGGACGGCCAGATCCTGGTCCGCCGCGGCTACGGCGTTTCCGATGTGGCCGCGCAGACGCCGGTGGATCCGGACCGCACGCTGTTCCGGATGGCCTCGGTCTCCAAGCTGATGACCTGGACCGCAGTGATGCAGTTGGTGGAAGCCGGCAAGCTGGATCTGGACGCGGACATCAATCAGTACCTGGATTTCAAGGTGCCCGAACGCGGCCTGCCGATCACGCTGCGCCAGCTGATGACGCATACCGGCGGCTTCGAGGCCAACATCAAGTACATGTGGACCAGCGAAGCCGTGGCCGAGGCCGGCGGCATCGAACTGGGCCCGTATCTCAAGCGCCGGGTGCCGGCGCAGATCTTCGCGCCGGGCACGGTGCCCGCGTACTCGAACTACGGCACCAGCCTGGCCGGCTACATCGTCGAGCGCGTGTCGGGCCAGCCCTTCGCCGAGTATGTCGAGCAGCACATCTTCGTGCCGCTGCAGATGCAGCACGCCAGCTTCCGCCAACCGTTGCCGCCGGCGCTGCGCGCCCTGGTGACCAAAGGCTATGCCCTCGGCTCGGGCAAGCCGCGTGAGTTCGAAGTGACCCCCTCCGCGCCGGCCGGCGCACTCTCGGCCACCGGCAGCGACATGGCGCGCTTCATGATCGCGCACCTCAGTGCCGCCGGCGGTCATGACACCGCCATCCTGAAGGCGGCGACCAGCCAGCTGATGCTGACCCCGCAGACCCGCTTCGCGCCGCCACTGAACACCATGGCGCTCGGCTTCTACGAGATCGATGTCAACGGCCAGCGCGTGGTGTCGCACGCCGGCGACACCTACTCCTTCCACTCGCAGCTGTTCCTGTTCCGCGATCACGATGTCGGCCTGTTCGTCTCGCTCAACAGTGCCGGCGCCAATGGCATCACCGGCCCGATCCGGCGTGAACTGCTGGAGAACTTCGCTGACCGTTACTTCCCGGCGGGCGCCCCGGCCCCGGCAGCGGCCATCGACGCGGCGCTGGCCAAGGCGCAGGCACGCCAGCTGGCGGCACCAAGCTACCTCGATTCGCGTCGCGCCGAGACCGGCATCGGCCGTACCGGCATCCTCACCCAGACGCGCCTGGAAGCCCTCGACGATGGCAGCCTGCGCTTGCCGCGCCTGAAGCAGCCCAACGGGCAGCCGACCACCTTCAAGCCGATCGGCCCGTGGCTGTGGCAGGCGAGCAACAGCGAACTGCGCCTGGCCGCCATCCTCAAGGACGGCACGCCGGTCGGCTTCGCGGTGGATTCCTCCTCCCCATTCAACGTGTTCCTGGCCGCGGAAGGCTACCGCTCGGCGCTGTGGCTCAAGCCGTTGCTGACCGCTGCTGTGGCAGTGTTGGCACTGGCCGCGCTGGCGTGGCCCATCGCCGCCCTCGTCCGCCGCCGTCATGGCCGCGTGCTGGGCTGGCCGCGCAGCACCCTGCTGGCCTATCGCCTGAGCCGCGCCGCCTGCTGGCTCCTGCTGCTGGTGCCTGCGGCCGCCATGGCCGTGATGGCCTGGGCGTCAGCCGATTTCGCCCGCCTGGATGATCGTCTGGATCCGGCGGTGATCGGGCTGGGCATCGCCACGGTGATCGCGATCATCGGCGGGATCGGCGCAACGGCCTGGAACCTGGTGCAGACGGTCCGCGCTGGACGCGGCTGGCTGGCGCGCCTGTGGGCTGCGCTGCTGCTGCTGTCGGCCTGCGTGCTCGCTTACGCCCTGGTCCTGATGGGCCTGGCCGACTTCGCTCTCAACTACTGACCCATGGCCCCGCCATGGGGCTGGAGACATCCTGTGAAACTGACCCTGCAGATCGACTCGCTTGCGTTGCTGGCCCCGTTCCGGATCAGCGGTTACGTGTTCGAAAACGCGCCGGTACTGCGCGTGGAACTGGAAGAGGACGGCCATCGCGGCCGTGGCGAAGCCAGCGGCGTGTACTACTTCAATGACACGCCCGAGCAGATGCTGGCCACGCTGGAACTGCTGCGTGCGCGGATCGAAGCCGGCATCACCCGTGCCGAACTGCAGCAGCTGCTGCCCCGCGGCGGTGCGCGCAACGCGCTGGACTGCGCGCTATGGGATCTGGAAGCAAGCCGCACCGGCAAGCATGCCTGGGCGCTGGCCGGGCTCTCGCAGACGCGTCCCTTGCTGACCACCTGGACGCTCGGCGCCGATGACCCGGCGACGATGCAGTCGATCGCCACCGGACGCTATGCGCCGGCCAAGGCAGTCAAGCTCAAGCTCAGCGGTGACCTGGATATCGACATCGAGCGCGTGCGCGCGGTGCGCAAGGTGCGCCCGGATGTGTGGATGGGCGTGGACGCCAACCAGGGCTACAGCGTGGATGTGCTCGATGCACTGATTCCGGTGCTGCTGGACAACGACATCAAGCTGCTGGAGCAGCCGCTGCCGCGCGGTCGCGAAGCCGAGCTCAAGGGCTTTGCGCGGCCGCTGCCGTTCGCGGCCGACGAGAGTGTGCAGGACGTTTCCGAGATCGACGCGCTGGCAGGCCTGTTCGACGTCATCAACATCAAGCTCGACAAGGCCGGCGGCCTCACCGAAAGCCTGGCGATGGTCGGCAAGGCACGCTCGCTGGGCATGCAGGTGATGGTCGGCAATATGATCGGCAGCAGCTGGGCGATGGGCCCGGCCTTCATCGTGGGCCAGCATTGCGACGTGGTGGATCTGGATGGCCCGCTGTTCCTGCGCGACGATCGCGTGCCGGGCCTGCGTTACGACGAGGGCCTGGTGCATTGCGACGATGCCGTGTGGGGCAAGGGAGTGCAGGCATGAGTCTCTGGCGCCCGCTGATCTCCGGCCTGCTGCTGGCCTCCACCGCCGCGTTCTCGCCGCTGCATGCGCAGGCACCCACGCCCGTCGCGGCGCCCGCCGCACCTGTGGCTGCCGAGACGCCGGACACCATCACGCCCGCACCGGCCGCCACCGGCACGCTGGATGCGGCCCGCGTGGATACCTTCCTGGATGGCCTGGTGCCCTATCTGATGGCGCAGGGCGATCTCGCCGGCGCCGTGGTGACCGTGGTCGAGAACGGCAAGGTCGTCACCGAGCGCGGCTTTGGTTTCTCCGATGTTGAAAAGCGCACGCCGGTGGATCCCAGGACCACCCTGTTCCGCCCGGGCTCGATCTCCAAGCTGTTCGTCTGGACCGCGGTGATGCAGCTGGTGGAACAGGGCAAGCTGGACCTGGACACCGACATCAACACCTACCTGGACATCAAGGTCCCGGCCAAGGGTGAGCCGATCACGCTGCGCCAGATCATGACCCACACCAGCGGTCTGGAAGAGCGCATGCGCTACCTGATCGTGCTCGGCCCGGACCATCCGGCCAACCGAGACAACTACCTCAAGGAATGGGTGCCCAACCAGATCTCTGCGCCGGGCACCACGCCGGCGTATTCCAACTACGCCACCGGCATCGCCTCGTACATCGTCGAGCGGGTCAGCGGCCAGCGCTTCGAGGATTACGCCAGGCAGCACATCCTGCAGCCGCTGGACATGCAGTACGCCAGCTTCGAACAGAAGCTGCCGGCCGAGCTGCTGCCGCACGCTGCCAAGGGCTATCTGCTGGGCTCGGGCAAAAGCTACCCGGCCGAGAAGAACACCGCGCCGGGCGTGGGCGGTCTGTATGCCTCCGGCTCGGCGATGGCACGTTTCATGATGGCCACGCTCAACCATGGCGAACTGGACGGCCAGCGCATCATGCGCGCGGAAACCAACGCACAGATGCTGACCCCGCAGCCGGCGATCCTGCCGCACCTGCCGCGCATGGCCCTGGGCTGGATGGCCTCGGACACCGGTGGCTATGACACCCGCTCGCACGGCGGCACGATGCTGTTCTTCTACTCGTGGCTGTGGATGATTCCGGAACGCAACATCGGCGTCTTCGTGTCCACCAACAGCGTGGGGCGTGACGCGGCCGGTTCTGCCCTGCGCGCCCAGGTGTGGGAGCGCTTCGTCGAGAATTTCCTGCCGACCCTGCCGATCGAACGCGCTGGCCCGGGCGTGGATGCTGCCACTGCCCGCGAGCACGCCGCTGCGCTGGCCGGAACGAGCTGGCAGAGCACGCGCCGCTCGGACAGTTCGTATCTGCGCATGCTGACGCTGTTCGCACCGATCCGTGTGCACCCGCAGGAGGACGGCACCATCACCGTGGATGGCCAGAAGGGCCTCAACGGCCAGCTGCTGCGCTGGCGCGAGGTGTCGCCGTGGTTGTGGCAGCAGGAAAACGGCCGCGGCCTGTTGGAAGTGAAGGTCAAGGACGGCCGGCCGGTGTACTTCTCCGGCGGTCCGTTCGCCTCGGTGTTCGGCTTTGAACCGATCCCGGGCTGGCGTTCGCCGGTATGGCTGCGCCCGGCGCTGTTCGTCGCGCTGGGGTTGCTGACGCTGTCGGCCGTGCTGCGCATCGGGGGCGTGTTCGTGCGCCGCTACTACCGCGTCAGCGCACCGCTCGAGGCCCGTGGCCTGCGCTGGATGCAGACGCT
Source organism: Stenotrophomonas sp. IS26 (assembly GCF_054188265.1). Classification (NCBI taxonomy): domain Bacteria; kingdom Pseudomonadati; phylum Pseudomonadota; class Gammaproteobacteria; order Lysobacterales; family Lysobacteraceae; genus Stenotrophomonas; species Stenotrophomonas sp. IS26. Next base: position 273,792 of record NZ_JBSZJV010000002.1, read on the forward strand.
GTCGGTCACCACGCAGCTCGGCACCGTGGTCGCCTGGGCGCTGTACGTGAAATCGATCGCTGGCCCGGGCGCGATCTCGTCGTACACCAACGGGCCGTTGATCCTGGTGCAGGCGTTGTCCTGGCTCAGCGTTATCGCCGCCCTCGCACTGGTCTGGGTGGCCGTCCGCGCGCCGGCCAGCTGGCCGCGCGTGCGCCGCTACGGTGCCTGGGTCGTCGCACTGGCAGGCCTGGTGGTGGCGTTCGTCGCCATTACCCAGCGCCTGATCAGCACCGGCCTGCAGATCTGACCCCCGGACGCCCCGCCCCATGACCCTCGATGCCCCGCGCAAGGCCTGGTTCGGGCAACCGCCTGGCCTGACCATCCTGTTCCTCACCGAGATGTGGGAGAAATTCTCCTACTACGGCATGCGGGCGCTGCTGGTCTATTACATGACCAAGCAGCTGCTGTTCTCGCAGGAACAGGCCTCGATGGTCTACGGCCTGTACACCGCGCTGGCCTACCTCAGCCCGGTGTTCGGCGGCATGCTCGCCGACCGCTGGCTGGGCAAGCGGCGGGCGGTGATCCTGGGCGGGGCGATCATGGCGTTCGGCCATTTCCTGATGGCCTTCGATGCGCTGCTGTATCCGGCCCTGCTGGCGATCGTGCTCGGCAACGGGCTGTTCCTGCCGACCCTGCCCGGCCAGGTCGGCGATCTGTACCAGCGCGATGATCCGCGCCGTGGCTCGGCGTTCAATGTGTACTACGTGGGCATCAACCTCGGTGCGTTTCTCGCCCCGCTGATCTGCGGCACGCTGGGTGAGGTGTATGGCTGGCACGTTGGCTTCTCCGCGGCCGGCATCGGCATGCTGCTCGGCCTGGTGATCTACATCACCGGCCGCCGCCATCTGCCGCCGGATCCGCCGCGCAGCGAGCGCGCCACACTGCCCTTCTCCGCCCTGTGGCAGCCAGCCTACCGCCCGCTGCTGCAGGTGATGGCGATGATTGCCGGCTTGATCGTGGTGTTCCGCCTGGCCTACGAGCAGATCGGCAACACCATCGCGATCTGGCTCGATACCGGCGTGGACCGCGTGCTCACCGCCGATTTCACCCTGCCGATGACCTGGTTCTTCTCGCTCAATCCCCTGCTGGTGTTCCTGATCACGCCGATGCTGGTGCAGCACTGGACCCGCCAGGCCCGCAACGGCCGCGAGCCGGCCGCACTGACCAAGATGGCAATCGGTGCTGCGGTGGTCGGCCTGTCCTTTGCCCTGGTGGCGATGCTGGGCGGTGAACCGTCGGCCAAGGTCGGCTGGCTGTGGGCCGTCCTGTTCTTTGCGATCTTCACCTTCGGCGAGCTCTTCATCCTGCCGGTGGGGCTGGGCCTGTTCGCACGCCTGGCGCCGGTCGGCTTTGGCGCCACGATCATCGCGTTCTGGTTCCTGGCCTCGTTCGGCGGCAACCTGCTGGCCGGCGCGGTCGGCACGCTGTGGTCAACGCTTTCCAGTGCCGTCTTCTTCTCGCTGATGGCCGGCACCTGCATGCTGGTTGCGGTGCTGCTGCTGCGCCTGGAGCGACGTGCCCGGCCATTGCTCGCCGGCAATGCTGCACCTGCACCACAGCATGCCGCCGCGGCCGACGGTGCCGTGACATCGGGTTGAGGCCGCAGCGTTGAGCAGGGCGATCGGCCGTGGCGACGATCGCGGCCGATAGCGACCCGTTTCCCGGCGCACGCCCCCGGGACAGATCAGAACGCCGGGAAACGCGATTCCGCATCCGCTGAATTGCTGCGGCGCAATAGTCCGTAATGGGATGATGTTTTCTGATTGAGCTTGACATAAACCTGATCAAGCTAAATATTCCTTACATAGGATTTGTAGGGATGTCGAAATGCCCGATCAGTTTCCGTACAACCCCACCGCCAGCCTCCGCGCCGATCGCGCCGCTGGCCAGCAACACGGCCTTGCACCTGCCAACGCCCGTCGTCTGCCGTTTCCTTCCCCCACGCCTCCTCCCCTGACCGACGTGCCAACCCGGCGCGGCGTCGACAGCGCGCGCCTCCACACCCCTCCACGGCTGTTACCGCCGTGCATGGCCGTCGTTTTTCCTGCCTGACCCCGTTCCTGATTCCGGAGAGCCCGCCACATGCGCAAGCCGATGAAACGTTCGATCCTCGCCTCCACCGTCACCCTGTGCTGCATGGGCCTTGCCACCGCGGCGATGGCCCAGGATGCCGACGCCGATGGCAGCCGCAGCACACCCGATGTGGTGGAGCTCGATCGCGTGGTGGCGACCGCACAGAAGCGCGCCGAGAACGTGATGGAGGTGGCCGCCGGCGTCAGCGTGATCAGCGAAGAACGTCTCGAGGCGTTCGGCGCCACCCGCCTGAACGACTTCGCCGCCTACGTGCCGGGCTTCCAGGTGGACAGCGGCGGCGCACCGGGCCAGACCACGATGGCACTGCGCGGTGTCGCGCCTCTCGGGGGCGGCTCGATCATCGGCACCTACATTGATGACACGCCGATCGGCCCGAGCAGCAACAAACAGCGCGCGACCACCTACGCACTGGACCTGCTGCCGTATGACATCCAGAGCGTGGAAGTGCTGCGCGGCCCGCAGGGCACGCTGTACGGCGCCAGTTCGATGGGCGGGCTGTTCAAGTACATCACCAAGGCGGCCGATCCGGATGCGTTCGAGTTCCGCGCCGGCACGGATGTGAACGCGACCAAGGAGGCCGGTGATACCGGCATCGGCGTGCGCACGGCCTTCAACGTACCGCTCATTGAAGGCAAGCTGGCCATGCGCGCCAGCCTGTCGCGCCAGAGCACGCCCGGCTACGTCGACCAGCCTGACCTCACCGGCGAGGACGCCAAGGACAGCAACGGCTACTACCAGCTGGCCTCCCGCCTGGCCCTGACCTGGCGCATCAGCGACACCGCCAACCTGCGCGTGCAGGCGTTGTCGCAGATCGTGGACGCCGACAACTCCAGTGCGGTGGGCTTGACCTATCCCACGCTGGAGCCGATCCGCGGCCCGCTCGAAGGCATCCTGCAGCGCGCGACGCCGTACCGGATGGAAACCGACTACTACTCGGCGATCCTGGACTGGGATCTGGGCAACGTCGATTTCGTCTCCGCCACCAGCTTCTCCGAAACCCGCATGGACGAAGTGCAGGATTCCACGCTGGTCTATGGCGTCGCCTGGCCGCTGCTGACACCGTACCCGGCCGGCCAGGCGCAGTTCGATGTCTTCCTCGGCACGCGCAAGTGGACCCAGGAATTCCGCATCAGCTCCAAGGAGAGCGAGCGCTTCGAATGGTTGCTCGGCACCTTCTTCACCGGCGAGAAGAACACCAACCGCCAGCAGGTCAGTGCCTACGATGCCAACGGCATCCCGCTGCCGTTCAACCCCGGCACCGCCAGCCTGCCCGGCACCTATGACGAGCAGGCGATCTTCGCCGACGTCACGTATAAGTTCAGCCCGCGCTTCGATGTCTCCGCCGGTGTGCGGCACGCGCGCAACCAGCAGGATTTCGAACAGCACAGCATCGGGCTGCTGTACGGCCCGCGGCCGATCGATCTGGCCGACTCCGCCGATGACAGCGTGACCACGTGGAAGCTGGCCTCGCGCTGGCACCTCAACGACAGCGCGATGATCTACGCGCGTTACGCCACCGGCTATCGCCCGGGTGGACCGAACGTCTCGACCTCCGGCGTGGTTCCGATGACCAAGGCCGATACGCTGGACAACCTCGAGCTCGGCTTCAAATCGCACTTCTGGGACCGCCGCGCGATGATCGACCTGGCGTTGTTCCGGATCGACTGGGACGACATCCAGGTGCGCGTCTCCGAGAACGGCCTGAGCTGGATGGGCAATGCCGGCAGCGCGCGCAGCCAGGGTGCGGAACTGAGCTTCATGGTCCGCCCGGCCGAGCGCCTGACGGTCGGCCTCAATGCGGCCTACATCGATTCGAAGATCGGTGATGTACCGCCCTCCAGCGGCCTGGTGTCCGGCAGCCGGATGCCGATGACGCCGCGCCTGAGCTGGTCGAGCACGATCGACTACGACTTCGATGTGAGCGACCAGTGGCAGGGCCGGGTCGGTGCTGGCTACCGGGTCACCGGCGAGCGCGTCGCCGGCGCGTACGACATCGACAGCTACAACGCGCTGGACCTGCATGCCGAGCTGACCAACATGACGTGGACGGTCCGCCTGTACGCCCGCAATGCCACCGACGAGCGTGCCTACGTCTCAACCGGCTCGGTACGGGACGCGCTGAACCGCTACGTCGCGGTGACCGGCGTGCCGCTGCAGCCGCGCACGATCGGCATGTCGATCGACTACCGCTACTGAGTGCCGTAGCGCCGTGCCCGGTGGCGCGCAAGCCGTCGCCGGGCCCACGGTCGGAAGAGACTAAAGGAGTATCCTGATTGGGTTGCATATTCTCTGATTAGGACTTATACAGATCCAACCAGGTCTAACAACTGCGAGCCCCTCGTCGTGAATGCCTCCCCTCTCTTCTCTCCCCCGACTACTGGATCCCTCATGAGCGCAACGCCCACCGCTGCCGTACAGGCCCTCGCCGCCCTCCCCCAGCCGTACCTGCTGTTCCTGGGCGATACCACCGAAGCGGGCTTCGCCAAGACCGCGATCGGCCTGCACGACTGGGCGCCGGAAGTGTGCGTGGCCGAGTGGAGCCTGCCGGGCTGCCCGATCACCACCGGCCTGCCGAGCATGACGCCGGCGCAGGCGCGCGCCGCCGGTGCCCGGGCGATGGTGATCGGCGTGGCCAACGGCGGTGGGGTCATTCCCCCGCAGTGGCTGCCGGCGCTGGTGGACGCACTGGAAAACGGGCTGGACCTGGTCAGTGGCATGCACCAGAAGCTGGGTGACATTCCGGAACTGGCTGCGGCGGCCGAACGCCACGGGCGCGAGCTGATCAACGTGCGCGTGCCGCCGCGCGGCATTCCGGTCGGCAACGGCCGCAAGCGCACCGGCAAGCGCGTGCTGACCGTCGGCACGGATTGCGCGCTGGGCAAGAAGTACACCGCGCTGGCGCTGGCACGCGGCCTGCGTGGGCTCGGCGTGGATGCCGACTTCCGCGCCAGCGGCCAGACCGGCATCCTGATCGCCGGCAGCGGCATTCCGATGGACGCGGTGGTCGCCGATTTCTCGGCCGGTGCCGCCGAACTGCTCAGCCCGAATGCGGCCGACAATCACTGGGATGTCATCGAAGGCCAGGGCTCGCTGTTCCATCCCGCCTACGCCGGTGTCAGCCTCGGTCTGCTGCATGGCAGCCAGCCGGATGTGTTCGTGGTCTGCCACCAGCCGGGGCGCAAGCACGTGCTGGGGTATCCGGACTATCCGCTGCCCTCCATCGAAGAGGTCATCGCATTGACCGTGCAACTGGGGCGCCGTACCAATCCTGATATCCGCTGCGTCGGCGTCAGTCTCAATACCCATGGCATGACCGACGCCGCGGCAGCTGCCGCCTGTGCCGAAGTCAGCGCGCGTCTTGGTCTGCCGGTGGCCGACCCGATGCGGCAAGATGGGGAATTCAACCGTTTGCTGGAGGCCTGCATCGCATGAAGATGACATCCCGTACCTTGAGCCTGTGCGTTGCCGCGTTGCTGGGCCTGAGCCCGCTCGCTGCGTTCAGCGCCACCACCAGCCCGGTTGAAACCGAAGTCGCGCGCCTGGCCACGCTGGTCGACGGCAAGGTGGGGGTCTCGGCGTGGCGCCTGGATGGCAAGGGCGCGCAGGTCCATCTCAATCCCGACGAAGCATTCCCGATGGCCAGCACGTTCAAGGTCGCCGTGGCGGCCGTGATCCTGACCAAGGTCGATGCCGGCGAACTGGCACTGACCACGATGGTGCCGGTGCCGAAGGCGTTCTATGTCGATTCGGAAGTGGTCGCGGACCGCTTCATCCATGATGGTGTGAGCCTGTCGGTGCACAACCTGCTGGAGGTCATGCTGACCCAGAGCGACAACACCGCCACCGACGTGCTGGTGGCGCAGGCCGGCGGACCGGCCGCGGTCACCGCCTGGCTGCGCGCACAGGGCATCGAAGGCCAGCGCCTGGATCGCAACACCCGCCAGCTGCTCAGCGATATCTTCGGCCTCGGCGATGAGCCGCTGACCAAGGAACGCGTCGCCGAGCTCACCCTCGATCCGGAGGTGGTCAAGCGCACCAAAGCCGGCAACGAAGCCTTTGACAAGGATCCGCGCGACACCTCCACGCCGCGCGCGATGTCGACCCTGTTGACCAAGCTGTTCACCGGCAAGGCCCTGAGCCCGGCCAGCACCGAGGTGCTGGTGCAGATCATGGAACGTTGCCGGACCTGCAGCGCGCGCCTGCGTGGCAGCCTGCCGCCGGGCACCAAGGTGGCCGACAAGAGCGGCACCGTGGCCGGCACCGTCAATGATGTCGGCGTGGTCACCCTGCCCGATGGCAGCCAGTTCGCGATCTCCGTGTTCGTCAAAGCCAGCAATGCCCCACGCAGCGAACGTGAGCGTGTGATCGCCGAGATCGCCCGCACCGTGCGCGACTTCTACCTGCTGCAGCCGACGGCCGCGCGCAAGTGACCGCCGCCGCCAGCCGGTTCCAGCGGTATCTGTTGCCCGGCTTGGCGTTCAAGTCCGCCGTGATCGGCGGCGGATACGCGACCGGCCGTGAGCTGGCGGAGTTTTTCCTGCCATCGGGCCCCTGGGGCGGCCTGGCCGCGATGGTGTTGTCGATGCTGATCTGGAGCGTGATCTGCATCCTGACGTTCCTGTTGGCCCGGGCGATCCGGGCCAACGATTACCGCACCTTCTTCCGGCATCTGCTGGGCCGTGGCTGGTGGACCTTCGAAGTGGCCTACCTGGCGTTGATCGTCGTCGTGCTGGCGGTGTTCGGCGCGGCCGCCGGCGAACTGGCCGCGACCATGTTCGGCTGGCCACGGATCGTCGGCACGCTGGTGCTGGTGGCGATCATCACCGGTGTGGTGCAGGCCGGCACCAACGCCGTCGAACGCATGTTCAAGCTGATGTCGGCCTTCATGTACCTGGTCTACGCCATTGCCGCGTGCCTGATCCTCTATCGCTTCGGCGGCGGCGCGATGGCGCAGCTGTCCAACACCCATGAGCTCGGCCAGGACTGGGTGCTCAACGGCGTCACCTACGCCGGCTACAACATGTTCGCGGCGGTCTCGATCCTGCTGGTGGTGCGCCACCTGCTGTGCCGGCGCGATGCGGTGATCGCAGGCGCCCTCGCCGGCCCGTTGGCGATCCTGCCGGCCATCGTGTTCTACGTCTGCATGATCGCCTTCCTGCCGGACATCGCCGATGCGCCCCTGCCCTCAGACCTGATGCTCGGCCAGCTCGGCCTGCCGTGGTTCCAGTGGCTGTTCCGGCTGATGATCATGGTCGCGCTGGTCGAAACCGGGGTCACCCTGATGGCCTCGGTGGACGGCCGGATCAGCGTCAACTGGAAAGAGCGCACCGGCGCTGCCCCCGGCCGCGGCATGCGCGTGGCGATCATTGCCGCCATCCTGCTGATGGCCGTGTTCCTGGCCGATGGCATCGGACTGGTTGCGCTGATCGCGAAGGGCTACCGGCTGCTGGCCTACGCCATCCTGGCTACCTACGTGGTGCCGCTGCTGGCGTACTCGGCGTGGCAGATCTGGTCACGCCGCGGGCAGGCGTTCGAGGTCATCGCCACTCAGCCGCCACAGGCAAAGACCAGGAACTGATGCAGTGCGCGTGCCGGCGCGGACAGGTCTTCGTCCGGGCGCCAGACCAGGCCGACTTCCATCGGCGGCACCGCGTCGGTGAGGGTGCGTACGTCGATCCGGCGCCCCTCCAGCGACCACGGCCGATAGACCATGTCCGACAGGATGCTCACCCCGAAGCCATAGGCGACCATGCCGCGCAGCGCTTCCAGCGACGAGGTGCGGAACACCACATTGGGTTCGCGCCCGACCGAGCGCCAGTAGCGCATCGCCGACTCCTGCCCTTCGTCGACCATCAGCATGATGTACGGATACGGCTCGACGTCGGCCGGGCTGATCACCGGCAGCTGCAGCAGCGGGTGCGACTCGGACAGCCACAGCTGGCGGCGCGAGCGGATCAGCACCTGCCGCCGCAGCACATAGGGCTCGGCCATGTTGGAAATGATGCACAGCCCGAAATCCAGATCGCCGCTGCCGACGCCCTGCTCGATCGCGGCACGGTCCATGTCCACCAGATCCACTTCCACCTGCGGGTAGGAGCGCTTGAAGCGCGCCAGCAGGCTCGGCAGGAAGTAACCAAGCACCGTGTAGGAGGCGCCGATCCTCACCCGGCCCGGCAGGGTGTTGGCCAGGAACATCGGCTCGCTGAGCGCGTCCTGCAGGGTGTCCAGGATGTGCCGCACATGCTGATGGAAACGGTGCCCCTCGGCGGTCAGCCCGACCCCGTGCGGCATGCGGTCGAACAGCTTCAGGCCCAACGAGGCTTCCAGCTGGGCGACCGCGGTGGTGATGACCGACTGGGAGACGTGCAGCTTGCGCGCAGCCTGCGAAAACTGCCCCAACTCGGCCGCTTCGGCAAAGTACCGCAGCTGGCGCAGGGTCATGTTGGCGGGGATTTGCATGCACGGGCTCCCACGGAATGAAGATATCTGAATAAACAATACCTCATACGCAATTAAACAAATTTACGATAAGCCGCTGTGCCTCTAGACTTCACACCGGGTGCAATGCGCCATGGCCCCAGCCGCCTTGCAAGCGCTGGCCCTTACCCGCTTCGCGACGAGATCCCGCCCGGATGTCGGCGCGCCAACATCGCCATTACCGTTGCCCCCCGCCTGCGGTATGCCTGTAGCTCCATGACCCAAGCCCAGCGAGGCCCCTGACATGTCATCACCCCAGATCCCCGCCACGAGTGAACCGTTGCGTTTGCACGTGCCCGAGCCCAGCGCCCGTCCCGGCCAGGCCACCGACTTTTCCTATCTGAAGCTGAGCCCCGCCGGCGCGGTCGACAAACCGCCCGTGGACGTGAGCGCCAGCCAGACCGCACCGCTGACCGGCCAGCTGATCCGCGTGCTGGACGACAACGGCGACGCCGTAGGCCCCTGGGCTGCCGACATCGACGACGCCGTGCTGCTGCGTGCGATGCACGCCATGCTCAAGACGCGCGCCTATGACGCCCGCCTGCTGATCGCCCAGCGCCAGAAGAAGACCTCGTTCTACATCCAGTGCCTGGGTGAGGAAGCGATCGCGGTCGGCCAGACCCTGGCGCTGCGCGATGACGACATGCAGTTCCCGACCTACCGCCAGCAGGGCATCCTGATCACCAAGGAAGTCTCGCTGGTCGACATGATCTGCCAGGTACTGTCCAACGCGGCCGACCCGCTGAAGGGCCGCCAGCTGCCGATCATGTATTCGTACAAGGATTACGGCTTCTTCTCGATCTCCGGCAACCTGACCACCCAGTACATCCAGGCCGTGGGCTGGGCGATGGCCTCGGCGATCAAGGGCGACACCCGCATCGCCACCGCATGGGTGGGTGATGGCGCGACCGCCGAAGGCGACTTCCACGCCGCGCTGACCTTCGCGCACGTGTACCGCGCCCCGGTCGTGCTCAACGTGGTCAACAACCAGTGGGCGATCTCCACCTTCCAGGCGATTGCCGGCGGTGAGAACACCACCTTCGCCGCGCGCGGCGTGGGCTACGGCATTCCGTCGCTGCGTGTGGACGGCAACGATCTGCTGGCCGTGTACGCTGCCTCGCGCTGGGCCGCCGAACGCGCCCGCAGCAACCTGGGCCCGACCCTGATCGAGTGGGTGACCTACCGCGCCGGCCCGCATTCGACCTCGGATGATCCCTCCAAGTACCGCCCGGCCGATGATGCCCAGCACTTCCCGCTCGGCGATCCGATCGACCGCCTGAAGCAGCACCTGATCAAGCGCGGCCTGTGGAGCGAGCAGCAGCACGACGAAGTCCGCGCCGAACTGGATGCCGAGGTCCTGCGTGCCCTCAAGGAAGCCGAGACCCATGGGTTGCTCGGCAGCGACAACCGTCCCGGCGCGGCCCTCATGTTCGAAGACGTCTACAAGGACATGCCCGAACACCTCCGTCGCCAGCGTCAGCAGTTGGGAGTCTGAACACATGAGCGGGATTGAACAGAACAACACCGGCGGCACGCCGATGACCATGATCCAGGCGCTGCGCTCGGCGATGGACGTGATGCTGGAACGCGACGACAACGTGGTGGTCTTCGGCCAGGACGTGGGCTACTTCGGCGGCGTGTTCCGCTGCACAGATGGCCTGCAGACCAAGTACGGCAAGCAGCGCGTGTTCGATGCGCCGATTTCCGAGAACGGCATCGCCGGCGCGGCGATCGGCATGGCTGCCTACGGCCTGCGCCCGGTCGCCGAGATCCAGTTCGCCGATTACATCTACCCGGCCTACGACCAGATCGTGTCCGAAGCGGCGCGCATGCGCTATCGCTCCGGCGGCAGCTTCACCTCCTCGCTGGTGTTCCGCACCCCGTGCGGTGGTGGCATCTACGGTGGCCAGACCCACAGCCAGAGCCCGGAAGCGATCTTCGCCCACGCCACCGGCCTGCGCACGGTCATGCCGTCCAACCCGTACGACGCCAAGGGCCTGCTGATCGCCTCGATCGAGAACGACGATCCGGTGATCTTCCTGGAGCCCAAGCGCCTGTACAACGGCCCGTTCGACGGTCACCACGACCGCCCGGTCACCGCGTGGTCCAAGTACCCGGACAACCTGGTGCCGGAGGGCTACTACAACGTGCCGCTGGACAAGGCCGCCATCGCCCGCGAAGGCAAGGCCCTGACGATCATCACCTACGGCACCACCGTGTGGGTGGCCAAGGCCGCCGCCGAAGATGCCGGGATCGATGCCGAAGTGATCGACCTGCGCAGTCTGTGGCCGCTGGATCTGGAGGCCATCGTCACTTCGGTCAAGAAGACCGGCCGCTGCATCGTGCTGCACGAAGCCACCCGCACCTGCGGCTTCGGCGCCGAACTGGTCGCGCTGGTGCAGGAGCACTGCTTCTACCACCTGCAGGCCCCGGTGGAACGCGTTACCGGCTGGGACACCCCGTATCCGCACGCGCAGGAATGGGACTACTTCCCGGGTCCGTCCCGGGTCATCGATGCAATGCAGCGCGTGCTGGAGGACTGAACCATGGGACATCACGTCATCAAGATGCCGGACATCGGTGAAGGTATCGCCGAAGTCGAACTGATCACCTGGAAGGTCGAGGTCGGTGGCCCGGTCGCCGAAGACCAGGTCGTGGCCGAGGTCATGACCGACAAGGCCATGGTCGAGATCCCCTCGCCCGTGTCAGGCACCGTGGTCTCGCTGGGCGGCAAGCCCGGCCAGATGATGGCCGTCGGCAGCGAGCTGATCCGCCTGGAAGTGGACGGCGCCGGCAATGCCAGCGCCGCCAGTGCACCGGCCGCTGCCGCACCGGCCGAACCGGTGGCTGCGCCCAAGGCTGCGGCACCGGCAGCGGCACCTGCGGCCGCCGCCGAATCTGCACCGGCTGCGACGCCGGCCAAGGCCGCCGCTGCCTCCGCACCCGCCTGCGCCGCCAAGCAGGACGCGCGCGGCGCGGTCACCAACGGCGTGCTCAACGCCGGTGAAGCCCCGCTGGCCTCGCCGGCCGTGCGCCGCCGCGCCTGGGACCTGGGTGTCGAGCTGCGCTACGTGCCGGCCACCGGCCCGGGCGACCGCATCCTGCAGGCCGATCTGGATGCCTACGCCGCCGCCGGTGGCAAGGCGCAGCCGGTCGGTGGCAGTGGCAGTGCCGGTGGCAGCAGCTACGCGCGCCGTACCGGCGAGCAGCAGGTGCCGATCATCGGCCTGCGTCGCAAGATCGCGCAGAAGATGCAGCAGTCCTGGACGACCATTCCGCACATCACCTATGTGGAAGAAATCGACGTCACCGAAGTGGAAGCCCTGCGCGCCAAGCTCAACGAGCGCTGGGCCAAGGAGCGCGGTAAGCTGACCCTGCTGCCGCTGCTGGCACGCGCGGTGGTGCTGGCCGCACGCGACTTCCCGCAGATGAACGCCCGTTTCGATGACCAGGCCAACATCGTGACCCGCTATGAAGGCGTGCAGCTGGGCATCGCGACCCAGAGCGAGGTCGGCCTGTCGGTACCGGTGGTCGCGCATGCCGAGTCGCTGGACCTGTGGCAGACCGCCACCGAGATCGCGCGCCTGGCCAACGCCGTGCGCGTGGGCAAGGCCACCCGTGAGGAGCTGTCCGGCTCCACCATCACCATCAGCAGCCTCGGTGCGGTCGGCGGTGTGGTGTCGACACCGATCATCAACCATCCGGAAGTGGCGATCGTCGGTGTGAACCGCATCATCGAACGCCCGATGTTCCGCGAGGGCCAGGTGGTGGCCCGCAAGCTGATGAATCTGTCGTCTTCGTTCGACCATCGCATCGTCGATGGCATGGATGCGGCCGAGTTCGTGCAGGCGATCCGTACGCGCCTGGAAACCCCGGCCCTGCTGTTCGTGGAGTAAGCGATGTCCAATACCCTTCAAACCCAGCTGCTGATCATCGGCGGCGGTCCCGGCGGCTACATCGCCGGCATCCGCGCCGGCCAGCTCGGCGTCAAGACCATCGTGGTCGAGGGCGTCAATCCGGGTGGCACCTGCCTCAACATCGGCTGCATCCCGTCCAAGGCGCTGATCCATGCCGCCGAGGAATTCGCCAAGGTCACCGCCTATGCGGCAGGCACCTCGCCGCTGGGCATCAGCGTGCAGGCACCGTCGCTGGATCTGGCCAAGACCGTCGCGTGGAAGGCCGGCATCGTCAAGAAGCTGACCGGTGGCGTTAGCGCACTGCTGAAGAAAAACGGCGCGCAGCTGATCAAGGGCTGGGCCACGATCGTCGACGGCAAGACCGTCGAGATCGCCGGTGCCGCCGAAGATGGCGGCACGCTGCGCATCACCTGCGAGCACCTGCTGCTGGCCACCGGCTCGGTGCCGGTGGAACTGCCGTTCCTGCCGTTCGGTGGCAAGGTCATCTCCTCCACCGAAGCCCTCTCGCCGACCTCGCTGCCCAAGCAGCTGATCGTCGTCGGTGGCGGCTACATCGGCCTGGAGCTGGGCACGGTGTACCGCAAGCTGGGCTGCGAAGTCACCGTGGTCGAGGCCCAGGAGCGCATCCTGCCGGCCTACGACGCCGAGCTGACCAAGCCGGTGGCCACGCACCTGGAGAAATCCGGCGTGAAGCTGCTGACCGGCCACAGCGTGCTCGGCCTGGCCGACAACGGCCAGCTGCGCGTGCGTGACAAGGACGGTAACGAAATCGCGCTGGACGCCGACCAGATCCTGGTCGCGGTCGGCCGTCGCCCGAAGACCGACGGCTTCAATCTCGAATCGCTGCAGCTGGATCTGACCGGCAAGGCGATCAAGATCGACGACCAGTGCAAGACCTCGATGCGCAACGTGTGGGCCATCGGCGATGTCGCCGGTGAGCCGATGCTCGCGCACCGGGCGATGGCACAGGGCGAACTGGTGGCCGAGATCGTCAGCGGCAAGAAGCGCCACTTCGTGCCGGCCGCGATTCCGGCGGTGTGCTTCACCGATCCGGAAATCGTGGTGGTCGGGCTGTCGCCGGACGAAGCCAAGGCACAGGGCATCGAGACCAAGGTCGCGCTGTTCCCGTTCGCGGCCAATGGCCGTGCGATGTCGCTGGAATCCACCGATGGCTTCGTGCGCGTTGTCGCGCGCAGCAGCGACCATCGCATCCTCGGCTGGCAGGCGGTGGGCGTGCAGGTGTCGGAACTGTCGATCGCCTTCGTGCAGTCGATTGAGATGGGCGCCACGCTGGAAGATATCGCCGGGACGATCCATCCGCACCCGACGCTGGGCGAGGCGGTGCAGGAAGCGGCGCTGCGTGCGCTGGGGCATGCGTTGCATATCTGAATTTGTGTGTCTTTGATGGACGACGGACGGCCCGCATTGCGGGCTGTTCGTTCTGGGGGCGCTGGGGAAACCAACTAGCGCTTACAGCGCTTTGGCCGAACATTTGGGATGAGTCAGACACTGTAGGGCGGACGGTTGGTCGGCTGCTATTCGAACGACCCGCTACCTCATGATATTGCCAAACGCTTTGCCGCCGGCTCGGCGTTTCGCATTTTGTAATTGAGGACCGGTATCTCAACAACGCTATTAAGCGGCGCCGGTCGCGGCCGTAGCACACCAAAGCCCTTGCTGGACCGTTGGATTTTCTAAGCACACTCAGGATGTCGGCTTCGGCCCGCCACCATCATCATACAAGTGCGCTGGCCCCAAACGTACTGATATCTGACGCTCATGAGCGGGTGGGTAAAATGAGCGATAGGTCTCACTACTCACCGACCATGCCTGTGGGTAAGATGAAACAAGCCCGTTCAGCGTGATTTCGCTTCAGCCGGTCTTCCCACGACATCAGCGGCATGACAACCGCGACCAAAGTAGGTCTCGCTTCTCCAATAGCACCCTTCCCGCGCGTCTTCCGCTTGGAGTTCAAGGCGAGCACTTGAACAACATGGCGAGGCATCGAGAACGCATGACCGTGCGTCCAAACCCAAGTCAGATACCTGTTTACGTTTCCACGTCGGCACCGCATCCTTAACTGGTGCCGGCTTGCAAACCCCCGGTCTCTATGGCCAGCGCCGCGTGCGGTCATCAGCTCCACCAGTTCACTGACAACTATCTTTCTCGGTGTGGAAAGCGCGCTGTCCGTTCCCGAATGTGCGGGGTCACGCAGTTCAGCCCTACCAAGAATGTAGACGGCATGACAATTCGACAGAATCCACCGTTCTCCGTTGAAGACGTGATCAGCGACGACAGCAACCAATCACCCAACGTAAGCACTTCACAGTCTGCCTCCAGCGTATTCGCGAAGCCTAAGGCAGTGGTGGGACGCCGTGACCGCAAGATAAACTACCATATGCTATCGGTGCTCTCAGGTGCGGGTGCACCATGCAGCTGTAGCATCTCACCTGCCGAGGAAGCGCTGCATGCAGCCAGCCTCAAAGCATGATTCCCACATCAACCACGACTGAGCCGAGAGCCGCAAGCGAATCAGCCCCATAGACGTAGAGGCGGAGCTAGATCTCAAGCACAGAGAAGCAGCCAGGATCTCACACTGACACATGGCCCACTCCGCTTACCGTCGCAGCACGGTACGTCACCCCCAATTATCAACGATAGAACGCATCCAAGGGAATGAAACAATGAAGGAAAGCAAGAAGGAAATAGTTCTAAACCTCTCCAGAAGTGATACAGGGCTTGTCAACAATGCCGAAAGCCTCGTTCAGCGGGACGGACAGCAACGCCTTCAAAGGATAATAGAACGCCAGTTGCTCCAGATCGAGGAGATCGCCTCCAAGAGCTCGCTGATTCAAGCCAGTCGCACAGGTTCAGAGCTTAGCTACTCAAGACCCCATAACGCGATACTGATTGAGGGTGGCAGAGGCAGCGGAAAGACGACCTTCCTACTTAACTGCCTGGACGCTTTGGATCGAGCAAGCGGCGACTTTGCGGCGGTCGGAAAAAAGCTAAAGGTCCTACCCATCCTCGACCCAACGCTTATCGAAACCAAGCAGAACATAATCGTTGTCATTCTCTCAATGATAGATGAAGCGGTTCTGCATTGCGCCGATGAGGACGCGGCACTTGAAAATGCGCGCCAAGATTTGGCTGAAGGACTGAGCCTGCTCGATGGTATTGGCCAAGCGTCAGCTTACGGCGCCGAGTGGGAGGACGCCTCTTGGGTGATGAGTCGCGGCTTAGAGAAGGCAAGAAAGGGGCATTCATTCGAGAGAAAGCTAAACATCTATCTTGAGAAAGCTCTAGCATTACTGAAGGTGGACGCATTTGTCTTGGCGTTCGATGACGTGGACACCAACTTTTCACATGGATTTACCATACTTGAGACCATTCGAAAGTATCTAACATCGCCCAGGCTGATCCTGATGCTGTCTGGAGACCTGGAGCTATATGGGCGCCTGCTCCGCAGGAACATCTATAGAACTTTCGGCGAGCGCGTTCTTAGACACGACATCAGTATCCTGGAGAAAAGCAAACAGGATGTCGCCGGGACAATACTCGAACTTGAGGAGCAATACCTTCTCAAGGTCCTGCCGCCCCAGAATCGGATAGCAATGCTTCCTCTTGGCGGGCTAATCGAGCGCTACGACATTCAACTCGACGATGCCGAACCCGACGGGAAAGGAAGGGGGCGTGAGCCTGTTGCCCAATGGGCCAGCATTCGAATACGCGAACAGTTGCTGGAAACGAGCACAGAGAGAGGAGTTCATCCATTCTTTGACTTCGTTTCCATGGAGCACATGCGAATGGTCATAGGCTATCTGAGGGCGTTGCAAGTCGGGCCTGGAAGCGCCTCAAAGTTCAACGTCGAAGTTGATTCCCGCAAGGCTGTACTCACTGTTTTTGAGGCTAGACTACGCGCAAATGGGTTACCGCCGGATATCATCGATCGCGGAAGCTTCGACTACACGCTCCGTACGGCGTTTGAGTGGTTCTCTCGTCAAGATGATGCGCCTGAGCTGCTCCAGTTCAGCATTCCCGCTGATCGCAACAAAGCGGTTGGGCTGCACTGCTTGGGACTAGCGCTCGCGAGCTTCCTTAGCAATAGCCCAGGATCTTCACTTCGTGCACTGTTTGCGCTCGGCCTGCCATTGGCCATGATGCGTAGACCGGACCTCTCAGAAAGAACGATTCGCGCCTCGATAACTGGCTATCTTTGGAGTCAGTCGGCACCTTCCACGCCCGAACTTGCCGCTCGCTTGGGCGCTATTGATCGCTTACCGCAAGATGTCGCCAAAGCGAGCGCCAGCTCCTTTGGCTCGGTCGGCGTCGTAAACAAGCTGACACGCGAAGAACTACTGAAGCGTCTGTATGGTCTGCCGAAGGCCATGAGCCAACCTACAGTCGCGGCCCTTGCAGCCGCACTAAAAGAAAAACAGAAGCAAAGATGGATCACCGCACTGATTGACGCCGGCGGTTCCAATCTTGAATTTGCGCATGGCGTAACTTGGTTCAGCATCGACGAACTGACTGGCGATGATCGGATCGGAGGCTTTGGCGGATACCTCAGCCTGGCTGTCGTTCGCCGTTTCACACAACGGGGCGAAGTGAACAGAACTTTGTCCGCACTTTCGCTGTTTGCGGCAATTGCGCAAATGATTCTTGATCCAGATGGAGATATACCTGACGCCTATACCTTCTCGTCGATAGTGCCCGCCCTTCGCAATACAAACGCTCAGATCGGCAAGAATGATCAAACTCCGGATGTGGAAGACTCAACCGAGAGCGATAACTTAGAGCACGACACCTCGATAAGCGCGCAGGACGATGACTTCAATGTCTTCTGCGCAAAGATGAACGCGTGGCGAACATTCTCGCAGATAATAAGCGATGGCGCTGGAATGTCTCCGGCAACTATCGGAAAAATCTCGCTGCGGCTACACGATGATCTGCTGGCGCTCGACGAGAAGGTTCCATCAACCTGGAAGACCGGGGAAATATTACACCGTCAAATCACTAATATTCTTCACGTCGTTGTCTCCTTGACCAGTGAACATATGGGCCGAAAGGAAAGCCCGAAGTCCTCCGACAAACCGCTTATCGACATACTGTCGCCGAGTCGAGGAACGAGCCTCCATCCAATGGCGGTAATTCTCCTGTCCTGCCCACTCGTCTGGGCATACTTGGAACCAAGTGAGTTCGGACAGCCGAACGCAAACGCCCATCGCTTGCACCGCAATGTTCGCGAAATATTGGAGCTGTGGCAGAAAAGCCGACCAACCGAGGCTAAAAGCAGCGAGACCAGCTCAGTTCGATTCGATAGTGCGTGGATGGATCCTCCCCGCATCAAAGTTCTCGCCAGAAGCAAGCAATCCAAAGCCGCCGGCACCACGGTTGAGATCAACGGATTCTACGATCTCCTTAACGTGGTACCCCGCTATGTGTAGCGCCGAAACTAAGGGGCCGTCGACCCACGAGGCAATGTTCGATGCGCGCGCCTTGGTCGATCTGACCAAGTGCGCCTTAGCAGATACAGACTCCATCCGCGCACTCGAAATGGAGCCGCAGGGTCGCAAAGTCACATCATTAGAATCGTCAAACCGAGCGCGTGACGCATGGTCCTTCTGGGCTCAATGCCATGCGTCTGGACGGTTTCGTCAAATGCGCAAGCTCCATCCTACGCTCACTGACGAGGCGGTCGAGAACAGGATTGCAAGGTCTGTCCGACGCCTTCAGTCCAAGACTGTCAGCTTGGCAAACGGACGCCAGGTAGGTGCTGTTGAAGCACACTCCGGCAGCGGCTCGAAGCAGTTTCGGCTCTCCCTGCCAGATTTACTCGGACAGCTAGCATCAACTCTTCTCTGCGAGGGACGCGATGGTTCGATCCGCGTTCGCACCCAGCACCTGTCTCTTTGGCAGGATCTTATACTGGTCGTTCCCCCGCTACTGATCACCTCTGCGTTCATTGCCGATCGGATTGATCCGGCAGTGATGAATTCACCTCGGTACTCTGATCATCAGATCCTGAACAAGAAGCTATCCCGGTGGCTTTGCGACTCTACGCTACCGATCGATGATGACCCGTTCCTAGACCATCTAAGTGCAACGGAGGGATTCGACGAAACCCACATGCACCTCAACGGTACTACAGAGGCGGAGAAAGTATGGTGCGACGCACTCGAGCGTCCGCAACAAGTCGTCGGTCGATTAGTATTACGACCGCAAGGGCGCGATAGCGGCCTAGCGACCAGTATCGGTGATGGAGTTGCTGGCCTGTTACTTCAGGAGGACAGCACACTTACGGCCGATAAGCTTATGCAACGGACCCTTGATGCAATCGAGCTCAAGACCTGGCTACTGCAATCCCTTTCGCTCACCACGGGAAAGGAAGCCAAACCTCCCGGCAAGCCCAGCGTGTCCACCGTAACAGACTACCGAAGCGCACGAAACTCTCTCTTCGCATCGAGCCAAGCCAGCAAACTATCACGAATCGGAAGCGAGGCATGGCAGCTAGCGATTATCTATCAAGGCATTAAATCAGGAAAACTGGACAGCAGCCACCATGCCGCCCTCTGGAGATACGCACTACTGCGTTCTCAATTCTGCAGGCTATTGGTCCAACAATCCTCTAACAAGGGATTCGATCAGTTCCAGCACATTACTCTTAACGAGCTCCGAGAGGAGACAGAGAAGGCCTACGCTGAGAGATTTCGTCAAATTGAACGCGGACATCAGCGCGCAGTGGCTTATGTGGAGGGGCGATTTGCACCGAAGGCCTCGCCCAAAGCGACTGCAGACCTAGTTGGCCAGATACTGCGTGGCTATCTTGAATTCCTAACCGAAGACGCGAGCGGCACCGCAGCTCAACGGCGGCCGGTAGCCTACGGATCGCTTGCAGAGCTGCTTGCTCGAGTTAGGGAGTATGAGAGTGAAGACAAGTGCGACTGGCCCACTAATGCAAAATGTACAGAGACTTCAACCAGGCGACTTCGCCTAGGGCTCGTGCCACACTTCATCAAGCAGAGCAACGCCAAGGATAGAGATGCATTCTATAGTTCGCATACTATCCGCGCATCCTGCCGCGAGGCGAAGCTTCGACTTGATACAGATCAGCGGGCTCGAGCGTTGGTATCGTTAATTCAATGCACCCCAGGTCTAGAAGGACTAATACGAGGTGTGGATGCTGCCAGCAATGAGCGTCACGCAGGCGCAGAGGTTTTTGCCCCCACTTACCGTCGGATGCGCAGTGCGGGAGTGCTGCGCTTTACATACCACGCTGGTGAGGATTTCGCACATCTCGCCTCCGGGTTACGTGCGATCGCGGAGGCTGTACTTTTCTTGGAACTCGATTCAGGCTGCCGAGTTGGGCACGGCACGGCGGCGGGGCTTAACCCGAAGCGATGGTGGCGAAGCGTGGGCGGAGCCGTAGTCATGGCGGCAGAAGATCGCTTGGACGATCTCGTTGTGGCGCGCATGCTGCTCCTTCGATCGCATCTCTCCTCAAAGCAGATGCCACTCATTGAAGCAGAAATCAACCGTCTGAGCATGCGGATATGGGGCGACCCGCGCGTTACGCCAGAGATTCTGGCCGACGCGTGGCTGCTCAGATCACTAGACCCGCTCGTGCGCTCTACTCATCGTTTCGACGTTGACCCCCAAAAGAGAACTGAGGGATTGCTTCACTTTTCCGCACTTCATAGCGAACCCTTGGCGTACGCACACTTTTTACGTAGACATGGAGTGGGAGCGACTGCCGGAGAGCTGCGTTGCACACGAGAAGAAATAGTAGTTTTCCAGGACAGTGATGTTCTACGGCCGCGCGACTTGAGGCTAGTTCAGCATGCGGTATTGAAGCTCATGCATGATCGGCGGATAGCGATTGAGACACTACCAAGTAGCAATGTCCGCATTAGTATTCACGAGACCTATGAGCATCATCATGCCACTTACTGGCTGGGCGCTGCGAAGAGTGCTCCCACCGTTCCTGTGCGTGTTGTCGTGGGTACGGACGACCCTGGAATCTTTGCCACAAGTCTTCGCACAGAGTATGCACATCTTCAAAGGGCACTAGAGTTTCAGGCTAGGGAACACCGACTGAATGTCGGAGACATCCTTCGTCGAGTCTCCGCAGAATCGAAGCTGTATCGATTCTAAAAATAGAAGACTAGCCGCATCGAGCCCTATAACCGGACCGTTAGTTGCGCGTGGCTTTCCGGCAACCTGCTCAATGACGTCCAACAGATCCAAGACATCGCCGCTCGTTGGCTATGGATCTACAACCACGAGCGCCAAAACATAGCGCTCGGCATGAAAGCACCAATGCAGAAACTTGGACTCGCAGCGTAGTTTCACTTCGGCGAAAGTAAAAGCGGGGATTACCGCCCACAAAACTCGCCCGGCGGCATGAGCTTCACCGAATATCGTACCTCCCACGCGAGAAGCTCTACTTTAGGACTGCCTGACAGCGGGGAGGGAAGGATGCGAAATCATGGGCCAAAATGAGTCGCACGATGGAGGCCATCGCGCCCAGCACGCCCATTTTATTAAAAAGAAATTCCCACCATAGCAACAACATTTTGCTTGAAATCCTCGTACACCCTGCCAGACCTCGATTTTAGATCCGCCAGAGCATAGAAGGTATTGGTAGTCGGCGATTCGGTCTTAGCCTTTTCATAATCCAGCCTGGATACATTAATAACAGTCCAACATTCACGATATCCAGCCGCCTTCGCTTTCTGGTGACTCTTCTCGGCCTCACCAATTCGGTTGTGAATATTGGAATTATCAGTACCACTCTTCACCTCTATTGCCAATATTCGCCTAGAACTCTTATCTGGCATCATTTCACGAATAATAATATCTGGATCTGAAGCAAATTCGACCCACACCTTTCGGCCGCTATTATTCTTTACCTCAATAGCCTCGCGCGTGGTACTTACGATGGCTGGCTCAAGAATTTCCTGAATAATCTCGAATACCTCAACAATTCCCTTCTGACCCAACTTATTATTGACACCGCCCCGCATCTGAGGACCCACAGTCAATAGAGTGAGATCATCCAGACGATCAATCGTCAAGTCCTCTGGACTTAGACTTCCTATTAGATGCGAAGCAGCGCTGCACAGCGCGAAGCAAACTTCATCAACCGTTACCTTTGAACGAGCACTCAATCTTCCATCTATTTCCATAGATTTCATTGAGGCAACGCCAAACTCTGGGCCATAGAATTCTTTCTGACTGAACCCAAGCAGGAGTCGATAATAGCCCAAGAGATACGGGTTGGCTTCAAGTATCACCGGCACGGGGAAAACAAGTTCTCCACGCAAACCTCGAGAGGCAAGAGATGTAAGATCCCTCCCACTCACAAAGCGAGAGAGTTGCGCGTCAACTTCGACGATAGACAATGCGGATACGGTCTTAAGCAAGGCATCCTGCAGCCAAGTCTGGCGAAACTCACTGAGCCTCAAGGAAAAGGAGACTTGAAGTTCTGGGAGTGGGAAGCTGAGCTTGGTCTTCACGCGGCAGATATCCTTATCACGTTATGGAATACATCACTAAGGCGCTCCATCGCCAACTTTACATAAGAGGGATTAAGCTCAATTCCTGCGTATTTTCTGCCCTCCTCGTTGCAAACTAGTCCGACCGTACCTGCACCAAAGAACGGATCCAGCACGAAATCACCTTTCTTGGTACAAGCCCTCACGCATGGGCGCACTAGCTCGGGAGGGAACGTCGCAAAGTGCGCGCCAGCATATGCTTTCGTACTTATATTCCAGACAGTCCTCAAATTCCGCAATCCGCCACTCTCAGCTGGCTGCTTGACCGCATCAAAATCATAAAAATACTTTTCAGACTTACTGAACATAAACAAAAATTCATGCGAACGTGTAGGACGGTCCTTAACGCTCTCTGGCATAGCGTTGGGCTTATTCCAAATTACGTCTGTTCTCAAATACCAACCGTCGTCCTGTAGAGCAAATGCCAGCCGCCAAGGAATGCCCATCAGATCTTTAGGCTTAAGACCCTCCGGGGTATCTGGTCTTACCGACATTGCTCGGGCACGGTTTTTTTTGTCAACGGCACGATAGCCGCGGTTCCCGCTAGTGTAGCCATCGCCAATATTGACCCACAACGTCCCATCATCGGTCAGGACGCGCCTAACTTCCGCGAACACAGCAACCAACTTCTGTATGAACTGAGGCAATGTTTCTTCAAGGCCGATCTGCTCCTCAATACCGTAATCCCGCAAACCCCAGTAGGGCGGGGAGGTCACCACACAGCGCACACTTTTGGCCGGCAGACGGCGCAATACCGTAACCACATCGCCTTCAAATATTGTTGAAGCATCCAAGTTCAATCGTGCTTCGCGAGTTACTTTTTCAACAATAGGATTACTCATATCCACCCCTAACCTTACTTGCGCCTACAGCGCCAGCTACCACTACTCCCACTCAATAGTAGCCGGCGGCTTCCCCGAGATGTCATAAACAACCCGCGACACTCCCCGCAGCTCATTGATGATCCGGTTGCTCACCGTGCCCAGGAAGTCATACGGCAGGTGCGCCCAATGCGCCGTCATGAAATCGATGGTCTCCACCGCGCGCAGCGCAATCACCCACTCATACGCACGCGCATCACCCACCACGCCCACCGACTTCACCGGCAGGAACACCGCGAACGCCTGGCTGGTCTTGTCGTACAGATCGGCCTTGCGCAGTTCGTCGATGAAGATCGCATCGGCCTTGGCCAGCAGTTCGGCGTACTCACGTTTCACTTCGCCAAGGATGCGCACGCCCAGGCCCGGGCCCGGGAACGGATGACGGTAGACCATGCTGCGCGGCAGGCCGAGTTCGACGCCGAGGCGACGCACTTCGTCCTTGAACAGCTCACGCAGCGGCTCAACCAGACCCAGCTTCATATGCTCGGGCAGGCCACCCACGTTGTGGTGGCTCTTGATCACATGCGCCTTGCCGGTCTTGCTGCCGGCCGACTCGATAACGTCGGGGTAGATGGTGCCCTGCGCCAGCCACTTGGCGTTGCTCAGCTTGTTGGACTCTTCATCGAAGATGTCCACGAACAGGTTGCCGATGATCTTGCGCTTGGCTTCCGGATCGCTCACACCTTCCAGCTTGCTGAAGTAGCGGTCCGCGGCATTCACGCGGATCACCTTGACGCCCATGTGCTCGGCGAACATCGCCATCACCTGGTCGCCTTCCTGCCAGCGCAGCAGGCCGGTATCGACGAACACGCAGGTCAGCTTGTCGCCGATCGCCTTGTGCAGCAGCGCGGCCACGACGGACGAATCGACGCCGCCGGACAGGCCCAGGATCACTTCGTCATCGCCCACCTGTTCGCGCACGCGGGCGATCTGGTCGTCGATGATGTTGGCGGCGGTCCACAGGGTCTCGCAGCCGCACACGTCCACCACGAAGCGACGCAGCAGCGCCTGGCCCTGCAGGGTGTGGGTCACTTCCGGGTGGAACTGCACGCCGTACCAGCGCTTTTCTTCGTTGGCCATCGCGGCCACCGGGATGCGATCGGTCACGGCGGTGACGGTGAAGCCCGGCGGCGCGACGGAGACGTGGTCGCCGTGGCTCATCCAGACATTCAACTTCGGCTCGCCGCCGTGGTCGCTCAGGCCCTTGAACAGCGCATCCGGGGCGACGACGTTGACTTCGGCATGGCCGAACTCACGCTGGTCGGCCGCTTCGGTGGCGCCACCGAGCTGGGCGGCCAGGGTCTGCATGCCGTAGCAGATGCCGAAGATCGGCAGGCCGCTGTCGAACACTTCCTGCGGCGCGGCGGGCGCGCCCGGCAGCGTGGTCGATTCCGGACCACCGGACAGGATGATGCCCTTGGCCCCGAACGCGGCGATGTCGGCCGGGCTGTGGTCCCACGCCCAGATTTCGCAGTACACGCCGAGTTCGCGGATGCGGCGCGCGATCAGCTGGGTGTACTGGGCACCGAAATCGAGGATGAGGATCTTGTCGTTATGGATGTTGGTCATGGCGCCCTGGGCAATGCAGGAAAGAAAACAGGAAGCGAATATGAAACCGGCGGCCTATAGAGAAAGAGGAACGGGAATCAGCTTCCTCGTTCCTCTTTGCTCATGCCGCATCAGGCGCGGTAGTTCGGCGGCTCTTTGGTGATCTGCACGTCATGGACGTGGCTCTCACGTTGGCCGGCGCCGCTGATCTTGACGAACTTCGGCTTGCTGCGCATGTCTTCGACGGTGCCGCAGCCCACGTAACCCATGGTGGCGCGCAGGCCGCCCATCAGCTGGTGGATGATGCCGCCGACCGGGCCGCGATACGGCACGCGGCCTTCGATGCCTTCGGGCACCAGCTTGTCGGCGCTGGAGGCGTCCTGGAAGTAGCGGTCCTTGGACCCCTTCTCCATCGCGGCCAGCGAGCCCATGCCGCGGTAGCTCTTGTAGGAGCGGCCCTGGAACAGCTCGGTCTCGCCGGGCGATTCCTCGGTACCGGCCAGCAGGCCACCGATCATGATGGTGGAGGCACCGGCGGCGAGCGCCTTGCCGATGTCGCCCGAGTAGCGGATGCCACCATCCGCGATCAGCGGGATGCGATCCTGCAGCGCTTCGGCGACCAGGTCGATCGCGGTGATCTGCGGCACGCCGACACCGGCGACAACGCGCGTGGTGCAGATCGAGCCCGGGCCGATGCCGACCTTGACCGCGTCCGCGCCGCTGTCCAGCAGCGCCAGTGCGGCTTCACCGGTGCAGATGTTGCCACCGACGACCTGCACCTGCGGGAAGTGCTTCTTGACCCAGCTGACGCGGTCCAGCACGCCCTGCGAGTGGCCGTGCGCGGTGTCCACCACCAGCACGTCCACCCCGGCGGCGACCAGCGCCTCGACCCGGCGGTCGGTATCGCCACCGACGCCGACGGCCGCACCGACCAGAAGGCGGGTGGCGGTGTCCTTGGCGGCGTTGGGGTAATCGGTGTTCTTCTGGATGTCCTTGACGGTGATCAGGCCGCGCAGGGCGAACTCATCGTTGACGACGAGGATCTTCTCGATGCGGTTGCGGTGCAGCAGCTGCAGCACTTCATCGGAGGCCGCGCCTTCCTTGACCGTGATCAGGCGATCCTTCTTGGTCATGATGTGGCGGACCGGATCGTCCAACTCGGTCTCGAAGCGCATGTCACGGTGGGTGACGATGCCGACCAGCTGGCCGCCGCCGTCCACTACCGGCACACCGGAGATGTTGCGCGCCTGGGTCAGGGCCAGCACGTCGCGGATGGTGGTTTCCGGGCCGACGGTGATCGGGTCACGGATGACGCCGGCCTCGAACTTCTTGACCTTGGCGACTTCGGCAGCCTGCTGCTCGACGCTCAGATTCTTGTGGATGATGCCCATGCCGCCGAGCTGGGCCATGGCGATGGCCAGGCGGGCTTCGGTGACGGTATCCATGGCAGCCGAGAGGATCGGAAGCTTCAGCCGCAGGTCGCGCGTCAGGCGCGTTTCCAGACTGACATCCTTGGGCAGGATGATGGAATGAGCGGGGACGAGGGAGACGTCGTCGTAGGTGAGAGCTTCAGCCTGGATGCGCAGCATCGGCATACCCGAGATGTGGGGAAGCGCGACATTTTACCCTGATTCGGGCGTCATTGGCAGGGGGCAGGTGCGACGCTGTGTCGCGCCGGCAAACGTCGGTTCAGGACGGTGGAAGGCAGCCGAGAATGCCGCCAAAGCCAACCCGCGGTAGTGCCGGCCGCTGGCCGGCTCCCATGTAGCCCCGCCGTACCCCATGAGGTTGCCGGCCAGCGGCCGGCACTACAGGGCAGCTTTACGGGCTGCCGACCAGCGGTCGGCACTACCCGGTTCAGAAGGCTTCGGCCGCCTCGATGGTGTTCTGCATCAGCGTGGCCACGGTCATCGGCCCTACCCCGCCCGGGACCGGGGTGATCCAGCTGGCGCGCTGGGCGGCGGCCTCGAAGCCGACATCGCCGACCAGGCGGCCATCGTCCAGGCGGTTGATGCCCACGTCGATCACCACCGCGCCCGGCTTGACCCATTCACCCGGGACGATGCCCGGGCGGCCTACCGCGACCACCAGGATGTCGGCATTGCGCACCGACTGCTCCAGCACGTCCTTGGGGGTGAACTTGTGGCAGCTGGTCACGGTGCAGCCGGCGATCAGCAGCTCCAGGCCCATCGGGCGGCCGACGTGGTTGCTGACGCCGACGATGGTGGCGTTGCGCCCACGCACCGGCTGGTCGGTGTGGCCCAGCAGTGTCACGATGCCGCGTGGGGTGCACGGGCGCAGGCCGAACTCGCGCAGGGCCAGGTGGCCGACGTTTTCCGGGTGGAAGCCGTCCACGTCCTTGCGCGGGTCGATGCGGTGGATCAGGCGGTTGGCGTCCGGGATGCCCGGCAGCGGCAGCTGGACCAGGATGCCGTGGATCTTCGGATCGGCGTTGAGCTGGTCGATCAACGTCAGCAGCTCGGCCTCGGTGGTCCCGGCCGGCAGATCGTAATCGAAGGCTTCGATACCCACTTTCTCCGCCGCGCGGCGCTTGTTGCGCACGTACACGGTCGAGGCCGGGTCGCCCCCCACCAGCACCACGGCCAGGCCCGGACGGCTGCCACCGGCAGCCAGGCGGGCATCGACCCGGACCTTGAGGCTGTCCAGCAGGTCTTCGGCGATGCGGCGGCCGTCGAGAATGCGGGCGGAAGAAGCGGTGTCGGAAGTCGGTGAGCTCATCGAGGGCGGCAGGCGTGGGGGCGACGGTCGTCTATTGTCCCCGATTCGGCCCGCCCCGCCCACCAGTAGTGCCGGCCGCTGGCCGGCAGCCACGATCGCCCGGGCAGCGCCACCGGGTTGCCGGCGAGCGGCCGGCACGACCGGATCCTCATTCCTCTTCGGGCAACTCATCCGCGTTGAGCGTGCGCGCCTTGCGCTTGGGCGCGGTGAACGGCGTGGGCGTCGGCACGCCCGGCAGGGAACTGCCGTAGACCATATGCGCCCCGGCGATCAGCCCACCACCGGCCATTTCCAGCTCGAAACGCTCGGCATCGCGGCGGCGGATTTCGCGCGCGATGGTCGCGGCATCTTCTTCGTCCAGGCCGAGCTCGATCAGCGCAGCCTCACCGAAGGCCACCGCGGATTCAAAGGTTTCGCGGATCTGGAAATCGACACCGGCGTGTATCAGGCGCAGTGAGTGTTCGCGATCGAACGAGCGCACCAGCAGCTTGGCCTGCGGGAATTCGTGCGCGACCAGTTCGACGATGCGATCGGCCTGCGCACTGTCGTTGACGCACACCGCGATCGCCCGCGCGACACCCGCGCCGGAAGCATGCAGCACATCCAGACGCGTGCCATCGCCGTAGTAGATCTTGAAGCCGAACTTCTCGGCGCTCTGGATCATCTCGATGTCGTTGTCGATGATGGTCACATCCACATCGCGCGCCAGCAGCGACTGACTGGCGACCTGGCCGAAGCGGCCGAAGCCGATCAGCAGCACGCTTCCAGAAAGACCATCCGCTTCCTCCACGCCATCCAGCGAGACTTCACGGTCCGGCATCAGCTTGTCGTGCAGCAGCACGAACAGCGGTGTCAGTGCCATCGAAAGCACCACGATCGCGGTGAGGTTGGCGTTGACCTGCACGTCGATCACACCCGCCACCGCCGCGGCGGAGAACAGCACGAAGGCGAACTCGCCGCCCTGCGCCATTACCACGCCACGGTCCAGCGCCTGGCGATGATCACTGCCGAGGATGCGCGCGACCACGTAGATGCAGATTGCCTTGGCAAACATCAGCGCGAATACGCCGGAGACGATCAGCGGCCAGTTGTTGGCGACCACGGTGAGGTCCAGCGCCATACCGACGCTGAGGAAGAACAGGCCGAGCAGGATGCCGCGGAACGGCTCGATGTCCGCTTCAATCTGGTGGCGGAAGGTGGATTCGCTGAGCAGCACGCCCGCGAGGAACGCACCCATCGCCATCGACAGCCCGCCCAGCTGCATCAGCAGCGCGGCGCCGAGCACGACCAGCAGGGCAGCGGCCGTCATCACCTCGCGCGCTTTGGCGGCGGCAAGGATGCGGAACAGCGGATTGAGCAGGAAGCGGCCGACCAGCACCAGGCCGACGATCGCACCGGCGGCGATGCCCACGGTGACCCAGCGCGAGCTCTCGCCCGCGTCGCTGTGCACCGGCGCCATGAACGCGACCACAGCCAACAGCGGCACGATCAGCAGATCTTCGAACAGCAGGATCGAGACGATCTTCTGGCCGGTCGGCAGCGCGATGTCGCCACGTTCGGCGAGCAGTTGCATCACCACTGCGGTGGAGGTCAACACGAACCCGGCGGCGCCGATGAAGGCCACCGGCAACGGGAAGCCGAGCAGCATGCACACGCCGGTCAGCACCGCGCCGCAGACCACGATCTGCAGCGTGCCCAGGCCGAAGATCTCGTTGCGCAGACTCCACAGGTGCGAGGGCCGCATCTCCAGGCCGATCACGAACAGGAACATCACCACGCCCAGCTCGGCGGTATGCAGGATGGCCTGCGGATCGGAGAACCAGCCGAACCCGAACGGGCCGATGGCCAGGCCCGCGGCGAAATAGCCCAGCACCGAGCCCAGCCCGAGCCGGCGGAACAGCGGCACCATGACCACTGCCGCACCCAGCAGGGCGACCACTTTCACCAGTTCACTGGCACCTGCTTCCACCGCCATGCGGTTGTTTCCCCGGACTGCACAAGATGGGTCAACGATAGGGCAAAGCGGTGAAGGGCAATAGCGCGGATGCTGCGTTTTATCGTGCTGAATTCAGAACGATGTTGAATCTGGACGCCACATCGTCCCGAAATCGCCGCCATAACGACACCGGAACCCGGCCCCTCAGGCGCTGCAGAACGCCGCGTAATCGATGTAGCCCGGAAATGCGCGCCCGGGCGCGCAGAGCGGACAGGCCGGGTCCGGCCTGAGCCGCGTCTCGCGGAAGCGCATGGCCAGCGCATCGAAGGTCAGCAGGCGGCCGATCAGTGGCTCGCCGATGCCGAGCAGCAGCTTGAGCACTTCGGTGGCCTGCAGCAGGCCGACCATGCCCGGCAGCACGCCGAGCACACCGGCCTCCGAGCAGTTGGGCGCGAACTCGGGCGGCGGCGGCTCGGGGAACAGGCAGCGGTAGCAGGGCGCGGTGCCGCGCTGGCGACCGGCATCGAACACACTGACCTGGCCGGTAAAGCGCTCCACCGCGCCATACACCATCGGGATGCCGTGCTGGAGGCAGGCATCGTTGAGCAGATAACGCAGCGGGAAATTGTCCGAGCCATCCAGGACCACATCGACGCCCTCGAGCAGCGCATCGATATTGTCCGAGGTGACCCGTGCCTGCACGGCCTCCACATCCAGCGAGGGATTGAGGGCGAGCAGGCGCGCGCGGGCGGAGAGCACCTTGGGCTCGCCGACGCTGGCATCGGTATGGATGATCTGCCGGTGCAGGTTGCTGCGGTCGACCACATCGTCGTCAGCGATGCGCAGGTGCCCTACCCCGGCCGCAGCCAGGTAGAAGCTGGCCGGTGCACCGAGGCCGCCGGCGCCGAGTACCAGCACGCGTGAGGCGAGCAGCGTCTTCTGGCCCTGGACACCCACCTGCGGCAGCAGCAGATGACGCGAGTACCGCTCGTTGAAGTCACGCTCGGCATCACTCTGCATCGGCTGCACCAGCGGCAAGCCGTCGGCGCGCCACGCGGTGGTGCCACCGTGCACGGAGGCGATGCGGGTGTAGCCGAGGCCGGCCAGGAAGGCTGCGGCCTGCATCGAGCGCTTGCCGCTCTGACAGATCAGGACGACCTGGCGGTCGATCGCCGGCAGGTGCGTGCTGGCTTCGGCCTGGAGATCGCCCTTGGCGATGCCGAGCGCACCTTCGGCCATGCCGGTGGCACGTTCGTGTGCCTCACGAATGTCGATCAGCAGCGCGCCGTGGGCGAGCCGCTCGCGGGACTGCGCCGGGGTGAGTTCGGGGATCGTGCTCATGCGGGGATTATCGCGCACGGGCGTGGCGGCCGCGCCAATGAAAAGAGCCGGCTTGCGCCGGCTCTTCTTTGCATCACTTGCCCTTGACGTGCTTGATCAAGCGCCGCTTGCGCTTGAGCTGACGTTCGGTGAGCACGTTCTTCTTGCCTTCGTACGGGTTCACACCCTCGCGGAAGATGAACTGCACGGGCGTGCCGACCAGCTTGAAGCGCTTGCGGAAGAAGTTCTCCAGGTAGCGCTTGTACGACTCCGGCAGGTCTTTCAGACGGGTGCCGTGGACGATGAAGGTCGGCGGATTGGAACCGCCCGGATGCACGTAACGCAGCTTGGACACGTGACCACGGATCGCCGGCGGCGGGTTGGTCTCGTAGGCCGTTTCCAGCGCCTTGTTGACTTCGCTGGTGCTGAACTCATGCGTTGCCGAGGCATGCGCGGCGTGGATGCAGCGGAACAGCTCACGCAGGCCCGAGCCGTGCTTGGCCGAGATGCGCACCACTTCCGCCCACGGCACGAAGCCGAGCTTGCGCGACACCAGCGCTTCGGCCTGCTCACGCTGGTAATCGGTCAGGCCATCCCACTTGTTGATCGCCACCACCAATGCACGGCCGGCATCGAGCACCGCACCGAGCACGCTGGCGTCCTGATCGGTCACGCCTTCGGAGGCATCGAGCATCAGCACCGCAACCTGGCACTGCTCGATGGCCTGCAGGGTCTTGATGACGCTGAACTTCTCGACCACTTCCTCGACACGCGCCTTGCGACGCAGGCCAGCGGTATCGATCAGGCGGTATTCGCGGCCGTCGCGCTCCATGTCCACCGCGATCGAGTCACGGGTGGTACCGGGCACTTCAGAGGCGATCATGCGCTCTTCGCCGAGCAGACGATTGACCAGCGTCGACTTGCCCACGTTGGGGCGGCCGACGAAGGCGATGCGAATGCGGTTCGGATCGGTGTCCAGGGTCTCGGTGGTGCCCTCTTCCGGCAACCGTTCCACGACCTCGTCCAGCAGATCATCCAGGCCCTGGCGGTGCGCGGCCGAGACGGTCAGCATTTCGCTGAAGCCGTAACGGGCAAATTCCGAACGCACGGTGTCTTCGTTCATGCCATCGATCTTGTTGATCAACAGCAGCGTCGGACGAGCCAGTCTGCGCAGCCAGGACAGGATCTCGTCGTCCATCGGGCCCTCACGGGCATCGACCACGAACAGGATCAGGTCCGCCTCGGCGGCGGCAGCGCGGGCCTGGCGGGCGGTAGCACCGGCCAGACCTTCTTCTTCACCGGCGATACCGCCGGTATCGACCACCAGGAACGGGTGGTCTTCATCAAGACGACAAACACCGTAATTACGGTCCCGGGTCACGCCGGGCTGGTCATGGACCAGCGCGTCGCGCGTACGGGTAAACGCATTGAACAGCGTGGACTTGCCGACATTCGGCCGTCCAACCAGGGCGACCAAGGGCAGCATCGCGGTAACTCCTTATTGTGCCAACCGGAACGCGGTCAGCTTTCCATCAACGTTCTGCACCAGCAGAATCCCATCGGCAGCTACCGGCTGTGCCAGGAGGGCGTCGCCGCCACTCTTGGCGCGCGCCGCGAACTCACCGTTATCGGTCCGCAACCAGTGCAGATACCCCTTGTAATCACCGACCACAACGTAATCGCCGTGGATGACCGGACCGGTCAGCGAACGACGGGCCAGGCCCGTCTGCGACCACATGGCCGAACCGCTGGCCTTGTCCAGGCCGAACACGCCGCCCTTGTTGTCGGTGACGAACACATTGCTCGAGGTCAGGGCCACGCCACCGGCGCCGCCATGATCACGTGCCCACAGCGGACGGCCGGTCGGGCCTTCGATCGCCATGGTCTGGTTCTTGAAACTGCTGACGAACAGCGTATTGCCTTCCAGCACCGGGGCGCCGTCGATATCGGCCATGCGGTCCAGCTCGGTACGGCCTTCGCCGTTGCCGACCATCTGGTCCCACAGCGTGCGGCCGTCCTGCATGGCCAGCGCGGCGATGGAGCCGTCGTCGTTGCCGATGAACAGCACGCCCGGGCCGGTGACGACCGGCGCGTTGCCACGCACGGTCAGTGCCGGCAGCTCGCGCGGGTTGAACCAGCGCTGGGTGCCATTCTCGGCATCCAGACCGGTCACGCGACCGTCGTTGCTGCGCACGAACACCATGCCCTGGCCCACGGCCGGCGCGGAGATCACTTCACCCGGCACCTTGGCACGCCACTTCTCAGTGCCGTCGGCCGCGTTCAACGCGATGACTTCGCCATCCAGCGTGCCGATGACGACCAGGCCGTCACCCACGCCCGGGCCACCGGACAGACGCAGCTTGGGCTGCTTCTTCACCTTGGCAGGTTCGTAGGTCCAGATCTTCTTGCCGGTCTGCAGGTCGATGGCATGCACGCCACCGTAGATGGCGGCCGCGTACACGCGACCATCGGCGACCACCGGGCCCTGACGGACACCGATGCGCTTTTCACCCTTGCCGACGTTGGCCGTCCAGATCTTGTCGACCTTGGCGGTGGCATCGAACTTGACCAGCTCGGCCGGTTCCAGTGCCTTCTTGGCCGCGGCATCTTTGCCGGCGAACCAGCCCTTCATCGTGCTGCAGCCGGTCAGGGCCATGCCCAACAGGGCAACCGTGGCAACGCGCTTGATCATGACCATCTGATTCATTACACCGACTCCGCAGGATCGGTGACGGTGCCACCGGCATCCGTCAACTTGGTTTCCAGCAGGCGCCGCTGGGGCGCTGCCACGTCCAGCGTCTTGAGCGCCTTCTCATACTGCTCGCGGGCGGCATCACGCTTGCCCTGCGCCATCAGTGCGTCGCCATGGATTTCCAGGCTGGCGCTGTCGGTTGCGGTGCCGAGCTGCTTGATCGCATCCTCGGTCTTGCCGGTGGCCACCAGCAGGCGCGCAACGCGCTGCTCGATCACCGGCTTGAATTCGGGGTCGGCCTTGATCGCGCGCAGGGTCGCCAGCGCATCTTCGTTCTTGCCGGCATCGACCTGGGCCTTGGCCAGCTGCAATGCGGCCAGATCGGCATAGATGTTGGCCTTGCCGCTTTCCAGGTCCTTCACACCCTTGGCGGCCTGCTCCAGATCCTTTTCTTCCAGGCTCTTGAGGACGATCTGGTATTGGACGTTGGCGCCGGCCAGGCTGTTGCTGTGCCGGGTCTGCCATTCTTTCCAGCCCCAGATGCCACCGATCGCGATGGCTACGCCAGCAAGGATGCTGACACCATTCTTCCGCAGCCAGCCGCGGACGCGTTCACTTTGTTCGTGCTCGTCGAGCAGGTCGTCGATCGCCATGCGTACTCTCGCCCCGCCCATGAGGAGGAGCTATTTGAATTGGATTGGGGAAACGCGGTTCAGTGCGAAACTGGGACCACGGAGCCGTCAGAGGATACCGTAAAGCGTGCCACGTTGGCTCGCTGGTACGGCGAAAGGTCGACGATAGTGCCGGCCTGCTGAACCTCGACCGCCGATGCATTGCCCAGCACCATGCGGGCCACCTGGCCTGGCGCGAAGCTGCGGGTCTCGCCCGACTTGATCAGGGCCTTTTCGACGGTGGTGCCGTCGGGCCCGGAAATATCCACCCAGCTGTCGCCTTTGAACTGCAGGCTCAGCGCGCCGGCCTGCGGTGCCGGCGCAGCGGCCGGACGCGGAACCGGGGTCAGCGATGCCAGATACGGCGCCGCCGGTGCCGAGGGCTTGGCCGCTTCGACCGCCGCCGGTGCGGCCGGGTCCGGGGTGTCCCCACCGGCCACCGGTACCGCCGCCGGGATCACATCCAGCGAGGCGGTGTTCGGGGTGGTCGCCGTGCCATCGAAATGGCCACGGGTGGCGAACCACACCGGGACGGCCAGAACCGCGGTGATACCGACATACAGGACACGACGCCCCAGGCTCTCGGCAATGCGCCGGGCCCGCGGGGTATGGGTGTGGCTGACCAGCTGCGGTGGCACGATCGGCCCGATATGCGCCTGCTCGAGGATCTCGCCGATGTCCACCTTCAGCAGACGGGCATAACTGCGCAGCTGGCCGCGCACGAAGACCGGCGCGCCGAGGCGCTGCCACTGTTCTTCTTCAAGGGACTTGAGTACCTGAACGGGCATGTGCAGCTGCTGCCCCACCGCCTCCAGGGTCAGTCCGGCCGCTTCCCGGGCCTGGCGAAGACGAGCTCCGCAACCGGCCGCAGTATCAAAAGCGTTCACAGTCTGGTCATCAATCACAATGCTTCAACCCCGGGGATTAGGTGCCGCATCCTGCGGAAATTCCTCATGAATTCGCTGCAGATAGCGACCGGATGCCACGCTGTCGCCAAGCCGCGCCTCGATTTGAGAGGCAAGTTGTAACACGGAACGTGTGGCCGGTGCAGCCGTCAAACGCCGTTGCGAAAAGGCCCGGGCCTCGAAATAGCGCCCTTGGGCGTACTCGTTGCGGGCCATCGACTCGAGCGCATAGGCATTGACGGGATCTATCTCAAGTGCCCGTCGCAGGTCCGGCACGGCCCGTTCGGGCTGGCCGGCGTCCAGTGCACAGCCACCGGCATTGGCCAGGGCGGACGCCGGGGTGGTGTAGCCCGGCGCCTGCAGCGCCCGGTCGAACCAGACCAGCGACTCGGCCGGCCGGCCATGAGCACATAGCCACGCGCCATAATTGTTGAGGACGTCGCCGCGCTCCGGGCCCAGCTCGGCGGCCTTGGCGTACAGCTGACCCGCTTCGGCCTGGTTGCCGCGCTGGGCGGCGATGGCTGCCAGCAGCATGTAGGCCTCGGGACGCCGCGCATCGATCTTCATGGCCGCCCGCACCCGCTTCTCGGCGGCATCCGGGGCACCCGCGCGCAGCGACTCGCCGGCCAAGACCATCTGGTCCTGGTAGTTCACGCGTTTGCGGATCTCGGGGTTGTCCCGGGCCTCATAGGTCGGCGCGACCTCGAGGGGACCGGACGGCGGTTTGATGCCTTGCTTGCCACAGCCGACCACTGCCAGCGCGAGGAAAACAACGGCTGGCAATCGGCAATCAGGCAGCGGCATCCCGGCCTTTCCCGTCCTGCAGCGTTTTATTGAACTCGGCCTGGCGGCGCGTGCGATCCATGACCTGGCCCTTGAGCTGGCCACAGGCGGCGTCGATGTCGTCGCCACGGGTGCGTCGCACCATCGTCAGCACCTTCGCATCGAGCAGGATCTTCTGGAAGGCGCGGATGTCGGTTTCGCCGGAGCGCTCATAGCGCGTGCCCGGGAATGGATTGAACGGAATCAGGTTGACCTTGCCCGCGTTCGAGGCCTGGACGGCGTTGTCGAACTGGCGCATCAGCCGCGCCAGCTGGCGGGCGTGCTCGGGCTGGTCATTGATGCCCTTCATCAGGGTGTATTCGAAGGTGACCGATTCGCGGCGCTTGTTGGCGCGCAGGTAGCGTGCGCACGAGGCCATCAGCTCGACGATCGGGTACTTCTTGTTGAGCGGGACCAGGGTCTCGCGCAGTGCATCGTTGGGCGCATGCAGCGACACCGCCAGCGACACGTCGCTCTCGGTGGAGAGGCGGTCGATCTGCGGCACCAGGCCGGAGGTGGACAACGTCACGCGCTTGTTGGCCAGGCCGTAGCCCAGATCGTCGCGCATCACGCTCATGGCGCGCACGACGTTGTCGAAATTCATCAACGGCTCGCCCATGCCCATCATCACCACGTTGGTGAGACGACGCTGCTTGTGCGGGATGTTGCCCAGATGGCGCGCCGCGACCCACACCTGGCCGATGATCTCGGCGGTGGACAGGTTGCGGTTGAAGCCCTGGGTGGCGGTCGAACAGAAGGTGCAGTTCAGCGCGCAGCCGACCTGCGAGGACACGCACAGCGTGCCGCGGTTCTTGTCCGGGATGTAGACCGCTTCGATCGCATTCTTGCCGTCGGTGCCCATGGCCAGCAGCCACTTGTGGGTGCCATCGGCGGAGGGCTTGTCGAACACGATGTTCGGGACCAGCACCTCGGCATGCTGCTTGAGCTTGGCGCGCAACGCCTTGCCGAGGTCGGTCATGTCATCGAAATCGGTGACGTAGTGATGGTGGATCCACTTCATCACCTGGTGGGCACGGTAGCGCGCTTCGCCGAGTGTCTCGGCGAAGAAGCGCTCCAGACCCTCGCGATCGAGGTCGAGCAGGTTCTGCTTGGCCACAGCCGGGCTCGAGACGAGCACGGATGGGATGGCGGTTGGCTGTACGACCTCGTTCACGGCATCACTCTCAGCGCGAGACGACTTCAGTCGCGGCGAAGAAGTAGGCGATTTCGATCGCGGCATTCTCAACCGAGTCCGAGCCGTGGGCGGCATTGGCATCGATGGATTCAGCGAAGTCGGCGCGGATGGTGCCTGCGGCGGCTTCCTTCGGGTTGGTGGCGCCCAGCAGGTCGCGGTGGGCCAGCACGGCGTTCTCGCCTTCCAGCGCCTGGATCATCACCGGGCCGGAGATCATGAACTCGACCAGCGCGTTGAAGAACGGACGCTCGCGGTGCACGGCGTAGAAGCCTTCGGCTTCACGGCGCGACAGCTGCTTGTACTTGGCGGCGACGACCTTCAGGCCGGCCTTTTCAAAGCGGGCGTAGATTTCGCCGATGACGTTCTTGGCGACGGCGTCCGGCTTGATGATGGAAAGGGTGCGCTCCAGCGCCATGGGAATACTCCGTTGGGCGGGCCACTTGATCGGCCCGAGGTTAGCATGAAAAAAACCCGCGTCAAAACGCGGGCTTAGCCTGATATACGTGCGCCAATTCTAACGTGTAACCCCGCCGTACGGTAGTGCCGGCCGCTGGCCGGCAACGCCCTGTGCGCCTCGGGTGATCGGCCTGTTCAGGCAATGGCGTGGTTGCCGGCCAGCGGCCGGCACTGTCGGGAGCGCGGATGAACGAACCCCCGTTTCTGCTGCGCCGCACAATGCGGTGACGCAACCGCAGGTCTAGTATCAAACAATCGTTTGATTGAACTGCCCTGCCCCATGGCCAAACCTGCCCACTTCTCCACCAAGGACCGCATCCTCGGCGCTGCCGAGGAACTGTTCGCCCTGCACGGGTTCGCGGGCACCTCGCTGCGCCAGGTCACCAGCCAGGCCGATGTGAACATCGCCGCGGTCAATTATCACTTCGGCTCCAAGGAGAACCTGGTCAACGAGGTCTTCCGCCGCCGCATGGATGAAATGACCTCGGCCCGCCTGGGCCAGCTGGAGGCTGCACGCCGTGAGCACCCCGGTGAGCTGCGCCCGGTGCTGGCCGCCTTCGTCGAGCCGGCCCTGGCGATGGCCCAGGACCGCCAGACCGGCGGCGCGTTCGTGCGGGTCATCGCCCGCGCCTACGCCGAAAAGAACGACAACCTGCGCAAGTTCCTTTCCGACCATTACGGCCACGTCCTGCGCGACTTCGGCAAGGCGATCTCCGCCTGCGTGCCGGGGCTGAGCAAGGAAGAGCTGTACTGGCGCCTGGATTTCCTCGCCGGCTCGCTGACCTACGCGATGGCCGACTTCGGCCTGATCAAGCGACCCGCCGGTGTCACCGAAGCGGCGCATCGTGCCCATGCCGCCCAGGAACTGATTCATTTCGCCGAAGCCGGATTCCGCGCCAGCGCGGCCTCGAGCGCTTCGACGACCTCCCTTTCCACCCCGTAGAGCCGGGCGCTGACCGGCTTCCAGACAACAAAGGCTTATCGACATGTCCAATTCCCTGCTAGTCCGCCGTGCCGCCGTGCTGGGTGCCGGCGTCATGGGTGCCCAGATCGCCGCCCACCTGACCAACGCCGGCGTCGACACGGTGCTGTTCGACCTGCCCGCCAAGGAAGGTCCGGCCGATGGCATCGTGCTCAAGGCCATCGCCAACCTGGGCAAGCTCAGCCCTGCCCCGCTCGCCAGCAAGTCCTACGCCGAGGCGATCACGCCGGCCAACTATGAAACGGGCCTGGAGCAGTTGCGCGACTGCGACCTGATCATCGAAGCCATCGCCGAACGGATGGACTGGAAGCAGGACCTGTACAAGAAGATCGCCCCGTTCGTGGCCGATCACGCCGTGCTGGCCTCCAACACCTCCGGCCTGGGCATCAACAAGCTCGCCGACGTGCTGCCCGAGCAGCTGCGCCACCGCTTCTGCGGCGTGCACTTCTTCAATCCGCCGCGCTACATGCACCTGGCCGAGCTGATCCCGGCGACCACCACCGATGCCGCCGTGCTGGAAGGCCTGGAAGCGTTCCTGGTCACCACCCTGGGCAAGGGCGTGGTGTATGCCAAGGACACCCCGAACTTCATCGGCAACCGCATCGGCGTGTTCTCGATCCTGTCCACCATCCACCACACGCAGGCCTTCGGGCTGGGCTTCGATGAAGTGGACGGCCTGACCGGCCCGCTGGTCGGCCGCCCGAAGTCGGCGACCTACCGCACCTCCGACGTGGTCGGCCTGGACACCATGGCGCACGTGATCAAGACCATGGGCGACACCCTGCCCAACGATCCGTGGCATGAATTCTTCACCTCGCCGACGTGGCTGGACGCGCTCATTTCCAAGGGCGCGCTGGGCCAGAAGACCGGTGCCGGCATCTTCCGCAAGGTCGGCAAGGACATCATGGTGCTGGACCTGGACAAGCAGGACTACCGCCCCGCCGACCGCGCCGCCGCACCGGAAGTGGTCGAGATCCTCAAGATCAAGAACCCGGCCGAGAAGTTCGCCAAGCTGCGCGAGAGCCAGCACCCGCAGGCGCAGTTCCTGTGGGCGACCTTCCGCGATCTGTTCCATTACAGCGCCTACCACCTGGCCGATATCGCCGAGACCGCGCGCGACGTGGACCTGGCCATCCGCTGGGGGTACGGCTGGTCGCTGGGCCCGTTCGAAACCTGGCAGGCTGCCGGCTGGAAGCAGGTTGCCCAGTGGATCGCCGATGACATCGTCGCCGGCAAGAGCATGAGCAACGCCCCGCTGCCGGACTGGGTGTTTGATGGCCGCGACGGTGTGCACGCCGCCGAAGGCAGCTACAGCCCGTCGCGCAATGCCAAGCTGCCGCGTTCGGCCCTGCCGGTGTACCAGCGCCAGCGCTTCCCGGATCCGCTGCTGGGCGAGACCTTCAGCCCGGGCGAAACCGTGTTCGAGAACGACGGCGTGCGCATGTGGCACGACGGCGACGGCATCGCGGTGGTCAGCTTCAAGACCAAGATGAACACCGTGTCCGACCACGTGCTCAACGGCCTGCAGGAAGCGATCAAGCGCGCCGAGAAGGATTACAAGGGCCTGGTGATCTGGCAGCAGAAGGAACCCTTCTCCGCCGGTGCGGATCTGTCCGGTGCGCTCGGCCTGCTGCAGGCCGGCAAGGTGGACCAGTTCGAAGAGATGGTGCACAACTTCCAGCGCACCAGCCAGGCGATCAAGTATTCGCTGGTGCCGGTGGTGACCGCCGTGCGCGGCCTGGCCCTGGGGGGCGGCTGTGAGTTCCAGATGCACAGCGCCAAGAGCGTGGCCGCGCTGGAAAGCTACATCGGCCTGGTTGAAGCAGGCGTAGGCCTGCTGCCGGCCGGCGGTGGCCTGAAGGAACTGGCCGTGCGCGCCTCGCAGGCCGCAGGTCCCGGCGGCGATGTGTTCGCCGAGCTGAAGAAGACCTTCGAAACCGTCGCGATGGCCAAGGTCTCCAACTCGGCGGTCAACGCCAAGGAACTGGGCCTGATGCGCGCGACCGACAAGGTGGTGTTCAACAGCTTCGAGACGCTGCACATCGCCAAGGCCGAAGTGCTGGCGCTGGCCGAAGGTGGCTACCGTCCGCCGATGCCGGCCCGCCGCATCCAGGTCGCCGGTGACGTCGGCATCGCCACGTTCAAGATGATGCTGGTCAACATGCTGGAAGGCCGCTTCATCAGCCCGTACGACTACGAGATCGCCGTGCGCATCGCCACCGTGCTGTGCGGTGGCGAAGTGGATCGCGGCACGCTGGTGGACGAAGAGTGGCTGCTGACGCTGGAGCGCAAGCACTTCGTCGAACTGGCCCAGCAGGAAAAGACCCAGGCCCGCATCGCGCACATGCTCAAGACCGGCAAGCCGCTGCGTAACTGACGGAAGAGAACGGTAGTGCCGGCCGCTGGCCGGCAACTTCTTCCAGACCCCATTCAAGAGATCACTGCAATGACCAAGCAAATCCAGGACGCCTACATCGTCGCCGCCACCCGCACCCCGGTGGGCAAGGCGCCCAAGGGCGTGTTCCGCAATACCCGTCCCGACGACATGCTGGCCCATGTGCTCCGCTCCGTGGTCGCACAGGCGCCGGGCATCGACCTCAACCGCATCGATGACGCAATCATCGGCTGCGCGATGCCGGAAGCCGAGCAGGGCATGAACGTGGCGCGCATCGGCGTGCTGCTGGCCGGCCTGCCGGACACCATTGCCGCGCAGACCGTCAACCGTTTCTGCTCCTCCGGCCTGCAGGCCGTGGCCATGGCCGCCGACCAGATCCGCCTGGGCAATTCGGACCTGATGCTGGCCGGTGGTACCGAGTCGATGTCGATGGTGCCGATGATGGGCAACAAGATCGCGATGGCCCCGAGCGTGTTCGACAACGACCACGTCGCCATCGCCTACGGCATGGGCATCACCGCCGAGAAGGTCGCCGAGGAATGGAAGGTCTCGCGTGAGGAGCAGGACGCCTTCGCCCTCGCCTCGCACCAGAAGGCCATCGCCGCGATCCAGAACGGCGAGTTCAAGGACGAGATCAGCCCGTACGACGTGCGCACCCGCCAGCCGGACCTGGCCGACGGCCGCCGCATCATCACCCGCGACAAGATCGTGGATACCGACGAGGGCCCGCGCCTGGATTCGTCCGCTGAAGGCCTGGCCAAGCTGCGCCCGGTGTTCCGCAACGGCCAGTTCGGGGGCACGGTCACCGCGGGCAACTCCTCGCAGATGAGCGATGGCGCCGGTGCGGTGCTGCTGGCCTCCGAGCAGGCGATCAAGGATTACGGCCTGACCCCGCTGGCCCGCTTCGTCAGCTTCTCCGTCGCCGGTGTGCGCCCGGAAGTGATGGGCATCGGCCCGATCGCTGCGATCCCGAAGGCGCTCAAGCAGGCTGGCCTGACCCAGGACCAGCTGGACTGGATCGAGCTCAACGAAGCCTTTGCGGCGCAGTCGCTCGCGGTCATCCGTGACTGCGGCCTGGACCCGTCCAAGGTCAATCCGCTGGGCGGCGCGATCGCCCTGGGCCACCCGCTGGGTGCGACCGGCGCGATCCGCACCGCCACCCTGCTGCACGGCCTGCGCCGTCGTCAGCAGAAGTACGGCATGGTGACCATGTGCATCGGCACCGGCATGGGCGCGGCGGGCATCTTCGAATCGCTGTAAGGCATTGATCGGTGCCGGCCGACGGG
Source organism: Stenotrophomonas sp. IS26 (assembly GCF_054188265.1). Classification (NCBI taxonomy): domain Bacteria; kingdom Pseudomonadati; phylum Pseudomonadota; class Gammaproteobacteria; order Lysobacterales; family Lysobacteraceae; genus Stenotrophomonas; species Stenotrophomonas sp. IS26. Next base: position 315,707 of record NZ_JBSZJV010000002.1, read on the forward strand.
TCGGCACCGGTGCAGTGGGTGTCACTGGCGCATCCGGTGGCTCAAATGCGAGGGGTAGACACCGACCGTTGGTCGGTGCGCAGTCGGAAACGAAAAGGGCAGCCTCGCGGCTGCCCTTTTCTGTTCTGTCGGGAGCCGGCCAGCGGCCGGCACTACCCTCGCTGCTTGATGAGCCGGCCAGCGGCCGGCACTACCCTCGCTGCTTGAGGAGCCGGCCAGCGGCCGGCACTACCACCGCTGCATCGCGCGGCGGCCGCTCGTCCTCAGCCTTCGGCCAGCATCTTCTGCAGCACTTCGCGCGCCGGGCCGGCCAGCTTCTCGTTGTCGAGCGCGAAGCGGATCGTGGCTTCGACCAGGCCCAGATGGGTGCCGCAGTCGAAACGGCGGCCCTCAAAGCGGAACGCGTCGACACGCTCACTCTTGAGCAGCTCGGCGATCGCATCGGTCAGCTGGATCTCGCCGCCTGCACCGGTCCCGGTCGCTTCAAGCAGCTCGAAGATCTTCGGGCTGAGCACGTAACGGCCGACCACGGCCAGGTCGCTGGGGGCGTCTTCGGGCTTGGGCTTTTCGACGATCGCGTTGATCTTGCCCTGGCGGCCATCGAAGGCCTCGGTGGCCACGATGCCGTAGCTGCCGGTCTTGTCATGCGGCACGTCTTCAACCGCGATGATGCTGGCGCCGGTGGCTTCATTGGCATCGGCCATCTGCTTGAGGGCACCGTTGCCGCGGTTCCAGATCAGATCGTCCGGCAGCAGCACGGCGAACGGCTCGTCACCGACAATCGCCTTGGCGCACAGCACCGCATGGCCCAGGCCCAGCGCTTCCGCCTGCGTCACGAACACCGCGCGAACGCCGTTGGGCAGCACGTGACGGACCAGTTCGAGCTGTTCCTTCTTGCCGGCGCGCTCGAGCTTCTGCTCCAGCTCGTAGGCTTTGTCGAAGTAATCCGCGACCGCATGCTTGTAGCGGTTGGTGATGAAGATCAAGGTGTCACAGCCGGCCTCGATCGCCTCATCAACGGCGTACTGGATCAACGGCCGATCAATGATCGGCAGCATTTCCTTCGGAACGGTCTTGGTGGCCGGAAGGAATCGCGTTCCCAACCCTGCGACAGGAAATACCGCCTTGCGAATACGCTTGCTCATCAGAACCTGTTGGCCTCACGCGCGGGAAAGGCCAGAACTTTAGCAGAGCTGACGTGATCATCCTGTTGCAGCGGCGAGAACTCCGGCATGGTCGAGAACAGAATGCTGTTGATCGCATCAGTGTCGTAGGTGGCGATCGCCTCGCGCAGTTTCGGCACGTTGGCCAATACTTGTTTGCGCGCGAACGTGCGTACGCCGGCTTCGAGAATCTTCGGGTGTGCGGTAGGACGATAATCTTCGTCCGAATAGAAGAGCGTCTCGTGCAGTTTCTCGCCCGGGCGCAGGCCCGTATAGACGATGGCGATGTCCTTGTACGGCTGTTTGCCGGCCAGGCGGATCATCTGCTCGGCAAGCACCCGGATCGGCACCGGCTCGCCCATGTCCAGCGTGTAGATCGCCCCATGCGAGGCCGACGCGGCCGCCTGCAGGATCAGCTGGCAGGCCTCGGGAATCGTCATGAAGTAGCGGGTGACTTCCGGGTCGGTCACGGTGACCGGGCCGCCTTTGAGGATCTGCTCGCGGAACACCGGCACCACGCTGCCAGCCGAGGCCAGCACGTTGCCGAAGCGCACGGTCACGAAACGGGTGTGGCTGGTCTTCTGGTCCAGGCTCTGGCAGATCATCTCCGCGTAGCGCTTGCTGGCGCCCAGCGCGTTGACCGGATCGACCGCCTTGTCGGTGGAGATGAAAACGAAATGCTCGATCCGCGCTTCGACGCAGGCGCGGGCCACCGTTTCGGTGGACAGAATGTTGTTGCGCACCGCTTCGCGCAGCTGGCGCTCCAGTACCGGCACCTGCTTGTAGGCGGCGGCGTGGAACACCGAGTCCACCCGCGACAGCGACAGCGCATGGCGGATCACTGCGGGGTCCCCGCAGTCACCCAGCACCGCCTCCACGACCAGATCCGGGAAGCTGCGCTGCAGCTCGGCCTCGATGGTCAGCAGCAGCAGCTCGCTCATTTCGACCAGGACAATCCGCCCTGCCCCATGGCGGGCACACTGGCGGCACAGTTCAGAGCCGATCGAACCACCTGCGCCCGTGACCAGCACGGTGCGGCCACCCAGCCAGCCGCGGATCAGCGCCCAATCCGGCAGGATGGGCTTGCGGCCGAGCAGATCCTCGATCGCCACTTCCTTGAGCTCACCCGGCAACGAGTGACCCAACAGAATGTCGTTGAGCTTGGGCACCATGCGGAACGGAATGCCGGTGCTCTCGCAGATGGCCACCACCCGCTGCATGCCGACGGCATCCAGCGACGGGATGGCGATCACCAGCAGCTTGGCGGCGGTCTCGCGGACCACGGCGGGCGCGTCTTCCAGCGTGCCGAGGATCGGCAGGCCCTGCAGCTTGGCGCCCTGCAGATGCGGGGCATCGTCAAGCAGGCCGACCGGCTCGAAATCGCCGGAGCGGCGCAGGTCACGCACCAGGGCTTCCGCTGCCTGGCCGGCACCGAGGATCAGCACACGGCGGGCGGTGACGTCCGACTGCAGCGCCTGGTAGTCCTTCCACGCGCGATACAGCAGACGCGGGGCGCCCAGCAGCGCCGACAGTGCGAAGGGATAGATGACCAGCACCGACATCGGCACGCCTTCGAAGCGCTTGTACGCCAAGGCCACCACGATGGCGAGCAGGCCGATGAAGCTGGCTTTGAAGATGTTGAGCAGATCGGCGACGCTGGCAAAGCGCCAGAGGCCGCGATACAGGCCGACCCGCCAGAACACCACGGCCTGGATGACCAGCACCAGCGAGGTATCGATGTTCCAGAGCGGCAACGCCGGCGCATCGGCCAGCATCGAGTAGCGTCCCGCATGCAGCAGCTGCCAGCACGCCCAGACCATGAAGAGATCGTGGGCGACGATGGCGGCACGGGGCACCAAGCCGGTAAATCGGTCCTGCCAAGGCGTCATAAACAACGTAGTCCTTCTAGTTGCGCATTCCCTTGCGCAGGAGCAGCCAAAGGCCGGTCGCGAGGATCAACCACGCGATGGCCACGGCAGCCTCCCACCTCGGCTGCAGATTCGTGCATGCATTAAACACTGCCGCACTGAATATTCCAAAAACAAGATACATCCCGGTGACGAAAGTGTGGCTTGCACCACTTTTCACCGCGCGCTGATAGAGATGCTGCGTGTGGGGTTCCATCCAGCGCTGTCCGGACAGGATGCGCGAAAGCAATGTGAAGCCTGCGTCCACAAGAAAGGCCGAAAGCGGCACCAGCAACAGCAACCAGTGGATATCGGTACGCACGCTGACCAGGCAGACCAGGGCCGCGATCGCATAGCCCAGCGCCCCGCTGCCGACGTCCCCCATGAAGATGCGCGCCTTCGGGTAGTTGAACGGCAGGAAGCCCAGACAGGCCAGCCCCAACACCACGCCGGCCAGCCCGTAAGGCGGCGGCAGGACCAGGGCGAAGGCGAGACCGGCCAGGATGGCCTGCGTGGTCGCGATGCCGTTGATCCCATCCATGAAGTTCCAGATGTTGATCAATGAGGTGGCAAACAACAGCGCCAGCAGCGCCTGCCAAGGGTTGCCACTGGCATGCCAGACCAACCCCGCCAGAAGCGCGGCGGCGATGGCATGGACCAACAGGCGACGAACCGCCGGCAGGGGCCCGTGGTCGTCCCACCAACCAATCCCCGCGACCAGCACCAGCCCCAGTGCGAATACTGCCAGGGTGAGGCCGGCCTTGGGCCAGATCACCACAGCGACCGCGCAGGCCAGCAGCAGGGTCAGCACGATCGCGATGCCGCCGCCGCGTGGCGTCGCCACCCCGTGGCTGCGGCGCTCGCCGGGCTCATCCAATAGATTGCGGCGCAGCGCATAGGCGCGTGCGCCCCAGGTCAGGCCCGCCGATACCGCCAGCACCGCCAGCAGCCCCGCCATCCAGGCGACCATCATGGTTCAGAGCACCGCGTAGTTGAGCAGCGGCTTGACGGTGCCCCATTCCTTGCAGCTCGGGCACTGCCAGTGATGCGTGCGCGCGCCGAAGCCACAGCGGGTGCAGCGGTACGCCGGATTGCGCACCAGCAACTGGTCGGTGATGTGCTTGAGGTCGTGCAGCGTCGCGGTGGAATCGGCGCCCTCGGCCAGGGTCAGGTCGATCAGGGCCGACTCGCCACGCACGGAAGGACGATCCTTGAGCTGGCGGCCGAGGTAGGCGCGCGCCGGAGCCACACCCTCCTGCTCCTCCATCAGCTGGGTCAGCGCCAGCACCGGGGCGATGCCGCGGTAATGTTCGGTCATCTCAGAGAGAAACGCGCGCGCGCCACCGAGGTCGCCGACCTTGCGGTAGTTCTGCATCAGCGCCTGCAGCACTTCCGGCAGGTACTCCGGATCATTGCGGGCGGCACGTTCGAAGGCACGCACGGCGGCTTCGGCATTGCCGGCGTCGTTCTCCAGGCGCCCTTCAATGATGCCGGCACGCACCGACATCGCATCGGCCTGGTAGGCGCGCGCGATGGCCGCGCGGGCCTCTTCGATCTTCCCGGCGCCACGGTAACGCTCGGCCAGCTCGCATTCGAACTGCCCGATCAGCTTGCCCATCGGCTCGCCGGTGACCTCTTCGAAGCGGCTGGCGTTGTCGATCGCCTTTTCCCAGTCGCGCTCGGCCTGGTAGATGCCGATCAGGTGCTTGAGCGCCTGCGGTGCGCGCTGGTCGATCTGGGCGAGCTCGGTGAACACGGTTTCGGCGCGATCAAGCAGGCCGGACTTCATGTAGTCCTCGCCCAGCGCCAGCAGCGCCTGGACACGCTGCTGATCGCTCAGGTCCGCGCGGTTGACCAGGCCCTGGTGCAGGCGGATCGCACGATCAACCTCACCGCGGCGGCGGAACAGATGGCCCAGCGCGACCTGGGTCTCGAAGGTTTCCTTGTCCAGCTCGGCGATGTGCAGGAACAGCTCGATCGCCTTGTCCGGCTGCTCGTTGAGCAGATAGTTCAGGCCGCGGAAGTACGTGCTGGACAGATGGCTGACCTGGTTGTCGCCATGGCGTTGACCGCCGCGACGCCCGATCACCCAGCCCGACAACGCGGCCAGGGGCAGGAACAGGAAGAACCAGAACCACTCGGAGACAAATTCCATCGGCGCTCAGCGTCCGTCGAATGTAGAAGAAGAAGGGGGTGCCACGACCACGGCAGGCGCGGCTTTCTGCGCGCGGCGCAGTTTGGCGTACAACGGGATCACCACGCTGGCGAGCACCAGGCCGCCGCCGATGAGCGCACCGGACAACAAGGCGATGATGATCGCCACGCCGGTGGTGGAATTGATCTGGGTAAAGCCCAGGCTGATGATGATCGGCTGCGAGTTGAGGGCGCCGATGATGAGACCCACGACCAGAACCGCCAGCAGGATCAGCAGACGTACGATGTTCATGCAGCAGCTCCAGTTCCGTAGGGCTCAAGAGTAGCGGACTAACACTCCGCTCTACCAGCCGACTCCGTGGAAATCACGCATCCGCCCCTTGGCGGATGACACTCAGGCAGGATCGCTTTCCAGCGGTACCACGGCGCTGACGCGCTCGCGCAGTTCCTTGCCCGGCTTGAAGTGCGGGACATGCTTGCCCGGCAACGCGACCGATTCCCCGGTCTTGGGATTGCGCCCCAGCCGTGCCGGCCGGTAGTGCAACGAAAAACTGCCGAACCCGCGGATCTCGATGCGATCCCCGCCGGCCAGCGCCCCACCCATCATTTCCAGCAACGACTTCACGGCCAGATCGACATCGTCCGACTTCAAATGCGCCTGTCGGCGCGCCAGGATTTCGATCAGCTCGGATTTGGTCATTACGGGCTCTTGGGGAGGAACTCAGACCCTGAAACGGCCCGGACTGATGTCCGGGCCGCCCAGGAAACTACGACAGCGACAGACCGATTACTCGGACTTGTTGCCGTTCAGCTGTGCACGCAGCAGCGCGCCGAGCTGGGTGGTGCCGCTCGAGGCCGAAGAGGACTGGTATTCCTCCAGCACTTCGCGCATTTCCGCGTCGTCCTTGGCCTTGATCGACAGCTGCAGGGTACGACCCTTGCGATCCATGCCCACGAACTTGGCTTCCACCTTGTCGCCGACCTTCAGGAACTGGGTCGCGTCGTCCACGCGCTCGTTCGCAACGTCGCGAGCGGCCACGTAGCCTTCGATGCCGTCAGCCAGTTCGATGGTAGCGCCCTTGGCGTCCACTTCCTTGACCACGCCTTCGACCTTGGAACCCTTCGGGTTGGCCGCCATGTACTGACCGAACGGATCCTGCTCCAGCTGCTTGACGCCCAGGCTGATGCGCTCGCGCTCCGGATCGACGGCCAGGACGACTGCGTCCAGGTTGTCGCCCTTCTTGTAGTTGCGGACCACGTCTTCGCCGGTGGTGTTCCAGCTGATGTCGGACAGGTGCACCAGGCCATCGATACCGCCGTCCAGGCCGATGAAGATGCCGAAGTCGGTGATCGACTTGATCTGGCCCGACACCTTGTCGCCCTTCTTGTGGATGGCAGCGAAGGTTTCCCACGGATTGGCGGCAACCTGCTTCATGCCCAGCGAGATGCGGCGACGCTCCTCGTCGACGTCCAGGACCATGACTTCAACTTCGTCACCGACCTGCACAACCTTGGACGGGTTGACGTTCTTGTTGGTCCAATCCATTTCCGACACGTGCACCAGACCTTCGACGCCCGGCTCGATCTCGACGAATGCGCCGTAATCGGTGACGTTGGAGACCTTGCCGAAGACGCGGCTGTTGGCCGGGTAACGACGGGCGATGTTGTCCCACGGATCCTCGCCCAGCTGCTTCAGACCCAGCGAAACGCGGTTGCGCTCGCGGTCGAACTTCAGCACGCGCACGTCCAGCTCGTCGCCGACGTTCACGACTTCGGACGGATGGCGCACGCGCTTCCAGGCCATGTCGGTGATGTGCAGCAGGCCGTCGATACCGCCCAGGTCCACGAATGCGCCGTAATCGGTCAGGTTCTTGACGACACCCTTCAGGATCGCGCCTTCCTGCAGCTTGTCCATCAGCTGCTCGCGCTCTTCCGAATGCTCGCTTTCGACGACTGCACGACGGGACACAACGACGTTGTTACGCTTGCGGTCCAGCTTGATGAGCTTGAATTCCAGCTCCTTGCCTTCCAGGTAGGCCGGGTCGCGCACGGGGCGCACATCCACCAGCGAACCGGGCAGGAACGCGCGGACATCCTTGATGTCCACGGTGAAACCACCCTTGACCTTGCCGCTGATGCGGCCGGTGATGGTTTCGTTCTTTTCCAACGCTTCTTCCAGCTCGTCCCACACCATCGCGCGCTTGGCTTTCTCACGCGACAGAACGGTTTCACCGAAGCCGTTCTCGATGGAATCGAGGGCAACCTTGACGACGTCGCCTTCAGCGACATCGATCTCGCCAGCGTCGTTACGGAACTGTTCGATCGGCACGATGCCTTCGGACTTCAGGCCGGCGTTGATCACCACGACATCGCCGCGGACTTCAACAACGACACCGCTGACGATCGAGCCCGGCTTCAGCTTGGCCAGATTGGCCTGACTGGCTTCGAACAGCTCTGCAAATGATTCGGTCATTAGATTTACTCTGTTGGACACATGGGCATTGGCCCCCGAAGGGAACCGCTTACTGCCCGCCTGTTGGTCGACCCCGGTAACGCAGGTCGTGTGTTAAGTAGGAAAACCGCCACGCATCATTGCGGGACGGAGCTTTTGTTGCCTTGCGATGGTGCGACACCGTCGATGGATTGACGGCCCTCCTTTACAACGGATCAGGCACCCGAAACCGGAAGCAGATCCAATACCTTGGCAACGACAGCGTCGATGCCAATACCACTGGTGTCGATGACGACGGCATCGTCTGCCGGCTTCAGGGGCGCCACTGTGCGCTGTGCATCACGGGCGTCGCGGGCCATGATCTCGCGCAGGAGGTCGTCAAAGTTAACCGAAACACCCTTGTCTTTCAACTGCTTATGCCGCCGCTCGGCCCGTTCCTCGGCGCTGGCGGTCAAAAACACCTTGAATGGGGCGTCCGGGAAGATGACCGTGCCCATGTCCCGTCCGTCGGCGACCAGGCCCGGCTCCATCCTGAATGCGCGTTGGCGCTCTTTCAGCGCCGCCCGGACCTCCGGGATGGCGGCAATGGCCGAGGCCAGCGCCCCGGTGGTCTCCAGGCGCAGCTCGTCGGTGGCATCGGTCTCGTTGACCAGCACCCGCAGCCCGCCATCGGCCGATTCCACGAAGCGCACGTGGGTGTCGAAGGTGCAGCGCACCAGCGCCGAGGCGTCGGAGGTATCGATATCAGCCCAACTGGCGGCCACGCCCACCGCCCGGTACAGGGCGCCCGAATCCAGGTAATGCCAGCCCAGGCGGCGTGCGACAATGCGGCTGACAGTGCCTTTGCCGGCCCCGGAAGGACCGTCGATGGTGAGCACGGATGGAAGCTGATTCATGGGTTTCCCGGTAGATGTGACCGCCCATTCTAGCCCCTGCCCGGGGCGGCTTGAGACTTTTTTGGCCCAACCACTTGAAAGGATGGGGAAAAGCCCGGTAGAATGGCGGGCTTGAACGGGCGTCACCTGCCGATTGTCATCTGCATATCGCGGCCGCGCTCCAACCGAATCCAACGTTTACGCCGAGGTATGCAATGAAAGTCCTGTCTTCCCTGAAGTCGGCCAAGACCCGTCACCGCGACTGCAAGGTCGTCCGTCGCCGCGGCAAGATCTTCGTGATCTGCAAGTCGAACCCGCGCTTCAAGGCTCGCCAGCGCTGAGCCGGCCGGCCTCACGGCCGCCATCGGTCCCTCGCCGGACCGGGTGATGAACAAAAAAGCCGCCTCCGGGCGGCTTTTTGCTGCCATTTTTGGTGTAATCGCCGGGTAGCTCACGACCGTTGGCCGTGGGACCTTCCGCATTCTTGACCACTGGGGAGTAGATCGAGATGAAGCGTTACCTGACCACTTTGCCGTTGCTGGCCGTGCTGGCCGTTTCCAATGCCCACGCCGACACCCTGCTGATCGACCGCAGCCGTGAAAAGCCCGCCGTCGCCCTGCCCGTCCGCGGCCAGAGCATGCAGCAGGTCCAGTCCCAGTTCGGCGAGCCGGGCGAGCGCCTGGATCCGCGCGGCGGGCAGAAGCGCCAGTGGCCCACGATCAACCGCTGGGTCTACCCGCAGTTCACCGTGTACTTCGAAAAGCAGAAGGTGATCGACGTGGTCGCCAACCGCGCCGACGCCAACGAGATCGGGCCGAAACCGCCGATCCGCTGACCCCTTTCCCTTTGCCCGCCAGCCGGCGGGCCATCGCACTGAGATCATGAACGACACGCTCCGCTTTCCGGCCGAATGGGAATCCCAGTCCGCCATCCTGATCGCCTGGCCCCACGCCGACACCGACTGGGCCGACCGCCTGGGTGACGTCGAGGACACCTACATCGCGCTCGTCGCGGCCATCACCCGCTTCCAGCCGGTGGTGATCATCGTCGCCGACGACGACCTGGAGGCGTACGCCGATGCGCGCCTGCGTTCGAACCGGATCGACACGGACCGCGTGCGGTTCGTGACCGCTCAGTACGACGACACCTGGCTGCGCGACTCCGGCCCGATCACGCTCAAGCGTGCCGATGGCGGCTTCCGCCTGCTGGACTTCCGCTTCACCGGCTGGGGCGGCAAGTTCGACGCCAGCCTGGATGACCAGCTGGTGGGTGTGCTGCACGCGGCCGGCACCTTCGCAAACGCCGAACTGCAGAGCATTCCGTTCGCGCTGGAAGGCGGCGGCATCGAGACCGACGGCGCCGGCACCCTGCTGACCACCTGGCAGTGCCTGCACGAGCGTCATCCGGACCGCAGCCGCGAATCGCTCAGCGCCGACCTGGCCACCTGGCTGGCCCAGGACCGTGTGCTGTGGCTGGACCATGGCTATCTGGAAGGCGACGACACCGACGCCCACATCGATACCCTGGCCCGCTTCGCCTCGACCGACAGCATCGTCTACCAGGCCTGCGATGACGCCGGCGATTCGCACTACGCCGAACTGCAGGCGATGGGTGCCGAGCTGGCGGCGCTGCGTACCACTGACGGCCAGCCGTACCGGCTGTTCCCGCTGCCGTGGGCGCAGCCGGTGATCGACGAAGGCCGCCGCCTGGCGGCTTCCTACGCGAATTACCTGATCCTCAACGGCGCGGTGCTGATGCCGGCCTACGGCGATGCGGCCGACGAAGCGGCGCGTGCGGTGTTGGTCCAGGCTTATCCGGACCGCGAGATCGTGCCGGTGCCGTGCCGTTCGCTGATCTGGCAGAACGGCAGCCTGCACTGCATCACGATGCAGCTGCCGGCGGGGTTGCTGGCCTGACAGCAAAGCACGCGGCCTGAAGGCTGCGGCGGCTGGGCTGGCGGGTGCGGAGGGGCGGGACGCGCCGTAAACCCATCCCTGGGGGCTCGTGGGCGCCATCCATGGCGCCCTGACGGTCCCGCACCTCCGCCCCCGCCATCCCTTCGACAGTGCACGGGCGGCCAACGGAAGAGCGACAGGTCACGCCGATGCGCCTGGCCAGTGAACTGTTGCCCGGAACATTCTGCGGAGCCGGCCAGCGGCCGGCACTACCGACGCGCGGGTGTTGCCCATTTAGCAGCCAGCACGCTGCGTGCACCCATCCGCGATAAACTGCGTTTTTCCCCTTGCAGGACCGTCTCCGGATGAGCTCACGCCACACCCTTTCCGTCGCCCTGATCCAGGAGCGCAACCACGGCGATGCCGAGGCCAATCTGGCCGTCATCGAAGCGCGCGTGGCTGAAGCGGCCGCGCAGGGTGCCAAGCTGATCCTGCTGCAGGAACTGCACAACGGTGCGTACTTCTGCCAGCACGAGTCGGTGGATGAATTCGATCTGGCCGAGCCGATTCCGGGCCCGAGCACGGAGCGCCTGGGCGCGCTGGCCAGGAAGCACGGCGTGGTGATCGTCGGCTCGCTGTTCGAGCGTCGCGCTGCCGGGCTGTACCACAACACCGCGGTCGTCTTCGAGAAAGACGGCACCCTGCTCGGCAAGTACCGCAAGATGCACATCCCGGATGATCCGGGCTTCTATGAGAAGTTCTACTTCACCCCGGGCGATCTGGGCTTCACCCCGATCGACACCTCGGTGGGTCGCCTCGGCGTGCTCGTGTGCTGGGACCAGTGGTATCCGGAAGCGGCGCGCCTGATGGCGCTGGCCGGCGCGGAGCTGCTGCTCTACCCCACCGCGATCGGCTGGGACCCGGACGACCAGCGCGACGAACAGGGCCGCCAGCGCGATGCGTGGGTGCTCAGTCACCGCGGCCATGCCGTGGCCAACGGCGTGCCGGTGTTGAGCTGCAACCGCGTCGGCCATGAAGCCTCGCCGATGGGTGCCTCGGGCATCCAGTTCTGGGGCAACAGCCACGTGCTGGGCCCGCAGGGCGAGTTCATCGCCGAAGCCGGTGGCGAGCCGACCGTGCTGGTCTGCGATGTGGACCTGCAGCGCAGCGAACACGTCCGCCGGATCTGGCCGTTCCTGCGTGACCGCCGCATCGATGCGTACGGCGATCTGCTCAAGCGCTACATCGACTGACCGACCAGGACACCCCACCGTGACCGTGCACCTGCGCGACGCCACCGATGCCGATATCGCGGCCATCACCGCGATCTATGCGGTGGAAGTGACCGACTTCGTCAACACCTACGAGTACGAGATCCCGGAGGCGGCGGAAATGCGCCGCCGCATGCAGGACATCGTCGGCCGCGGCTTTCCATACATCGTGGCCGAGGTCGATGGCCAGGTGGCCGGCTATGCCTACGCCAATACCTACCGCGGCCGGATCGCCTATCAGTGGACCGTGGAGAACTCGGTCTATGTGGATGCGGCGTTCCAGGGCCGTGGTGTCGGCACCGCACTGATGCAGGGGCTGATCGATGCCTGCGTCGCGCGCGGTTACCGGCAGATGGTGGCCGTGATCGGCGAGCCCACCAACACCGCCTCCATCAAACTGCACGAGCGTTTCGGTTTCCATACCGTCGGCGTTTTCCGCGGCCTCGGCCGCAAGCATGGCCGCTGGCTGGATACCGTCCAGATGCAGCGCGCGCTCGGCGATGGTGCCGACAGTGCCCCTTCGAATGAATGATGCAATGACCGATACCCTGATTGACGCCGGCGACACGTTGTTCGCCGGCCAGCCCGTCCGCATCGTCGAACGCGATGGCGTGCGCTACACCCTGCTGGGCACCGCGCACGTCTCGCAGGCCAGCGTGGAAGCGGTGGAACGTGCGATCGAAAGTGGCCGCTTCGATGCGGTCGCGGTCGAACTGGACGCGCAGCGCCTGCAGGCACTGACCGACCCTGATGCGCTGGCCAAGCTCGACCTGGTCGAGGTGATCCGCAAGGGCCGCGTCGCCCTGTTCGCGGCCAACCTGGCCTTGGCCGCCTACCAGCGCCGCCTGGCCGAACAGCTCGAGATCGAGCCGGGTGCCGAGCTCAAGCGCGCGGTCACCCTGGCCAACGAGCGCAACCTGCCCGTGCATCTGATCGACCGCGAGGTCGGGCTGACCTTCCGGCGTGCCTCGCAGCGCCTGGGCTTCTTCGGCAAGATCAAGCTGGTGATGGGCCTGGGCGCTGGCCTGTTCGCGTCCGAGGAAGTCGGCGAAGACGAGATCGAGAAGCTCAAGCAGGGCGACATGCTCGAAGCCAGCTTCGGCGAGTTCGCCAGCGAGAGCCCTGCCCTGTACGAAACCATCATCGGCGAGCGCGACCGCTACATGGCCACGCGCCTGCGCGAAGTGCATGATCCGGCCCAGCGCGAAGTGCTGGCCGTGGTCGGTGCCGGTCATCTGGCCGGCCTGGCCAAGTACCTGGAAACCGACACCGACGCGCCGGGCCCGCTGCGCGAGTCGTTGGAAGACGTGCCGAAGAAGCGCAACATTCCGTGGATCACGCTGGCGATCCTGGCCATCGTGCTGACCGGTATCGGCGTGGGCTTCTATCGCGGTGGCCTGGGTGTCGGCAGCGAACTGCTGGCGGTCTGGGCGATGTACACCGGCGGCCTGGCCGGCCTGGGCTGCCTGTTGGCCGGCAGCCACCCGCTGAGCATCCTGACCGCGATCGTGGTGGCCCCGTTCAAGCCGTTCCGGCTGAGCATCCCGACCGGAGCGTTCTCGGCCCTGGTGGAAGCGCGCCTGCGCAAGCCGGCCTACGAGGATTTCCTGAAGCTGCGCGACGATGCGCAGAGCGTCAAGGGCTGGTACCGCAACCGGGTGACCCGCGTGGTGCTGACCTTCATGCTGACCAACCTGGGCAGCATGCTCGGGTTGTGGCTGACCGGGTTCCAGGTGTGGGGCAAGGTCGCGGGGTGATTCCCGCGCCCGCTGTGAATCGAAAGGCCACGCAATGCGTGGCCTTTTTTGTGCGCGAATGTGGGAGTCGCGGGTAGTGCATGCGTGGATGCGGTCTGCGAAAAAAAGGAGGCCCGCCCAACGGGCCTCCATGCACCCTCAAACCGATTCTGCGCCCGGTTCGACCACCGGAGCATCCACGCCGCGGCCACGCGCGCGCCGGATGATCCGCGACACCGCGGTGCTCATGTCATCGAGCATCGCGTAGATGGTCGGCAGGAACAGCAGGCTCACCACCGTGGAGAACGCCAGGCCGCCGGCGATGGCGCGGGCCATCGGGTAGTACGGCGGGCCATTGCCGAGCAGCTGGGTGTCGGTCATGGAGATCGGGATCATCGCCAGGATCGCGGTGCCCATCGTCATCATGATCGGGCGCAGGCGCTCGCGTGAGCCTTCCACCAGCGCCTGGGTCCGGCCCATGCCACGGCGGCGCAGGTTGTTGATGTGCTCGATCATCACGATGCCGTTGTTCACCACCACCCCCATCAACACCAGGATGCCGATGAAGGACATGATCCCGAAGGAGGTGCCGGTGATCCAGAACAGCCAGAACACGCCGAAGATCGAGAACAGCACGCCGCTCATGATCGCCGCCGGGAACAGCAGCGACTCGAACACGGCGGCCATCACCACGTAGATCATCACCAGCGCGATCACCAGATTGAACATCATCTGCGACATCGCCTGGTCGTCGTCGCCGTAATCCCCCCCGTCGAAGCTGAAGGTGTAGCCGGCCGGGAAGCTCATCGGCTTGAGCGTTTCTTCCATCGCCTTGCGGCCGTCCGGCACCGTCACCTTCTCGGCCAGGTTGGCCTTGATGGTCAGCGTGGTCTGACGGTTGGTGCGGCCGATCTGGGTGGCCGATGGCTTGATTGCCACATCGACCAGGCTCAGCAAGGGCACCGAGCGGCCGTCGCCAGTGCGCACCGTGTAGCTGGCCAGGTCCTCCGGGCTGCTCTGCTCGGCACCGGCGAAGCGCACCCATACCGGCACTTCGCTGTCACCGCGGCGGAACTCGCGCAGCGGCGCGCCACGCAGGGCCAGGCCGACGAAACTGGCGACCTGCTCGGCGTTGAAGCCGAAGGCTGCCGCGCGCTCGCGGTCCACATGGATGGACAACTCGCTGCCCTTTTCGCCGTTGTCGATGCGCACGTCGCGCAGCTCCTTGCGCTGGGCCAGCAGCGGCACCACTTCCTCGCCGATCTCCTGCAGCATCTTGGTCGAGTCGCCGACCAGCTGCACCTGCACCTGGTTGTTGCCGCTTCCGCCATTGCCCTCGCCCGAATTACCGACCACGTAATCGGCACGCGCCGAGCGAGGCAGCCCCTTTCGCAGTGCTTCCTGCACGGCCGGCATGTTCTTGGCGTGCGCGGTGTCGAACGTCACGATCGTGCTGCTGCCTTCCTGCTCGCTGTACCAGGAATACACCTGGGTGATGTGCAGCGCCTGCCGGTTGTCGTCCAGGTAGCGTTCGACGCGCGCCACTTCCTCGGACATCTGCCCGAAGGTATAGGCGCCCTTCCAGTTGTACCCGATGAACACCTCATGGCCCCCCTCGCCACCGAACATGTCGATCTTGGTCAGCTTCATCGGCACCAGACTGATCAGGATCACCATCGCGATGCCGAACACGCTCCAACCGCGGTGCTCCAGGGTCCACTGCAGCAGTGTGGCGTAGCGGCGCTGCAGGCGTGCGATCACGCCGCTGTCCGAATGCACCAGTTTGGGCGTCTGCATGCGCGCGGACAGCATCGGGATCAGACTCACCGCGACCAGCCAGGAGGCCAGCAGCGAGACCGAGATCGTGATGGCGATCTGCGACATGAAGATGCTGATGTTGTTGGTCTCGCCGAACAGGTTCGGCACGAACACGATGCAGTGGCAGAGCGTGCCGGCGCTCAGCGCGATGGCCACGTTGCGGGTGCCGATGATCGAGGCCAGCCGTGGCTGGTCAGGCATGCGCTCGCGTTCCTGGTAGATGCTCTCCACCACCACCACGGCGTTGTCCACCAGCATGCCGACCGCCAGCAGCAGGCCCATCATGGTCAGGATGTTGAGGGTGACGCCGGCGAAATACATGAAGCCCAGCGTGATCACGAAACAAATCGGGATCGCCAGGGTCACCATCAGCGTGGACGGCCAATGGCGCAGGAAGAAGAACAGCACCGTGATCGACAGCAGCAGGCCGACCGCACCCGCCTCGGCCAGCTCCAGCAGCGAAGACGTCACCATCTTGCCCTGGTTGTCGATCACCTTGATCTGCACATCGCGCATCGAGGGCTGCGTGCGGATCGCCTCCACTTCGGCCAGCGCGGCACGCGACACCTCCACCAGGTTGGCGCTGCGCTCCTTGTAGATATCCAGGCCGACGGCCGGGTTGCCGTCCAGGCGCCGCCCGTAGTTCATGCGGGTGGGCTTGAGCCGGATCTCGGCGATGTCGCCCAGGCGCAGGCCCTTGTTGTCGATCACCAGATCGCGCAGTTCCTGCAGGTCGGTGATCTCGCCTACCGGCTGGATGCGTACGCGCTGGCCGTTGTCGTCGATCTGCCCGGCCGAGATCGAGAAGTTCAGGGTGCGCAGTCGGTCGCTGAGCTCGTTGATGCTCAGGTTGTGCGCGGTCAACCGGTCCGGGCTGATCGCGATCTCGACCTCGTTCGGCGGGGCACCGGAGATGTTGACCCGCGCCACGCCCGGGATGCGCTCGATCCGCCGCTTGAACTCGCGGTCGAGCATGTCGTAGGCGCCGGTCAGGTCGGTGGCACTGGCCAGGCGCACCTTCAGCACCGGGTCGTCGCTGCTGGACCACTTGAACACGTTGTAGCGCTGCAGGTCGTCGGGCAGATCGCTGCGGATCGCATCGATGCGCTCGCGGGCGTCCGAAGCCGCGATGGCGATGTCGCGGTCCCAGTCGGTGAACTCGATGAAGATGCTGGCGCCTTCGGAGGTGGCCGAGGAGCGCATGCGCTTGATCCCGGTCATCGTTGCCAGCGCTTCTTCGGTCGGCCGGATGATGTTGCGCTCGACCTCCTCCGGGGTGGAACCGGTATACGGCACCTGCACGAACAGGAACGGCGCGGAGATGTCCGGCAGCGCTTCCAGCGGCAGCCGGAACGAGGCGATCAGGCCCACCACCGCCAACGACACAAAACACATGATCGTGGTGATGGGCCGGCGGATGGAGAACTCGGCAATGCTCATGCCGGCTCCTGTGCGGTGTCATGGCCGGCATCGGCCAGCGGCGTCTTGAGGTGGCGGCCACGCTCGCGGTAGTAGGCGTCGCCACGACGATCCAGCAGGTCGTACACCACCGGGATCACCACCAGGGTCAGCAGGGTGGAGACCAGCAGGCCACCGATCACGGTGATCGCCATCGGCGCACGCACTTCCGCGCCCTCGCCCATCGCCACCGCCAGCGGCAGGAAGCCGAACAGCGTGCACAACGTGGTCATGATGATCGGCCGCAGGCGGGAACGCGCGCCTTCCACCAGTGCCTCGCGCTTGGGCACACCGGCCTCGCGCAGCTGGTTGACCTTGTCGATCAGGATGATCGCGTTCTTGGTTACCAGGCCTACCAGCAGGATCAAGCCGATGAACACCACCACCGAGATCGGCTTGCCGGTCAGCATCAGCGCCAGGATCGCGCCGACCAGCGCCAGCGGGATGGTGAACAGGATGACGAACGGGTGCAGCAGCGACTCGAACTGCGAGGCCATCACCAGATACACCAGGAAGATCGCCAGGCCGAAGGCGAAGATCAGCGAGCGTGCCGAGTCGGCCAGCTCCTCACCCTGGCCGCCGATGTGCATGCCCACACCCGCACCCAGCGGCTGCTTGGCGACCATGTCCTGCACTTCGCGCACGGCGCCGCCCAGGTCGATGTCGCGCAGGTTGGCAGAGACCACCGCCACGCGGGTCTGGTCGGCGCGATGGATCTCGCTGGGGCCGTTGGTGGCGACCACCTCGGCCACCGAATCCAGCGTCACCGGCCGGTTGCTGCCCGGATTGACGATCAGCCGGCGGATGCTGTCCACGCTGGCCCGGTCACCCTCCTGGGCACGCACCAGCACGTCGATCTTGCGGTCGCGGAAGCTGTAGCGCGTGGCCACGTCACCGCGCACCTTCTTGACCACCACATCGGCAATCTGCCGCGTGGTCAGGCCCAAGGCACCGGCGCGCTCCTGGTCGAAGCGGATCTGGATCTCCGGGAAGCCCTCTTCCACCGTGGATTTGACGTCAGCATAGTGCGGGTTGTTGCGCAGCATCGCGGCCAGCGCCTTGCCGGCCGTTTCCAGCGTGGCCATGTCCTGGCCACGCAGTTCCACTTCCAGCGGGGTGGAGAAGCTGAAGAGCGCCGGGCGGGCGAAATCGACCTGCACGCCAGGGTGCTGCTGCATCGATTCACGCAGACGCTCGGTGATCGCCGCTTCGGTGCGCGCGTTGCCGCCGCCGGCCATGACCACGGTCAGCTTGCCGATGTTCTCGCCACTCTCGGTCGGGCTGGCATCCAGGCGGGTGCCGCTGCCACTGACCCCATACAGCGAGGCGATGCTGTCATCCTTGGCATGGGCCAACTGCATCTCGCGGACCAGCGCATCGGTCTGCTTCAGCGGTGTACCGGCCGGCAGCTTGGCGGTCATTTCGAAGCGGTCCTGGGCCAGCTGCGGGATCAGATCCGCACCCAGCATCGGCACCAGCGCCATCGTGCCGACGAAGGCCAGCGCGGCCAGACCGAGCACCTTGCCCGGGTGATGCAGCGCGCCCGGCAGCAGCTTCAAGTAACCGCGCTCGGCACCGGCGTACGGCTTCATCGCCACATCGCTGGCCTTGCGCATCACCGGGCCGACCACGGCCACCAGGCCGCGCCAGACGCGGATCACCGACCAGGCCATCCCGAAGCAGATCCAGCGCACCAGCGTGCCCACGCCACGACGGCTGCCGGCGACCGGCTTCAGCCAGCGGCTGTCCGGCTGCCACGGTTGATGCGTGGGTTCTTCCGGGAAGGCCAGCGGCGGGCGGCCCTTGAGCGAGCTCAGCATCGGGATCAGGGTCATCGAGACCAGCAGCGAGATCGCGATCGCGATCGCCACGGTCAGCGCCTGGTCGCGGAACAGCTGGCCGGCGATACCGTCCACGAACACCAGCGGCAGGAACACCGCAATGGTCGTCAGGGTCGAGGCGACCACGGCCATGCTCACTTCGCGGGTGCCGACGATGGCGGCCTGCAGGATGCTCAGGCCACGCTCGCGCGCCTTGGCGATGCTCTCCAGCACCACGATCGAGTCATCCACCACCAGGCCGGTGGCCAGCGCCAGACCGCCCAGCGACATCACGTTCAAGCTCAGGCCGAGCTGGCCCATGAAGAAGAACGTGGTGATGATCGAGACCGGCAGGGACAGGCTGATCACGAACGTGCTCCAGCCATCGCGCAGGAACAGGAAGATGATCAGGATGGCGAGGATGCCGCCGATCACGGCGTCTTTCTTGACGTCGCTGATGGCGTGTTCGATGAAGCGCGACTGGTCTTCGATCGTGGTCAGCTCGGCATCGCCGGGTACCTGGCCCTTGATCTGCTCCAGACGCGCACGCAGCGCCTCGGCGGTCGAGACCGTGTTGGCATCGCCCTCCTTGTAGATCGCCAGCTCGACCGCTTCCTTGCCGCCCAGACGGATGATCGCTTCGCGTTCCTTGTAGCCCTGGCGCACGGTGGCGACATCCTTCAGCCGCACCGGCACGCCGTTGGCGATGTTGGTGGAGCTGCTGCTGGATGCGCTCTGCGCGGCCGAGGCGGCGGCCACGGCGGCATCCGAGCCGGTCGAGGCGGCGATGGCGAACATCTGCTGCATCGCTGCATCGGCCGCGCTGCCGTTGCTGCTCTGGGTGGTCACCAGCAGGTTGCGGATATCCTCCAGATCGGCGAACTGGTTGACGGTACGCACCAGGTAACGCTGCGAGCCTTCCTCCAGGCGACCGCCGGAGATGTTGATGTTCTCTTCCTTGAGCCGCTTGATGACGGTGTCGATCGGCAGGTTGAGCTGGGCCAGCTTCTGCTGGTCGATGTCGACCTGGATCTCATCCTCCAGACCGCCGCCGACCTTCACCGCCGCCACGCCGGTAACCGGCTCCAGCTTCTTCTTCAGGTCTTCATCGGCGTAGCGGCGCAGCTCGGTGAGCTGGCGCACGGCCTCGGCATCGCTGGATGGATCGGTCTTCGCCGAGATCACCAGGCGCATGATCGGCTCGGTGGACGGATTGAAGCGCAGCAGCACCGGGGACTTCGCCTCCAGCGGCAGGTTCAGCGCTTCCATCTTGTCGCGCACCTCCAGGCTGGCCTGGTCCATGTTGGTGCCCCAGGCGAACTCGAGCACCACATCGCTCTGCCCGGTACGCGAGATCGATTTGAGTTTGCGCAGGTTCTTGACCACGCCGACGGCCTCTTCGACCGGCTCGGTGATCAGCGTTTCGATTTCCGCCGGCGCTGCACCGGTGTATTCGGTGCGCACAGTCAGGGTCGGGTAGCTCAGGTCGGGCAGCAGGTTTACCTTGAGGTTGCCCAGCGCGATGAAGCCGAACAGCATCAGCGTGACGGTGAACATCGCGATGGTGACGCGGCGGCGGGTGGCAAACTCCACCAGGCCGCCGCCGTGGGCACCGGGGCGATCGCCCTGGTGCGGATCGTTGCCGTGGTCGTTGCCGGCCGCTGTCATTGACGGCTCTCCGCCTTGGCCGGTGCCGGCTTGGCAGCGGCGGTGGCGGCCGGCTTGGCGCCGATCACCTGCACCGCGGTGCCGTCACGCAGCGCCACCTTGCCGGCGGTGACCACCTGATCACCGGCGGCCAGGCCTTCGCGGATTTCCACCCACGGGCCTTCGGCGTAGCCGAGCTTGACCGGCACACGCGCCGCCTTGCCCTCGCGCACGCGGAACACCGCCGGTTCACCGTCGTCCAGCAGCGCCAGGCGCGGCACCACCAACGCGTCGGCGCGCTGGTCGTAGTCGATCCGGATGCGGCCGAACATGCCCGGCTGCAGGCCTTCAGCATCTTCGCCGAAGCCGCTGACCACGCGGAACGTACCACTGCCTGCATCGACCACCGGCGAGATGCGGTCCACCGTGCCCGGGAAGGTCTTGCCCGGCAGCGCGTCGGCGATCAGCGTGACCGGCTGGCCCGGGCGCAGCGTGGCCAGCTCGCGCTCGGGCACATTGAGCGTGGCTTCCAGGCGCGAGGTGTCGACGATGCGGAAGATCGGCGTGTTGATCTGCACGAAGTTGCCGGTCTTGATCGAGCGCGAGGCGATCACGCCCGAGATCGGCGCGATCACCGTGGTGTAGGACAGTTCCAGCGTGGCCAGCCGGTACTGCGCGCGGGCGTTGTCGAGGTCGTACTTGATCTGATCGACATCGGCGGCGCTGACCATCTGCTGGCCGACCAGCTTGTGGGCCCGCTGGTAATTGTTCTCCAGCTTGCGCATCTGCGCTTCGCTCTGGGCAACGGCCAGGCGCGCACGGTCCGGATCCAGCCGCACCAGCGGCTGCCCGGCACGTACCTGCTGCCCTTCTTCGACCAGAACGACCAGCGCGACGCCGGAGGTCTTGGCGACCACCTGCGACTCGCCCCGCGGCTCCAGTGCGGCCGTGCCGGTGTAACTGGCGGCGACGGCGCGGCGGCTGGCGGCGACCGCTTCGACCGGTACCGCATCGACCTTCTTTTCGGCCTTGCCGTCCTTTTCAGCAGCGTTGGCTTCGGCGGGGCCGGCGCCACCGCAGCCGCTGAGCAGCAGGGTGGAGGTGATCAGCAGTGCAGCGGCACAGCGTCCGGTGCGGCCGAGCAGGAAAGTGTGTCGCGACATCGTCGTGTCCCTAAGGATGCGTGGGCAGGTGTGGTAGCAAAGTAATGCACCACGTCACGACCACACCATATCCCAAAGGTCATGGTGACCTGCGGCGATGGCTTCCCGGGCCCGGTTTCAGCTAGATGAAATGGCAGGCTATACTCGGCCCAGTTCCGTACCCCACGCCGGAACGACCAGACCCGTTTATCGGAAAAGGACATCATGCGCCCGCAGCCGCTCGCCGCTTGTCTCGTTCTGGCCGTCCTCCTGCCCCTCGGGGCCGCCGCACAGGCCGCAACACCCGCTCCTGCTGTACCTTCCACCCCCGCTCCGGCCGCCACCGCGCCGGCGCCTGCCGCCGTCACCGGCCGGTTCGACAATGGCCGGGTCCTGGCCTACACGTGCCAGGGGTGCCACGGCATCACCGGGTACAAGAACGCCTACCCCAGCTACAAAGTGCCCAAGATCGGCGGGCAGACCCGTGAGTACCTCAGCCAGGCGCTGACCGAGTACCGCCACGGCAAGCGCAAGCATCCCACGATGCAGGCGCAGTCGATGAGTTTCAGCGAACAGGAGATCGCCGATCTCGCTGTTTACCTGTCCACCGTCAAATAAGCGCGCTCATGTCGAAAGCCACGCCACTCCAGCGTTATGCCATCGCCCTGTCCGTTGCCCTGCTGATGACTGCGTGTTCGCAGTCACAGGTGGAGAACAGCGCAGATTCCGCCGCCGATCCGGGCCACGCCAGTGGTGAACACGGGTCCGGCTCCTCCGCCGGCCTGCCGGCCGGCCGCATCGCCGCCGGTGAGGCGCGTGCCCAGGTCAAGGGCAAAGCCACCGGCCAGAGCTGCATCGACTGCCACGGGGCGGACGGCAACAAGCCGATCGACCCGACCTACCCGAAACTGGGTGGGCAGTACGGGGATTACCTGGCGCACAGCCTGCAGGCCTACCGCGCGGGGGATCGCCAGCACGCGCTGATGACCCCGCAGGCGACCGACCTGAGTGATCAGGACATCGCCGATCTGGCTGCATATTTCGGCTCACGACCGACCCAGCTGCGGGATCTGCACGGCTTGAAGTGACGACGGTGGAGCCGACCAACGGTCGGCTCTACATTGATCGCTGGATCAGGCGTCCAGCTCTTCCCAGCGCGCGTACGCGGCATCCAGCTCGGCCTGCACCTTGGCGAGCTTCGCATTGTGCGCGGCCATGTCGGGCGCGCTGCGCTGATAGAACGCCGGGTCGTTCATCGCGGCGGTGAGGCCTTCGACGTCCTTCTCCAGCGTTTCGATCTTCAGCGGCAGCTGTTCCAGCTCGCGCGCGTCCTTGTAGCTCAGCTTGCGCTTGGGCTCGGCCGGCGCGGCAGCGGCAGCAGCCGCAGCAACCGGCTTGGCCGCCACCACCGGTGCGGACGCAGCCGCGGCGGCCACGCGTGCGGCGTGGCGCTGCCAATCGGTATAGCCGCCAACGTACTCGCCGACCACGCCGTCGCCCTCCATCACCATCGTGGAGGTCACCACGTTGTCCAGGAAGTCACGGTCATGGCTAACCAGCAGCAACGTGCCGGTGTAGTCGCTCAGCAGCTCTTCGAGCAGCTCGAGGGTTTCCACGTCCAGATCGTTGGTCGGTTCATCCATCACCAGCAGGTTGGACGGCTGCGCGAACAGCTTGGCCAGCAGCAGGCGGTTGCGCTCACCACCGGACAAACGGGTGATCGGCGCGCGGGCACGCTCGGGCGAGAACAGGAAGTCCTGCAGGTAGGCATGCACGTGCTTGCGCTTGCCGTTGAACTCGATGAAGTCGCGGCCCTCGGCCACGTTCTCGATCGCGGTCCAGTCTTCGCGCAGGACCGCACGGTACTGGTCGAAATACGCGATCTGCAGGTTGGTACCGGCGCGCACTTCGCCGCTCTGCGGCTGCAGGTCGCCCAGCAGCAGCTTGAGCAGCGTGGTCTTGCCGCTGCCGTTCGGCCCGATCAGGCCGATGCGGTCGCCGCGAAGGATGACGGTACTGAAATCCTTGACCATCACGCGCTCGCCGAAGGCGAACGAGATGTCCTTGACGTCGATGACCTTCTTGCCGGAGTTCTCCGCCTGCGCCGCTTCCATGCGCACGTTGCCGCCGAGTTCGCGGCGCTGCGAGCGATCGTTGCGCATCGCCTTGAGGCGGCGCACACGGCCTTCGTCGCGGGTGCGGCGGGCCTTGATGCCCTGGCGGATCCAGATTTCTTCCTGCGCGAGCAGTTTGTCGAAGCGCGCGTTTTCCTGCGCCTGCGCGTTCATGCGCTCTTCGCGGCGGCGTTCGTAGTTGGCCCAGTCGCCCGGCCAGCTGGTGACCTGGCCGCGGTCGATCTCGACGATGCGGGTGGCCAGTGCACGCAGGAAGCGACGGTCATGGGTGACGAACACCACGCTGCCGTTCCAGTTCTTGAGGAACATTTCGAGCCAGTCGATGGCTTCGATGTCCAGGTGGTTGGTCGGTTCGTCGAGCAGCAGCAGATCCGGCGAGGACACCAGCGCGCGGCCGAGCAGCACACGGCGCTTCATGCCGCCGGACAGGCGCGCGAATTCGGCATCGCCGTCCAGGTCGAGCTTGGTCAGGGTCTCGCTGACGCGCTGATCCAGGCCCCAGCCGTTGGCGGCATCGATCTTGGCCTGCACGGCCGAGAGCGCATCGCCGTCGAAATCCTCGGCCATGCTCAGGTGGTGGAACTCGGCCAGCCACTGGCCCAGTTCGCCCAGACCATCGGCGACCACGTCGAACACGCTGCCGGCGGCACCGTGCGGAACCTCCTGTTCCAGGCGGGTGATGCGCACCCCCTGCTGCACGCGGACTTCGCCGTCATCGGGCTTGTGATCGCCGGACAGCAGTTTGAGCAGGGTCGATTTGCCGGCGCCGTTGCGCCCGATCAGGGCGATACGCTCGCCCGGCTCGATCGACAATTCGGCTTTTTCCAGCAACAGGGGGCCGCCGACGCTGAAGTCGACGTTTTGCAGAGTAATCAGAGGCATCCGACCATTGTACGGTCTGGCGGCAACCGCGTCGCTTACTCCTGACCGAACGCGTCCGCGGGCAGCGCCAGCAGCGCCCGCAGCGCCGCGGGCACCCGCTTGCCCGGATGACGTACCACCCACAGCTGGCGCGACTTCGGCGGCACCGGCGTTTCCACGACGCTCAAGCTGCCCAGCGCGAGCAGATCGGCCACCGCATGCCGCGACAGGCACGCCAGGCCAAGCCCGGCCGCAGCGGCCTGCTTGATCGCCTCGGTGCTGCCCAGCTGCATGGCGCGGGCAAAGTGGTGCAGGTGCGGCAGCAGCGCCTGCTCAACCGCCTCGCGGGTGCCCGAACCCGGCTCGCGCAGCAGCCAGCGGGCCTGCGCCAGCGCCGCGACATCCATGCAGGTGGGCGTCGTGCCCGGCGCGGCCACGATGACCAGATCATCGCGCTGCCACGGCAGCACCTGCAGGCCGCTTTCATGGCACGGGCCTTCAATCAGGCCCAGATCGACCTCCAGGCGCTGTACGGCCGCGACCACATCTGCGCTGTTGCCGATCCGCAGGTCCACCTGCGCCTGCGGGTTATCGGCCAGCAGCGCGGCGACGCGGGATGGCAGCAGGTAGTTGCCGATCGTGGTGCTGGCCCCGAGCCGCAGCAGCAGAGGCAAGACGCCGGCATTGGACTGCCCTGCGCCGGCCAGCCGCTCCAGATCGGCGGCGGTGACCAGCAGCGCGCGGGCCGGATCCAGCAGCGCCCGTCCCTGCGGGTTGAGCACCAGCCGGCGCCCGATCCGGTCGAACAGTGGGCTGGCCAGCTGGCTCTCCAGTTCATTGAGCGCGGCGCTGGTGGCCGACTGCGATAACGCCAGCTGCGCGCCCGCCGCAGCCGTGGTGCCGGCGTCGGCAATGGAGACGAAAACCTGCCATTGACGGAGGGTGAGGTGCATGACGCCAATTAACGCACTAAACAGGTCGAAATTACAGGAACAATGCGTTTTACAGGTTCATCAGCAACGCGCAGGCTATGCCGGTGCTTTGACTGGAGACCCTTGTGAACACCTCTGCCGACGCCCTGCCTTCACCCACCACCGCGCAGCGCTGGCGCAGCCGCCTGCCCGGGCTGCTGCTGACCGGCGCCGTTGCGGCTACGGCCATGGGCCTGGCGCCGCTGCCGTGGCTGCAGGCGCACGGCATCAGCGCGCTGACCCTAGCCATCGTGCTCGGCATCGCCGTGGGCAACACTGCCTACCCGCGGCTGGCGGCCCATGCCGGCGCCGGGGTCGGCTTTTCCAAGCATTGGCTGCTGCGGGCAGGCATCGTGCTGTACGGCCTGCGCCTGACCTTCCAGGATATCGGCCAGGTCGGTATCAGCGGGGTGCTGATCGATGCGCTGGTGCTGACCAGCACGTTCGCGCTGGCCTGGTGGGCCGGCACGCGCTGGTTCGGGCTCGAGAAGGAAAGTGCCCTGCTGATCGGCGCGGGCAGCTCGATCTGCGGGGCGGCGGCGGTGATGGCGGCCGAGCCGGTGGTGCGCGGGCGCGCCGAACAGGTGACCGTGGCCGTGTCCACCGTGGTGGTGTTCGGCACGCTCGCGATGTTCCTGTACCCGCTGCTGTACCAGCTCAACCTCGCGCACGGGTGGATCCCGATGACCGCGCAGGGCTACGGCGTGTTCACCGGCTCGACCGTGCACGAAGTCGCCCAGGTGGTCGCCGCCGGCCGCGCCGTGAGCACAGCTGCGGCCGACACCGCCGTGATCGCCAAGATGGTGCGGGTGATGATGCTGGCACCGTTCCTGATCGGGCTGTCGATGCTGCTGGCACGCCGTGGTACGCCGGGGGCGCCCGGCCAGCGCGCCAGGATCGTGGTGCCCTGGTTCGCGTTCGGCTTCGTCGCGGTGGCCGGGCTCAACTCGCTGCAGGTGCTGCCGGCGTCCATCGTCAGCGCGGCGATCGAACTGGACACCGTGCTGCTGGCGATGGCGATGGCCGCGCTCGGTCTGACCACGCATGCCTCGGCGCTGCGCAGGGCCGGGATGAAGCCGCTGCTGCTGGCGCTGGTGTTGTTCGGCTGGCTGCTGGCGGGCGGGCTGGGGATCAACCTGGGCATCCACGCGCTGCTGGGCTGAGGCACGCCGGGCGGACTTCTGCGACACTACCGCATGTCTGAATTCTCCTCCCTGCCGCTGAAACCAGCGCTGCTGCCCGGCATCGATGCCATGGGCTATACCTCGCTCACCCCCGTGCAGGCCCAGAGTCTGCCGGCCATCCTTGAGCGCCGCGATGTCATCGCACAGGCCCCGACCGGCAGCGGCAAGACCGCCGCCTTCGGCCTGGGCCTGCTGCAGGCGCTGGACCCATCGGTGACCCGCGCCCAGGCGCTGGTGCTGTGCCCGACCCGTGAGCTGGCCGACCAGGTCGGCAAGCAGATCCGCAAGCTGGCCACCGGCATTCCGAACCTGAAACTGCTGGTGCTGACCGGCGGCATGCCGCTGGGCCCGCAGCTGGCCTCGCTGGAAGCGCACGATCCGCAGGTCGTGGTCGGCACCCCCGGGCGCATCCAGGAACTGGGCCGCAAGCGCGTGCTGCATCTGGGCGGCGTGACCACGCTGGTGCTGGATGAAGCCGACCGCATGCTCGACATGGGCTTTGAAGAGCCGATCCGCGAGATCGCCGGACGCACCAGCAAGGACCGCCAGACGCTGCTGTTCTCGGCGACCTTCCCGGATGAGATCCGCGAGATCGCCCGCGTGCTGCTGCGCGACCCGGTGGAAGTGACCGTGGAAGGCGCCGATCACGCGCCCGCGATCCGCCACCTGTTCTGCGAGACCGAGCTGGCACTGAAGCAGAAGGCGCTGGCCGGCCTGCTGCTCAAGTACACGCCGGAATCGGCCGTGGTGTTCTGCAACACCCGCCGCGATGTCGACGATGTCGCCATTTCGCTGCAGCAGTTCGGGTTCTCTGCGCTGCCGCTGCACGGCGAGATGGAACAGCGCGACCGCGACGAAGTGCTGGTGCGCTTCGCCAACCGCAGCTGCAACGTGCTGGTTGCCAGCGACGTCGCCGCGCGTGGCTTGGATGTGCAGGATCTGGCCGCGGTGATCAATTACGAGCTGCCGACCGATATCGAAACCTATGAGCATCGCGTTGGCCGCACCGGCCGCGCCGGTGCAACGGGCCTGGCCATCAGCCTGGTGACGCACCGCGAGCGCAACCGCGCCGATGCGCTGGAAATGGCACAGGGCAAGCCGCTGGACTGGCAGAAGACGCCGCTGGCCACCGCACGCCCGCCGGTGCTGCCGCAGGCCGCGATGACCACGCTGCGCATCGATGGCGGCAAGACCGACAAGCTGCGCCCGGGCGACATCCTCGGCGCACTGACCGGCGATGCCGGGCTGGCGGCCAAGTACATCGGCAAGATCGACATCTACGCCACGCGCTCGTACGTGGCCATTGCGCGCGAACATGCCGGCCGGGCGATCGGCCAGCTGGAGGCCGGCAAGATCAAGGGCCGCCGGTTCCGCGTCCGCAAGATGGATGTCTGAGCGGTAGAGCCGACCGTTGGTCGGCTGCACGTTCCTCGAGGCGTTCGAGGTGCCGGCCAGCGGCCGGCACTACCGGTGCCGTCACGCCCGCGCGGCTTCCCGGATCAATAGACCAGGTTGGCCAGCAGCGGGACGTCACTCGTCCAGCGGTCGCGGCCACCGAGGCCGGCCAGTTCCACCAGCACGGCCGCACCGACCACCTCGACCTGCAGCTGGCGGGCCAGCGACAACGCCGCCAGCAGGGTACCGCCCGTGGCGAGCACATCATCGATCACCAGCACGCGTGCGCCGGCCGGCAAGGCATCGGCGTGCACTTCGATGCTGTCGGTGCGGTATTCCAGGGTGTAATCCTGGCGCAGCACCTTGCCCGGCAGCTTGCCCGGCTTGCGCACCGGCACGAAGCCCACGCCCAGCACCCGCGCCATGGCCGCGCCGAGGATGAAGCCGCGCGACTCGATCCCCATCACTGCCTGCAGGTTGGCATCGCGCCAGGGCGCAACCATCGCATCGATGGCGGCCGCGAAATCCGGGCCGTCGGCGAGCAGCGGCATGATGTCCTTGAACAGGATGCCCGGCTTGGGGAAATCGGCGATGTCGCGCAGGCGGCCGGCCCAGGCGGGCGTGGCGGAAGACTCGGTCATGGGTCTGGGAACGAACGGGGTGGCATAGGGTAACCGAGGCGCTTACGAGCTGCAGGACAGCATCGAGCAGCCGGCCTTCACGCGCGCCCACTCGGGCCGCTTGGCCGCGAAGTGTTCGCGCCCCGGCTGCGTTTCATACGGCCGCCGCAGCACCTCCAGCAGCGTATGCACGCCGCTGAGGTCGCCCTGCTCCGCCTGCTCGATCGCCTCCTGGGCCAGCCAGTTGCGCAGCACGTAGCGCGGGTTGGCGCGGCCCATCTGCTGCTGACGCGCCTGTGCACTCAGGCCATCGCCGCGCAGGCGCGTCGCGTACTGCTGCAGCCATGCCTGCAGCGACGGCAGCACCGCGTCGCGACGGGCCGGGCTGTAGAACGCCTCCTTCAGCACCACCACGGAAGGCGATGCAGGATCGAGCGCCATCAGCCCACGGAAGGCCAGGGTCATGTCCATCTCGCCCTCGTGCAGGATCTCCAGCCAGGCGGCCATCAACGCCACATCCTCATCGCGGCAGCTATCCAGGCCCAGCTTCGCGGCGATGTCGGCGCGCTCGCAGTCCGCATGCACCTGCTGGAAACGCGCCAGCCCGTCATGCAGCGGGGTGACATCCTCGAACAGCGGTGCCAACGCCTGCGCCAGCCGGGTGAGATTCCAGTAAGCCACCTGCGGCTGCGTGCCGAAACGATAGCGTCGGCCCTGCGCGTCGGTGGTGTTGGGGGTCCACTCGGGATCGTAATCCTCGACCCAGCCATACGGGCCGTAATCGATGGTGAGCCCGAGGATGGAGAGGTTGTCGGTGTTCATCACGCCGTGCACGAAACCCACGCGCATCCAATGCGCGACAAGCACCGCGGTGCGCTCGCAGATGTCGGCAAACCAGCGCGCATGGCGCGCCTCGCCCGCCTCTGCCAGCGCAGGAAAATCGCGCGCGATGCAGACATCGGCCAACTGCCGCAGCAACGTCGTGTCGCCGCGCGAGGCCGGCAGTTCGAAGCTGCCGAAGCGGATGAACGACGGCGCGACGCGACACACGATCGCGCCGGGTTCGGCTTCAGGGTGACCGTCGTAGAACATGTCGCGCACGACGGCATCGCCGGTGCCGACCAGACTCAGCGCGCGCGTGGTCGGCACGCCGAGGTGATGCATCGCTTCACTGCACAGGAACTCGCGGATGGACGAGCGCAGCACCGCACGCCCGTCGGCGCCCCGCGAGTACGGTGTGCGCCCGGCGCCCTTCAACTGCAGCTCCCAGTGCGCACCGTCCGGGGTGAGCAGCTCGCCCAGCGAGATCGCACGGCCATCGCCGAGCTGCCCCGCCCAATGGCCGAACTGATGGCCACCATAGTTGGCCGCCCACGGTGCCATCCCGGCATACAGCGCATTGCCGCCGAACACCCGTGCGAAATCCTCGCTCTCGATCAGGTCCTCGCCCATGCCCAGCAGCGTGGCCACCTCCGGCGAGTACGCCAGCAGCCGTGGCGCGGCGACCGGCGTCGGCATGACCGAGGACCACGCGGCCTCGCGCACCTCGCGCGCGCGCGGGCCGGTTTCCGGGTCGCCGGGCAGATCACGGATGAAACGGTTGTCGAAACGCAGGGGCTGGGTGCTCATCGGTATGAAATGGGGGCAGACCGGCTGCCCCGCAAGTTCAGCGCGAACCGCCGCCGAGGTTCAACGGACCGCCGCGCTCCACCGCACGTTGGTAGGCCGGGCGCTGCTCGATCCGGGCCAGGTATGCCTGCAGCCGTGGGTAGGCGGCCATGTCGCCACCGCGCGCGGCGGCGGCCTGGATCGGGAAGCTCATCTGGATATCGGCGGCGGTGAAGCGTTCCCCGGCGAACCACGGCGACTGGCCGAGCTCGCGTTCCATCCAGTCCATGTGCAGCTTCACCTGCGGACGCACGAAGCCGTTGAGCGCCTTGTCGGCGATGGAGCGCGCGATCGGCTTGGCGAAGAACGGCATCGGCGCATTGCGCAGCCGCGAAAACACCAGCGTCATCACCAGCGGCGGCATCGCCGAGCCTTCGGCGTAGTGCATCCAGTAGCGGTAACGCACGCGTTCGGGGGCCTGGGCCGGCATCGGCTCGGGGGAGAGCTGGCGGCCGCTGTCGTAGCGGTCGGCGAGGTATTCCAGGATCGCGCCGGATTCGGCCAGCACCAGCGCGTCGTCCTGCAGCACCGGCGACTTGCCCAGCGGGTGCACGTCGCGCAGCGCCTGCGGCGCGAGCCAGGTCTTGGGATCGCGCTGGTAGTTGACGACCTGGTACGGCAGGCCCAGCTCTTCGAGCATCCACAGCACGCGCAGCGAGCGCGAATGGTCCAGATGGTGCACCTTGATCATCGAGGGTTCCGCAGGGTCAAAGCGGCATCGTAACCGGGCGACGGGAACGATGACGTCTTCAACGGGATCTGCGTCGACGATGGCCGAATGCCGCCCAATAAAAAACGCCGGAAGCTTTCGCTTCCGGCGTTTTAGGCGACCTTACGGTTGCGGGGGGTCGATTAGACCGCCTGCACCTGGTCAGCCTGCATACCCTTCTGGCCCTGCACGGCGACGAAAGTCACCTTCTGGCCTTCCTGCAGCGACTTGAAGCCGGTGCCCTGGATCGCGCGGAAATGCACGAAGAGGTCCGGGCCGCTTTCCGGGGTGATGAAGCCGAAGCCCTTGGCGTCGTTGAACCACTTCACGGTGCCCTGCTGACGATCAGACATGTACTAACTCCTGAAACAATAGTTGAAATAATCGCGGCCGCCGCGTATCGGAGCCGAGACTGAGTTGCAGGCGTTGGTAAAGCGGATCGATGAGCAGATCGTGAGATCAACTGCACCAGGCCACGATTCACGGTGACCCTAGCAAACACAGTGTGGGTGACGATACTCGTGTTTTACCGAAAAAGCGATAGCTGGTTGATTCAGCCATCCTCCCCCTCCCGCCTGACAGGACAAGGGGTCGGGCGATCCTACACGAAATCGCACCCCCTATTCAGATTTTTCCTACCTTAAGATCAGCCAAATGACTGATGCCCCGACCCCTAAAGTTCACATCTGGGTGGACGCCGACGCTTGTCCGGCCGTCATCAAGGAGATCCTGTTCCGTGCCGCAGAGCGTGCCGGGATCGAGATGACCCTGGTCGCCAACCACTGGCTGCGGACCCCTCCGTCCCGTTTCATCCGCTCCATCCAGGTTCCGCCGGGCCTGGATGTGGCCGACAGCGTGATCGTGGAACGGGTCCAGCCGGGCGATCTGGTCGTCACGCCGGACATCCCGCTGGCGGCCCTGGTGTTGGACAAAAAGGCCGTCGCATTGAACCCGCGCGGCGACCTGTACACCCCCAACAACATGGCCGAGCGGCTGTCGATGCGCAATTTCATGGAGGAACTGCGCGGCTCGGGCGTTCAGACAGGCGGCCCTCCGCCGCTGCATGCGCGCGACAAGCAGGCCTTTGCCGCGCAACTGGACCGTTGGCTGGCCAAACGTTAAGGCTGATGAACCGTCAGCACCCTGATGAACCGCTGGCCGGCTGAGGGTTCGGTGTGGAAAGGGTCCGGCATGGCTGAGGGGCCGGTGTCGGTAGAGCCGGCCGCTGGCCGGCTCCTCCGTCGCATCTGGTGACCACCACAGATCCCGGCAGCCGGCCAGCGGCCGGCCCTACAGGTGAAGCGACAACCCGCTGGCGAACGTGCGCCGCTCCCCGGTCAACGGGTCATCGAACGCCAATTCCTTGGCCAGCAGCTGCAGCGGCGCGTCCGCCGGCGCATCCGCGTGCAGCTCCGGGTACAGGTCGTCCCCCAGGATCGGGGCGCCCAGCGCGGCCATGTGCACGCGCAGCTGGTGCTTGCGGCCGGTCACCGGGTGCAGTCGGTAGCGCCAGACCGGTCCGGTGCCGTCGATCACCTCGATGCGGGTCCGCGCATTGGGCTCGCCGGGCTCCTCGGCCATGCGGAAGAACGGCTCTCCCGGGACCAAGCGGGTCTGCCGCTCCAATGGGAACGGCAGTTCGGGCAGTCCCGGCGCCAGCGCTTCGTACACCTTCTCGATGCGCCGCTCGCGGAACAGGCGCTGGTAGGCATCGCGGCTGTCTGGCCGGGTGGAGAACAGCACCAGCCCGGCGGTCAGGCGGTCCAGGCGGTGCAGCGGCACCAGATCCCGGTTGCCGGTGCGCGCCACCAGCCGGGCCAGCAGCGTCTCGCGCACGTAGCCGCCGGCAGGGGTGACCGGAAGGAAGTGCGGCTTGTCGGCCACCAGCAGGTGCGCGTCCTGGTGGACGACGGCCTCGGCGAAAGGAATCGCCGGCTCATCAGCCACCTCGCGGAAATACACGATCTCCAGCCCCACCTGCCAGGCCTGATCCGGCGCGAGCGCCCTGCCCTGCGCGTCCTGCACCCGCCCCCGGGCGAAGCGGTCTGCCCACTGCGCGCGGTCGATGCGCGGAAAGCGTGCGCACAGCCCGTCCAGCAGGCTCGGCCAGTCGCCGGGGGGCAACTGCAGGCGGCTGGGTGCGGGGGCAACGAGGATCGGATCGGACGGGCTCATGGCGAACCATTATCATGGCGCTCTTTGTTTCAGGTATCCCCATGGCCCTCACCGCCACCATCCGCAAGGCCGAACTGCAGATCAGCGACATGGATCGCGGCTATTACGCCAGCCATACGCTGACGCTGGCCCAGCACCCGTCCGAGACCGATGACCGCCTGATGGTGCGCCTGCTCACCTTCGCGCTGAACGCCGATGACCGGCTGGAGTTCGGCCGCGGCCTGAGCGTGGACGACGAGCCGGACCTGTGGCGCCGCGATTACACCGGCGACATCGAGCTGTGGATCGAACTGGGCCAGCCCGACGATTCGCGCCTGCGCAAGGCCGCCGGCCGCGCGCGTGCGGTGCAGCTGGTCACTTACGGCGGCCGCGCCGCCGACATCTGGTGGGACCGCAACGCCTCCGCGCTGAAGAAGCTGTCCACGCTGGAGGTCATGGACCTGCCGGGCGAGTTCGTCACCGAATGGGGCGCGCAGATCGAACGCACGATGCAGTGGGACGTGCAGATCCAGGACGGCGAAGTGCAGTTGACGTCCGACAAGGCGCAGCTCAGCGTCATCCCCACCTGGCGCAAGCAGAAGCCGCAGGCGTGAGTGTGATCCGCTGTGATGTGCTGGTCATCGGGGCCGGTGCTGCCGGGCTGATGTGTGCGATGACCGCAGGCAAACGCGGGCGCCTGGTGCAGGTGATCGACCATGCCAACAAGGTTGGCAAGAAGATCCTGATGTCCGGCGGCGGGCGCTGCAACTTCACCAACACCGGCACCACGGCGGCCAATTTCCTGTCGGCCAATCCGCACTTCTGCAAATCCGCGCTGGCCCGTTACACGCCATACCATTTCATCGAGATGGTGGAGCGGCACGGCATCGCGTATCACGAAAAAGAGCTAGGCCAGCTGTTCTGCGATATCTCCTCCAAGCAGATCGTGAAGATGCTGGTGGACGAATGCCTGGCCGCCGGCGTGCAGATCCGCACCGACTGCGGCGTGCAGAAGGTGGAGCGCGGCGCGGACGGCTTCCACGTGCACACCACGCAAGGGCATTTCCATGCCGCCTCGCTGGTGGTGGCCACGGGTGGCCTGTCGATCCCGAGCATGGGCGCGAC
Source organism: Stenotrophomonas sp. IS26 (assembly GCF_054188265.1). Taxonomy (NCBI): domain Bacteria; kingdom Pseudomonadati; phylum Pseudomonadota; class Gammaproteobacteria; order Lysobacterales; family Lysobacteraceae; genus Stenotrophomonas; species Stenotrophomonas sp. IS26. The sequence continues at coordinate 349,867 of NZ_JBSZJV010000002.1, forward strand.
CGGCGTCGGCTATGAGCTGGCCCGCCAGTTCGGTCATGAGGTCCTGCCGACCCGCGCCGGGCTGGTGCCGCTGACCCTGAGTGGCAAGCATCAGGAGCGCTTCAACGACCTCTCCGGCGTGGCCCTGCCGATCGAAGCGCGCTGCAACGGCACCGAGTTCCGCAACTCCATGCTGATCACCCACCGCGGCATCAGCGGCCCGGCGATCCTGCAGATCTCCTCGTACTGGCAGCCGGGCGACGAGCTGCGGCTGGACCTGCTGCCGGGCCAGGACGCGCTGGAGTGGCTGCGCCGGATGAAGGCCGAACGCGGTGCCGCCGAACTGCGTACGGTGCTCTCGGAGGTGTTGCCGCGCCGGCTGGCGCTGCGCCTGTGCGAGCACTGGCTGCCGGACCGGCTGGTGCGCCAGATCGACGAGCCACAGCTGCGCGAGGCGGCCGAGCTGCTGCAGAATTTCCCGCTGGTGGCCAGTGGCACCGAGGGGTACCGTACCGCCGAAGTGACGCTGGGCGGGGTCGACACCCGCAAGGTGTCCTCCAGTACGTTTGAATCGCACGTGGTTCCCGGCCTGCACTTCATTGGGGAGGTGCTGGACGTGACCGGCTGGCTGGGGGGCTACAACTTCCAGTGGGCCTGGGCCTGTGGCCATGCCGCGGGCAGCGTGGCCTGAGCCGGAACCAGCGTGCCATGATCGGCTACCGTTTGCCGCATGGACGTAGTCACACGCATCGTGTATCAAGTTTGCAGTCCGGGGAGTAGTGAATGCAGAACGCGAATGACATGACGGTCCGCCTGCTGATCGTGGACGACAGCGGCGAGAACGCCGAGACCATCGTCAGCACGCTGCGCAACAGCGGCATCGCGGTGCGCCCGACGCGCCCGCAGCACAGTGAGGAGCTGGCCCAGGCACTGGGTACCCAGCCGATCGACCTGGTGCTGGTCGCCGCAGCGCAGAGCATCCCGCTGCTGCAGGTGACCCAGCAGATCGCGGCCAGCGGCAAGGACATCCCGATGATCCTGCTGGCCGAATCGATCAACGAAACCGAGTGGGTCGAGGCCGGGGCCAATGGCATCCGCGCCATCGCCCTGCGCCACCGCCCCGAGCACCTGCTGGCGGTAGTGCGCAACGAATGGACCGATCTGCATGCGCGCCGCGGGCTGCGCCGGATCGAGGCGCAGATGCGCGAGACCGAGCGCCGCTGCGACGCGCTGATCTCGTCCTCGCGCGACCCGATCGCCTACATCCATGAAGGCATGCACATCCGGGCCAACGAGGCCTATCTGGAGATGTTCGGCTACGAAACCTTCGACGATGTGGAAGGCATCTCGCTGCTGGACATGGTCGCCCCGCAGCACGTGGACGGCTTCAAGCAGCTGCTCAAATCCATGAGCAAGGGCGATGCGCCACCGCCGCAGTACCAGGTGGATGCGCGCAACCAGGACGGCGCGGTGTTCCCGGCCACGATGGAGTTCACCCAGGCCAGCTATGAGGGCGAATCCTGCCTGCAGGTGGTGTTCCGCCGGCGCATGGAGTTCGATCCGGAGCTGGCGCGCGAGGTGGAGGACCTGCGCCAGCGCGACCAGGTCACCGGCCTGCTCAACCGCCCGACCTTCATGTTGCACGTCGAGCATGCGGTGGCCCAGGCCGGTCGCAGCGAGGGCCGGTTCGGCCTGCTGCTGATCGAACCGGACCATTACGCGCGCCTGCTGCCGGAGATCGGCCTGGACTCGGCCGACACGCTGATTGGCGCCCTCGCCCGTGTGCTGGCCCAATCGGTTGGCGACACCGCCCAGGTGGCCCGCTTCGGCGAGCACAGCTTTGCCGTGCTGACCGAAGCACCCTACGCGCAGACCGTCGCCCTGGCCGACCAGATCCGCGAGGCCTTCGCCTCGCAGGTGTTCAGCATCGGCGAGCGCTCGGCCACGGTCACGGTCAGCGTAGGCGGTGTGCAGGTCGGCGAGAAGATCGCCAGCATTGGCCAGGTGCTTGCGCGCGCCACCGAGTGCACCCAGGCGGCACTGGAGCTGGGCAACACCACCCGCGTGTTCGATCCGGCCGCGGTGGATCGCGTGGAAGAAGAGCGCATCCAGCACTGGGTGGCACGCATCCGCCAGGCCTTGGCCGGCGATGGCTTCCAGCTGCATTACCAGCCGGTGCTCAGCCTGCAGGGCGAGGCACTGGAGTTGTACGAGGCCTACCTGCGCCTGGACCACAACGGCGAGCTGCTCAGCCCGAACGCGTTCCTGGGCATCGCCGAGGACCATGGCCTGCTGGCCGACATCAACCGCTGGGTGGTCACCCACGCGATCGGCATGCTCGCGGCGCGCAAGCGCGAGGGCCATGTGACCCACCTGATGGTGAAGATCACCCCGGAGTCGTTCAACGACCCGCAGATGATCGCCACGCTCCGGCGCGAACTGGAGGCGCAAGGCGTGCCGGGCGAACAACTGTGGCTGCACGCGCCAGAGGCCAAGGTGTTCACCCACCTGCGCAATGCACAGCAGTTCCTGGCCGCGGTCGCCCCGTTGGGCTGCCGGATCGGCCTGGAGCAGTTCGGCTCAGGACTGGATTCGTTCCAGCTGCTGGCGCACTTCCAGCCGCAGTTCCTCAAGCTGGACCGCGACTTCACCTCCGACTTCGCCCGTACGCGCGAGCACAGCGAGAAGATCAGCGAGATCACCGCGCGTGCGCAGGCCGCCAACATCCGGACCATCGCCGAATTCGTCGCCGATGCCAACTCGATGAGCCTGCTCTTCAGTGCCGGGGTGGATTACGTGCAGGGTGAGTTCGTCGGCCCGGCCGGCCCGGTGATGAATTTCGATTTCAGTTGACGGGATGCGTCACGACTCACGGTCGTGACCTGCCGTTTCCCGCGCATCAGGGGCCGCACCGCCCGGGCATCAACGGACGCGCCGCGCGGCCATCCGGGCACGCACCGCACCGGTGGATGCCGACCGTTGGTCGGCATCCCTCCTTCCGATCAGGCCATCTCGACCAGGTTCGGAATCTTCACATCGGTGGCGACATCGGCGTCGTAATCCACGCCCTCCACGCCGAACCCGAACAGACGCAGGAAGTCGGCCTTGTAGCCGGCCAGATCGCTGATCTCGTACAGGTTCTCGTTGGTCACCTGCGGCCACAGCGCGACCACCTCGCCCTGCACCTCCGGTGCCATTTCCTTGTAATCCGCGCGCAGGCGGCCGGCGTCATCGATCAGCGCGACCTTGCGCCCGCCATCGGCGACCAGATCGTGACGCAGGCGCTCGGATGCGGTGCCCGCGTCCTTGCCGCCGTAGAGGATGTCGTACAGGGTATCGAGCTGCTCGATGCAGCCTTCGTGCGTGCCCTTGGCCTTCATCACCTTGAACAGCAGCGACAGGTACAGCGGCATGGTCGGGATCGCCGAGCTGGCCTGGGTGACCACCGCCTTGAGCACCGACACGCGTGCATCGCCACCGATCGGGGCCAGCTTCTGGCGCAGGCCGACGACCTTCTCGTCCAGATCCTTCTTCGCCGCACCGATGGAGCCGTTCCAGTAGATCGCCTGGGTGATCTCCTCACCGACGTAGGTGAAGGCCGTGGTGGTCGCGCCCTCGGCCAGCACACCGGCCTGGAGCAGCGCATCAATCCACATCTGCCAGTCTTCGCCGCCCATGACGGCGACGGTGCCGGCGATCTCTTCCGGCGTGGCCGGCTCGATCGTGGTCTCGGTGATCACTTCCTTGTCCGTATCCAGGCCACGCAGCGTGATCGGCGCACCGATCGGCTTGAGCGTGGAGCTGATCACTTCACCGGTCTTGGGATGCTTGCGGCGCGGCGCGGCCAAGCTGTACACCACCTGGTCGACCTGGCCGAGGTCCTGCTTGATCAGCTCGATGACCTTCGCCTTGACTTCATCGGAGAACGCATCGCCGTTGACGCTCTTGGCGTACAGGCCGGCCTGCTCGGCGTACTTGTGGAACGCGGCGGTGTTGTACCAGCCAGCGGTGCCGGGCTTGGTCTCGGTACCCGGGCGCTCGAAGAACACACCCAACGTGGCGGCATCGCTGCCGAAGGCAGCGGTGATGCGCGCAGCCAGCCCGTAGCCGGTGGAGGCACCGAGCACCAGCACCTTCTTCGGGCCGTTGGTGATCTTCGGCTTGGACTGGATGTAATCGATCTGCTGCTTGACGGCCGCATCGCAGCCGACGGGATGGGTGGTGACGCAGATGAAGCCGCGCACACGCGGTTTGATGACCATGTAAACCTCGAGGGGGACTGGCGCAGGGCGGACCGGCGCGATGAAAAGGGAGGTCGCGCGCCACCGGAGCGGCTGCGCGGAACGCAAGGGATCGTAGTGCGCAGCGCTGCGGAGTACAACCGACGGGGGTGTATGGCGCCGTGTTGTTCCCTGTAGGCCTGGGACCGGTGAGGGCAGACCGGGACGCGCCGTGAATCCGTCCCTGGAGGCTCGACACCCGCATCCCTGCGGGTGACGGTCCCGCCCTGCCCTCACCGGCCCCTGCCTGACACACGGCCGCTGCGGACGGGAGAGCCGCCACGCATGGCGTGGCTCTACACGGAACACCTGGCGTTATGACGAGTGCATTGGATGCTGAATCCTGGAGATTGGCCGACTGTCGCCGAACCAGGATCGCGCGTGTAGAGAGCCACCAACGCCAAGACCGATGCTTGCCCCACGTAGATCCACGCCAGCGCGGGTGCCGTTGCTTTGCTTTGCGTGGCTTTGCCTTGCTTCGCTCTGCCCTACCAACCGCCATCCAGCCCCCTGTCTGGAGGGTGACGGATAGCGATGTGCAGGACCGTTGGAGCGCCATGGATGGCGCTCACGAGCCCCCAGGGATGGGTTTACGGCGGGTCCAGCACAGCGCTACCCGTCACCCTCCAACAGTGAGCATCCAAGGCGCCGCTGTGGCTCTGGCTCTCGCTTCGGCTGCGGCTCTGGCTCTGGCCCTGAACAAAAAGAAAGGCCGCGCAGTGCGCGGCCTTTCAGATGTTTCAAACCACCAGAAACCTTACGGACGACGCTCCAACGCTTCCACGTCCTTGGCCTTCGGCAGCAGATCCTGCTTGGTCACCGCCAGCGCGCCCATGGTCAGCAGCGGGCAGGCAATGAAGATCGACGACAGCGTACCAATCACCGCACCGATCATCTGGCTCAGCGCCAGCCCTTCCAGCGAACCACCACCGTACAGATACAGCGCCAGCACCGACAGGAAGAACACCAGCGAGGTGATGATCGTGCGCGACAGCGTCTGATTGATCGAACGGTTCATCACTTCCAGCGGCTCCACACGCAGGCTGCGGAAGTTCTCACGCACACGGTCGAATACCACGATGGTGTCGTTGATCGAGAAGCCCATCACCGACAGCAGGCCGGCCAGCACGGTCAGATCGAACTCACGGCCACTCAGCGAGAAGTAACCCGCCACCACCAGCACGTCGAACAGCGTGGTGATGATCGCCACCATCGCGAACTTCCACTCGAAGCGGAAACCGATGTAGATCAGGAAGCCGATCAGCACGAACAGCGCCGCGTACAGGCCGTTCAGCGCCAGCTCCTTACCGACCTGCGGGCCGACGAACTCGGCACCCACGATGGCGGCCTGGTTGCCCTCCATCGAGATCGCCTTCTGCACGGCTTCGGCGGTGCGGTTGTTGGCCTCACCGGCGTTCTCGCCTTCGGCCATCTCCTGCGGCTGCAGACGGATCAGCAGGTTGCTGCCGCTGCCGAAGCTCTGCACCTGGGCACCGGCATAACCGGCGCCTTCCAGGTGCTCGCGTACGGCATCGACGTCAGCGGGCTTGTCGAAGCGGACTTCGACCACGGTGCCGCCGGTGAAATCCAGCGCGTAGTTGAAGCCCTTGAAGGCAATGCAGCCGATGGCGGCAATGAACACCAGTGCCGCCAGAGCGATAGCCACCCAGCGGGTGCGCATGAAGTCGAACTTGGTGTCGTTCGGGATCAGATGCAACGGGAAAAGTTTCATGGTTTCTATTCGCTTCCCGTCAGATGGCCAGGGTCTTGAGCTTCTTGCGGCGGCTGTAGACCAGCACGGCAAGGGCACGCGAGACGGTAATTGCAGTGAACATGGAGGCCAGGATGCCGACGATCATGGTCACGGCGAAGCCCTTCAACGGACCGGTACCGAACGCATACAACGCCACACCCGCCAGGATGCCGGTGAGGTTGGCGTCCAGGATGGTCCCGGAAGCCTTCTCGTAACCGGCCACGATGGCCGTCTTGGGCGGCATGCCGGCCCGCAGCTCTTCACGGATACGTTCGTTGATCAGCACGTTGGCGTCGACCGACAGGCCGATCGACAGCGCCAGACCGGCGAAGCCGGGCAGCGTCATCGTCGCGCCGAACAGCGACATCACCGCCACCACGATCAGCAGGTTGAACAGCATGGCCACCGAGGTGATCACGCCGAACATGCGGTAGTACACGGTGAAGAAGATCAGGGTGAACAGGAACGCGAAGCCGACCGCGGTCACGCCGCGCTCGACGTTCTCCGCACCCAGGCTCGGGCCGACGATGCGTTCTTCAACGAAGTCCATCGGCGCGGCCAGCGAACCGGATTTCAGCAGCTTGGCCAGGTTTTCCGCCTCGGTCTTCTCAAGGCCGGTGGTCTGGAAGTTCTTGCCGAACACGCCGTTGATGTTGGCGACCGAGATCACTTCTTCCTTGACGCGGAAGCTGCGCACTTCCTTGCCATCGACCACGTTCACGGTCGGGATGCGTTCGGTGTAGACCACCGCCATCGGCTTGTTGACGTTGGCGCTGGTGAAATCGAACATGCGCTGGCCGCCGACGTTGTTCAGCGTCACGCTCACAGCGGCGGCGCCATTCTGGTCGGTGGTAGCCTGGGCGGCGACCATCTGGTCACCGGTCACGATCACGCGCTTGTTGAGCAGGATCGGGCCACGGTTGTCACGCTGCTGGTAGACCTTGGCCTCCGGCGGGATACGGCCGCTGGTGATCGCGTCCTGGGCATTGCCCTCCACCACGGCGCGGTACTCCAGCGTCGCGGTGGCACCGATCATGCGCTTGGCTTCGGCGGTGTCCTGCACGCCCGGCAGCTGCACGACCACGCGGTCGGCACCCTGGCGCTGGATGATCGGCTCGGCCACGCCAAGCTGGTTGACGCGGTTGCGCAGCGTGTTGACGTTCTGCTCGATGGCGCCGTTGGCGATCGCGGTCAGTTCGGCCTCCGGCATGCTCACGGTGATGCGGTTGCCCGCCACCTCGTAGCCCAGCGTCGGCTGCGCCTTGACCATCACTTCGCGGGCACGCGCGGCGGCATCGGCACCGGCGGACGGGCTGATGCTTGCCACGATGGTGTTGTCGCCACGACGCTCGACCGACTGGTAGGCGATGCGGGCATCGCGCAGGCTGGTGCGCACGTCTTCGGCGTAGGCATCCAGACGCTTGTCCAGGGCCGCCTTCTGGTCGACCTGCAGCACGAAGTGCACGCCGCCCTGCAGATCCAGGCCCAGCACCATCGGCTTGGCGCCGAGGTCGCTCAGCCACTCCGGCACGGTGGAGGCCAGGTTCAGGGCGACCACGTAGTCCTCGCCCATCTCGTCGCGCAGGGCGTCGTTGGCGGCGGTCTGCGCCTGCAGCGTCGGCAGGCGCACGATCAGGCTGTCGCCTTCCTTGGCCACCGACAACGGCTCCACGCCGGCCTGCTTGAGGTCACCCAGCACGCGGTCGCGCAGGGCGTCGTCGATCTGCCCGCCACGATTGGCGGTGATCTGCACGGCAGGGTCCTTCTGGTAGATGTTGGGCAGTGCGTACAACGCACTGACCGCCAGCACGATCAGGATGAGGAAATACTTCCAGCGTGGAAATTCGAGCATTGCTTGGGTCCCGCGCGGTGCCCGTCCCGGCACCGCGGTTGAACGGAAAGGAGGTGGATCAGTTGGCCGACTTCAGCGTGCCGGTCGGCAGCACATTGCCCACGGCGCCCTTCTGCACGCGGATGCGCACGTTCTCGGCCACTTCGATGGTGATGAAGTTGTCGCCGATGTCGGTGACCACGCCGGCGATGCCGCCGTTGGTCAGCACTTCGTCACCGCGCTTGACCTTCTCCAGCATGGCCTTGTGTTCCTTCTGGCGCTTCATCTGCGGGCGGATCATCAGGAAGTACATGATCGCGATCAGGATGATCGGGAACAGCAGGGTGGTCAGGCCCATGCCCTGCGACTGGCCACCGGCGGCCTGGGCGTTGGCGGTGGGAATGAGGAAGGCGAGCAGGTTCATAGTGTGTCCTTGGGTTGGGAGGCGCCCTGCCCCTTGAAGGGTCAGGGAGTCGCCGCGAAACGGGGGTCAGCCTCGAAGTATGCCATGGCCCCGGGAGTTCGTCCTTGGGCCGTTTGGCAGGGTCGGCGCGCCGGATCGGCCGGCGGGGGTCACTTTACAGCGCAGGCGTGACCGCACCACGAGCCGCGTAGAAAGACTCGCGGAAGGCGGTAAAGGTTCCCGCCGCGATCGCGGCACGCATGTCGGCCATCAACGTCTCGTAGTAATAGAGGTTGTGGATGGTGCCCAGCATCGGTGCCAGCATCTCGTTGCAGCGGTCCAGATGGCGCAGGTAGGAGCGCGTGTAGCCGCTGGTGCAGGCATGGCAGCCGCAGCCCGGCTCGATGGTGTCCATGTCGCGCTCGTAGCGGGCGTTGCGGATGCGCACCGTGCCGAACGAGGTGAAATAGTGGCCATTGCGGGCATTGCGGGTCGGCATCACGCAATCGAACATGTCCACGCCGCGGGCGACGCCTTCGACCAGGTCCTCCGGGCGGCCGACGCCCATCAGGTAGCGCGGCCGGTCGGCCGGCAGGATCGGGTGCATATGGTCGAGCATGGCGTTGCGTTCGTGCTCGGGCTCGCCCACGGCCAGGCCGCCGATGGCGTAGCCATCGAAGCCGATCTGCTGCAGGCCCTCGGCCGAGCGGCTGCGCAGGTCGTGATGGACGCCGCCCTGGACGATGCCGAACAGCGCCGCGTCATTGCCCAGTTCATCGTGCGCGTTGCGGCTGCGCTGCGCCCAGCGCAGGCTCAGTTCCATCGAGGTGCGCGCGACCGGCTCGGTGGCCGGGTACGGGGTGCACTCGTCGAAGATCATCACCACGTCCGAATCCAGCACCTTCTGGATGCGCATGCTCTCTTCAGGGCCCAGGAACACGCGGGCGCCGTCGGTCGGCGAGGAAAAGGTCACGCCCTGCTCGGTGATCTTGCGGCGGTGGGCCAGCGAGAACACCTGGAAGCCGCCGGAGTCGGTCAGGATCGGGCCGTTCCAGCGCGCGAAGCCATGCAGGCCGCCGTGGTCGGCGATCACGTCCAGGCCCGGGCGCAGGTAGAGATGGAAGGTGTTGCCCAGGATGATTTCCGCACCCAGCGCGCGGATCTGCTCCGGCAGGATGCCCTTCACCGAGCCATAGGTGCCCACCGGCATGAAGGCCGGGGTTTCCACGGTCCCGCGCGGGAAGGTCAGGCGGCCGCGGCGGGCGCGACCGTCGGTGGTCTGGAGCTGGAACTGGAGTCGGGACATGGAGCGGTCATTCGGGCAGATAGTCTGCCATTGTCGCCGAAAACGGCCGCGCCTGCCCCGCTCTCTCTCACTCCCCCTGCGGGAACAGCAGCATCGCATCGCCATAGCTGAAGAAGCGGTACTTCTCCGCGATCGCGGCCTGGTAGGCCTCGAACACCCGGGCCTGGCCGGCAAACGCCGAGATCATCATCAGCAGCGTGCTTTCCGGCAGATGGAAGTTGGTCACCATCGCGTCCACGCTGCGGATCCGGTAGCCCGGGGTGATGAAGATCTGGGTTTCCCCGGCGTAGGGCAGCAGTTCGCCGTCGCGCATGGCGCTTTCCAGCGCACGCACCACGGTGGTCCCGACGCCGATCACCCGGCCGCCCGCAGCCCGGGTGCGGCGCACCTGCTGGACCAGCTCGGCGCCGACGTTCAGCCACTCACGGTGCATCACGTGCTCTTTCAGATCGTCCACGCGGACCGGCTGGAAGGTGCCCGCGCCCACGTGCAGGGTCACGTGGCCGAACGCCACACCCTTGTCCTTCAACGTGGCCAGCAGGGCTTCATCGAAGTGCAGGCCGGCGGTCGGGGCGGCCACCGCGCCGATCTCGCGGGCGAACACGGTCTGGTAGCGCTCGCGGTCGTCCACGCCCGGCTCGCGCTGGATGTAGGGCGGCAGCGGCAGCCGACCCGCGTGCAGCAGCCACTGCTCCAGCGCCTCGGGCACATGGAACTGCAGCACGTAGAACTCGCCGTCGCGGCCCAGCACCTCGGCCTCGCCACCGGCATCCAGGGCGATCCGGCTGCCCGGCTTGGGCGACTTGCTGGCGCCAACCTGCGCGCGGGCCTGCTGGCCACCGAGCAGGCGCTCGATCAGGATCTCGACACGGCCGCCGCTGGCCTTCTGGCCGAACAGACGCGCCGGGATCACCCGGGTGTCGTTGAAGACCAGCAGGTCGCCGGGCTGCAGCAGGTCGGGCAGATCGCGCACCTGGCGGTGATCAAACGCGGCCGGGGCCGGCGGCACCACCATCAGGCGGCTGGCCGAGCGCTCGGCGAGCGGAGCCTGGGCAATCAGTTCAGGCGGCAGGTCGTAGTTGAAATCGGACTTCTTCAAGGGAGCGCACGGCAACGTGTAAGCAATGTCGGCCATTGTACGACTGGCCCTCGGTGGCAACGAAGGATTCGCCAAACGTCGCGCAAAATGCTGCTTTGCAACAGTTTTTGACGGGGTTATCGCGCGAAAAACCGCGTGCTAGCATCGAGCCGGAAGTCTGATGCACGAGCAGGAATGCCCGAAGCGCGCGCGAATAGACGCGCGTTTTGCTTTTCCGCCGTGCCGCCATCGTTTCAGGAGATCTGCAATGAGCTTCATCGAACGTCTCGCCCCGCTCCGCGCCCAGCCCGGCACCCGCCTCACCACCGGCCTGGATGACGCCACCCTCGAACGCCTGGCCGCCGGCCACCCTGCCCTGGTCGCCGCCATCGACGCCGCCGCCGCTGAATTCGAGCGCGTGCGCGCCGATCTTGGCGGCCTGCTGGCACTGGACGAGCGCGCCCAGATCGATGCGATGCAGGAGGGCTTCGTCAATTTCTATGCCGATGATGCGGTCACCCCGTACGTTGCCCTCGCCGCCCGTGGCGCATGGGTGGTCACCCTGAAGGGCGCGGTGCTGTATGACGCCGGCGGCTACGGCATGCTCGGCTTCGGCCATACCCCCGAGGCGGTGATGGAGGCCATGGCGGCCCCGCAGGTCATGGCCAATGTGATGACGCCCAGCCTGTCCCAGCAGCGCTTCATCCAGGCCCTGCGCAAGGAGATCGGCCACCGCCGCGGCGGCTGCCCGTACAGCCACTTCATGTGCCTGAATTCGGGCTCCGAAGCGGTCGGGCTGGCTGCCCGCATCGCCGACGTCAACGCCAAGCTGCAGACCGATCCGGGCGCCCGCCACGCCGGTGCGAAAATCAAGCGCGTGGTGGTCAAGGGCAGTTTCCACGGCCGCACCGACCGCCCGGGCCTGTATTCCGATTCCAGTCGCAAGACCTACATGCAGCACCTGGCCAGCTACCGCGGCGAGGACACGGTCATCGCGATCGCGCCCTATGACGAAGTGGCGCTCAAGCGCGTGTTCGCCGAGGCCGAACAGAACCACTGGTTCATCGAAGCGGTGTTCCTGGAGCCGGTGATGGGCGAAGGCGACCCCGGCCGCTCGGTGCCGCCCGCGTTCTATGCGCTGGCCCGCGAACTGACCCGCCAGCACGGCAGCCTGCTGCTGCTGGACTCGATCCAGGCCGGCCTGCGCGCGCACGGCGTGCTGTCGATCGTGGATTACCCGGGCTTTGAAGGCCTGGACGTGCCGGACATGGAAACCTACTCCAAGGCGCTCAATGCGGCGCAGTTCCCGCTCTCCGTGCTGGCCGTGACCGAGCACGCCGCGCAGCTGTATCGCAAGGGCATCTACGGCAACACCATGACCTCCAACCCGCGGGCGCTGGACGTGGCCTGCGCCACACTGTCGCTGCTGACCCCGCAGGTGCGCGAGAACATCCGCGTGCGCGGTGAGGAAGCCGTGCGCAAGCTGGAACAGCTCAAGACCGAGCTGGGCGGGCTGATCACCAAGGTCCAGGGCACCGGCCTGCTGTTCTCCTGCGAGCTGGCCCCGCAGTTCAAGTGCTACGGCACCGGCTCCACCGAAGAGTGGTTGCGCAACCATGGCATCAATGTGATCCATGGCGGTGAGAACTCGCTGCGCTTCACCCCGCACTTCGGCATGGACGGCGAGGAGCTGGACCTGCTGGTCGGCCTGGTCGGCCGCGCGTTGAAGGAAGGTCCGCGCCGGGAGCAGTCGCAGGCGGCCTGAGGCCGGCGGTACGAACAACGGCAGCCGACCAACGGTCGGCTCTACCCCGATGGCCGATTGGCCCCCGCGCCCGAAACGCGCGATAATCCGCCACCGCACCTGCGGAACGACACCCCGTCACGAGACCAGCGCACCGGTCATCGGCGGGGCTTTTTCGTTTCCGGTCGCTACAGATTCGGACAACAGGAAGATCCAATGAAGTCGATTTGCGTTTACTGTGGTTCCAACCCCGGCAGCAAGCCGGTCTACACCGAGCGCGCCATCGCGTTGGGTGACCGCATCGCCCGCGACGGCCTGCGCCTGGTCTACGGCGGCGGCAACGTCGGCCTGATGGGCACCGTGGCCAACGCCGTGCTCGCCGGCGGCGGTGAAGTCACCGGCGTGATCCCGCAGCAGCTGGCCGATTGGGAAGTGGCCCACCGCGGCCTGACCGAGCTGGAAATCGTCGGTTCGATGCACGAGCGCAAGTCGCGCATGTTCGACCTCTCCGATGCGTTCGTCGCCCTGCCCGGCGGTTTCGGCACCATGGAAGAAATCTTCGAGATGCTGACCTGGCGCCAGCTGGGCATCGGCAACAAGCCCTGCGCGTTCCTGGATGTGGACGGCTTCTATGCCCCGCTGATCGGCATGATCGATCGCATGGTCGAAGAGCGCTTCCTGCACCCGGCCCAGCGCGCGGACCTGTGGTATGGCTCGGACATCGATGAAATGCTGGCCTGGATGCGTGCCTACGAGCCGGCGCAGGCCTCCAAGTGGATCGACGAAAAGCGGGCCAACGCGCTGCGTTGATCCCTGCGGCGCCGCGACGGTTCAGGCCGTCGCGGTGGTTGCCATCGGGGCCGGCCTGCCGAGCAGATAGCCCTGGCCGTAATCGCAGCCGAGCTGCAGCAACGTGTCGTGCTGGGCCTGGGTTTCGATGCCCTCACCCACCGTTTCGATGCCCAGCGTGCGCGCCAGTGACAGCACGCCCTGCACCAGCGCATGCGTGCTCTGCATGTCCTGCCCGTGCAGGCCGGCGATGAAGGACTGGTCGATCTTCAGCGTCGAGATCGGGAACCGGTGCAGGTAGGACAGCGCCGAAAAGCCGGTGCCGAAATCATCCAGCTGCACCAGCACCCCACGCTCACGCAGGGTCTGCAGGATGCGCAGTGTCCGCGGGCCGTCATCGAGCAGCGCCACCTCGGTGATCTCCAGCCGCAACCGGTGCGGATCGGCACCGGCCGCTTCGATGAGGCCGAACAGGCGCGTGCTGAAATCGGCCGAGCGGAAGTGGCGCGGCGATACGTTCACCGAGAGATAGCCACGGCCACCGCGCGCGAGCTGGGTGATCACCTGTTCGTACAGCAGCCAGTCCACCTGTTCGATCAGGCCGCTCTCTTCGCCCAGATCCAGGAACGCACTCGGCAGCAGCAGCCCGCGGCGCTCATGCTGCCAGCGCAGCAGCGCCTCGTGGCCGACCAGTTCGCCGTCGCTGAGCCGCACGATCGGCTGATAGAACGGCATGAAATCCCGGTTGATGATGGCCCGGCGCAGGTCCGCCTCCAGATCCAGGCTGCGCAGGGCCTGCTCGCGCATCGCCTCATCGAATACGGCGCAGCGATCATTGCCCTGCGCCTTGGCGCGGTACATCGCCGCATCCGCATCGCGCACCAGTTCCTCGCCGTTGCGGTAGCGCGGGTTCCACATGGCGATACCCAGGCTGCCCGAGGGGAACAGCTCGCGCCCCTTCACCCACATCGACTCTTCCAGCGCCACCAGCATCCGCTGGGAAAACTCCAGCGCCGAGGCCAGGCCATCACCGCACTGGAGCAGGATCGCGAACTCATCGCCGCCCAGCCGCGCGACCACGTCCTGCGCGGAGATCATCGAGACGATGCGCTTGGCCACCTCCACCAGCATCTGGTCACCGGCAGCATGGCCGATGCTGTCGTTGACCAGCTTGAAGCGATCCAGGTCCAGAAACAGCACGGCAAAGCCCTGGCTCTCGTTGGTGCGCGCACGCACGATCGCGTCTTCCAGCCGATCCAGCAGATGCAGGCGGTTGGGCAGCCCGGTCAGCGCGTCGTGCATGGCCTGGTGGGTGAGGCGCTGTTCGGCACGCAGGCGCTCGCCGATCTGGCCCAGCAGTCTGTCGTTGACGTCGGCCAGCTCGCGGGTGCGCTCGTCCACACGCTGTTCCAGATCGGCATGCGCATTGCGCAGCCGCTCCTGGTCGCGCTGGCGGGACAGCCCGTTGCCGATGTTCTGTGCCACGAAGGTGAGCAGCCGCTGGTCGTGCACGGTGAACACCACCTCCGGCGAATAACTCTGCACCACGATCACGCCGACCACATCGTCATCGCTCAACAACGGCACACCCAGCCAGCAGTTCGAGCGCGCGCCGAACTCGCGCACCACGCCACTGTCGCGCAGCGCATCGATGCGCTCGCGCGTGGCCAGCAGCGGTTGCCGGTTGCGCACGATGAACTCGGTCAGGCCTTCACTGAAGGGGCGCGGTGCGCGCGACGGGTTGTACTCGTCCACCGAGTACACGAACTCCAGTCCGTCGCCTTTTTCGTTGACCAGGGCGATATAGAAGTTACGTGCATCCAGCAGCGTCCCGACGACGCCGTGCACCTGGCCGTAGTACTGCGACAGCGATTCAGCGCTCATCGCCAGCTCGGCGATGTTGAACAGCGCCAGCTGCAGTTTTTCGGCACGACGGCGCTCGACGACTTCTTCCTGCAGGTTGCGGTTGGCGCGCTGCAGTTCGACCGTGCGGCGCTCGACCTGGCGTTCCAGCTGCACCTGCGCCTGGCGCCGGTCCATCGCGGTCAGGATGTGCTGGGCGACATAACCCAGCAGGGTGCGGTCGGCCTCGCCATAACGCGCCCGGTGCTCGTAGCTCTGCACCACGATGGCACCACAGACCCGCCCATCGCGCAGCATCGGCACGCCCAGCCAATCCAGGCTTTCCGGCCCACGCTCGGGGTCGTGCTCGTCATCTAGGACGGCCAGCAGCTCCCGCGAGGGCCCGCTCAATGGCTCGCCATGCCGCAGCAGCGCGAAGGTGAGGCTGCGCGGCATTTCGTGTTCTTCGTAGCTGCGATCCGGGTCAGCAACGAAATCATCTTTCTGGTCGGCGAAATACAGGAAGCGGACCCGGTGGCGGATGTCGTCGTATTCGACGATGAAACAGTTCTGCGCGTACATCAGCGAATTGAGCACGCGATGGAAGTGGCGCAGCATCTCGGCCATTTCCAGATCCGCACCGGCCAGATCGGCGATTTCATAGAGCGCCTGCTGCAGGCGTTTGGACTCCTCCAGGGAGGCGATCTCGCGGCGCTGCCTCGCCAGCAGCAGGGTGCTCTGGAACAGGGAGCGCGCCAACGCCCACCACGTGTCCGGCGGTGTCGTCCCGGCAGCCAGGGTCACCTCCAGCGTCAGGTCGGCGCCGCTGTGGCTCCAGCGCTGCTGAAGCGCCATGCCGGCCGAGGCCGCCTGACGCCGCGCGGGAAAAGCGTCCGCCGGCGGGGTGCGGCCCTGAGGGTGGTCCAGAGCGCCCTCGCCCAGCACCGGATCCGACCAGGCCAGCGTGATCGCCGCCCCGGCCGGCAACAGGGCGCACAACGCCGTGGCGACCGCGGCAGGGATCACCGCATCACCGTCCCGTTGCACTGAAGAGGTCACCATCTGGCTGGACACGTCGCTCATCTCTCGGGCGCCGGCTGCCCGGCACCTCCCCTGTCCTGCGAGCATAACGCGCAGACCGGGGGGCAATGGAAGCGCTTCAACCCCATCCGGCGCTGCTGGACGTTGTTACTGCCGTGCCCCAGGTCATCGCCATGCCATCCCGCTCCGCCGCCGCGCGCGCCGTCGACTATGCGAACACCCCCGCAGCGCTTACTCTGTGCGGCGTGGACGCCCTTGCCTTGCCGACCGATGAAGCGCTGATGCTGGCCTGGGCCGGCGGCGACCTGCGTGCGTTCGAGGCGCTGTATGGCCGTCATCGCAGCCGTCTGTACAGCTTCCTGCTGCGCCAGCTGCGCGATGGCGCGCTGGCCGATGAGATGTTCCAGGATGTCTGGCAGCGCGTGATCGCCGCGCGCGCCGGCTGGCAGCCGGACGCCGCCTTCACCACCTGGCTGTTCCGGATCGCCCACAACCGCCTCAACGACCACTGGCGTGCGGCCAGGCACCGGCCTGCGGCCCCGATCGACGCCGATGAGCGGGTCGCGGCGATCGCCGATGCGCGCACCCCGGAAACGCAGCTTTCAGAGTTCGAACAACGCCGCCAGCTGCAGCTGGCAATGGAGCAGCTGCCGCCGGAGCAGCGCGAGGTCCTGCAACTGCGTCTGGAACAGGAATTGAGCCTGGAAGAGATCGCCGAGATTACCGGTGTCGGCCGTGAGACGGTCAAATCGCGACTGCGTTATGCCATGGACAAACTACGCGCGGGGTTGAGCGGATGAACCGCCCGGATTCGCTGACCCCGGAAGAACGCGAACTGGCCCGGCTGCTGGGTCGGCCGAGCGCGACCGGTCCCGCACCGGCGATCGACGAGGCCATACTCGCGGCCGCGCGTACCGCCGTGGAAGCACCGGCTGCGGACGCGGCTACCTGGAAGCTGCCGCCGGCTGCGCCGGTGCGGGCAACGCGCCCGCGTTCGCGCCTGCCGGCGGTGTTCGGCCTCGCCGCCTCAGTGATCTTCGCGGTCGGCATCGCCTGGCAGCTCAAGCCTGAAGAACCGCCCGCGCCGCCGCTGGCCGAACCGGTTGCCGCACCCGTACCGGGCGCCGCCGCATCGAGCACCGCAAGGACGGAGGCTGCGCCGGCACTGGACCCCGCACCGCCACCGGCCCCGGTCGCTGCACCGCCCGTGATCCAGCAAGCGCGCATGGCGAAAGACACAGCGGCCGCCACCGCGCCAACCGCGGCGCCTGCGCCCGAGCATGCGCGGACGGCCGCCCCGCCCCGCCCGGAAGTGATCACGGCACCCGCGCCGCCTGTTTCCGCACCAGCGC
The DNA here is from genome assembly GCF_054188265.1 of Stenotrophomonas sp. IS26. Taxonomy (NCBI): domain Bacteria; kingdom Pseudomonadati; phylum Pseudomonadota; class Gammaproteobacteria; order Lysobacterales; family Lysobacteraceae; genus Stenotrophomonas; species Stenotrophomonas sp. IS26. The sequence goes on from NZ_JBSZJV010000002.1 coordinate 367,265, forward strand.
CGGCCCCGGCCCCGGCGCCAATGATGCCGGCACCGGCACCGGAGGCGGCATCGGCGTATGCCATGGACACAAGCGAACCGGCGCTGGACAGCGTCGTGGTGACCGGCTCCACGATGGACCGCGAAGCACCGCGTGCGGCGCTGAAAAGGGCAGCGCCAGCCAAACCCGCGCCCAGCGCTCCCGGCGTGATGCGCCGCGCCGCCGGGCCGATGGCGGCGCCCGCCTCGGCAGACGAGGCGGTACGTGCCCTTCACCAGGCCGTCGCTGCCGATGCCGGACTGCCGCGCAAGCAATGGCTCAAGCGCATCCGCGAGCGACGCGATGCCGGCGATGTGGATACCGCACGTGCCAGCCTGGAGCGTTATCTGCAGCAGTACCCGGAAGTGCGCATCCCGCGCGATCTCCGCCAGCTGCTCGAGAACTGACGCGGCGCGTACGGTGATCAGGCATCCCCACTAGAATGATGGGAATGCCCGATACGCTCGCCACCCCCGTCAGCCACAGCCTGGAGATCAAGCACAGCCGCTTCATCGCCCATGCCGCGCCGATCCAGAATGCGGCGGCCGCGCTGGAGTTCCTGCAGCAGGTCGCCGTCGCCGATGCCACCCACAACTGCTGGGCCTACCGCTACGGCAACGACTACCGCTCCAGCGACGATGGCGAGCCGTCCGGCACCGCCGGCCGCCCGATCCTGGCCGCCATCGATGGCCAGGGCTTCGATCAGGTGATGGTGGTGGTGACACGCTGGTACGGGGGCATCAAGCTCGGTGCCGGCGGCCTGGTCCGCGCGTATGGCGGTACCGCCGCCGAGTGCCTGCGGCTGGCACCACGGCTGCCCCTGATCGCCATGGCCGAGCTTGACGTGCAGGCCGGCTTCGAGGATCTGGGCCCGCTGCATGCCGCCCTGGGCGCCCATCTGGCCGAGAAAGTGGACGAAGCGTTCACCGCCGACGGCGTGAACCTGCACCTGCGCTTGCCGGCCGATCAGGTCGAACCGTTGAAAAACCGCCTCCGCGACGCCACTCGTGATCGTGTCCGTATTGAATCCCGCATCGAACCAGGCCCATCGAATGACTGACGCACCCGTTCCGAACGACACGCCGATGCGCCGATTGGGCAGCTTGAACACCTTGTGGCCGTTCGTCCGCCGGCACGTCGGGCTGTTCAGTGCCTGGCTGGTGGCCTTGGCGGTGTCCTCGGTGGCCACCCTGAGCCTGCCGGTCGCGGTGCGCCAGATGATCGACCACGGCTTCACCAGTGGCGGCCAGATCAACAAGGCCTTCGCCCTGCTGTTCCTGGTCGCGGTGGTGCTGGCGCTGGCCACCGCCGCGCGCTTCTTCTTCGTCTCGCTGCTGGGCGAAAAGGTGGTCGCCGATCTGCGCAGCCGCCTCTACGCCCATCTGATCACGCTGGGTGCCGGCTTCCACGACCGCAGCCGCAGCGGCGAGCTGGTCTCGCGGCTGACCGCCGACAGCGAACTGCTGCGCAGCGTGATCGGCTCGACCATGTCGGTGGCCCTGCGCAGCAGCGTGACCGTGGTCGGCAGCCTGGTGATGCTGTTCGTGACCAGCCCGCATCTGGCGGCGTGGTCGCTGGTCGGCATTCCGCTGGCGGTATTGCCGATCATCATCGGCGCCCGCCGCCTGCGCAATATCGCGCGCGCCAGCCAGGACCGCATCGCCGATGCCAACAGCCTGGCCTCGGAAACCCTGGGGGCGGTACGCACCGTACAGGCGCACGCGCGTGAGCCGTATGAGCGCGGCCGTTTCAATGACGCGCTGGGCGATGCGATCAGTGCCGCCCGCCGCCGCATCCGCGCCCAGTCGATCGTCACCGCCAGCGCCATCGTGCTGGTGTTCGGTGCCATCGTCGGCGTGCTGTGGCTGGGCGCGCACGAGGTGATCGACGGCAACATGAGCGCCGGTACGCTGGGCCAGTTCGTGCTGTATGCGCTGATCGGCGGCGGTTCGGTCGGTGCGCTGGCCGAGGTCTGGAACGAGCTGCAGCGTGCCTCGGGCGGCATGGGCCGCATTGCCGAGCTGCTGCAGGAAGACGTGGAGATCACCGCCCCGGCCCATCCCACCCCGTTGCCGCAGCCACTGCGCGGCGAGATCCGTTTCGAGGATGTGGTGTTCCACTACCCGCAGCGCCCGGATACCGCTGCGCTGGACCATGTGGATCTGCACGTGCGCCCGGGTGAAACGGTCGCGCTGGTCGGCCCGTCCGGCGCCGGCAAGAGCACCATCCTGTCGATGCTGCTGCGCTTCCACGATCCCGCGGCCGGTCGCATCCTGGTCGATGGCGTGGACCTGCGCGAGGTCGATCCGGCGCAGCTGCGCGAACAGCTGGCGCTGGTGCCGCAGCAGCCGACCCTGTTTGCCAGCAGTGCGTTCGAGAACATCCGCTACGGGCGCCTGGAGGCGACCGATGAGGAGGTGCAGCGCGCGGCCGAAGCCGCCGAGGCCGATGAATTCCTGCAGGCCCTGCCCGAAGGCTATGCCAGCGAGCTGGGCGAGCGCGGTGCGCGCCTGTCCGGCGGCCAGCAGCAGCGCATCGCGATCGCGCGCGCCCTGCTCAAGGACGCCCCGATCCTGCTGCTCGATGAAGCCACCAGCGCGCTGGATGCGCAAAGCGAACGCGCGGTGCAGCAGGCGCTGGAACGGTTGATGGCCGGCCGCACCACGCTGGTGATCGCGCACCGCCTGGCCACCGTGCTCAAGGCTGACCGCATCGTGGTCATGGACCACGGCCGCATCGTCGCCCAGGGCACGCATGCCGAGCTGCTGGCCGAGGGCGGTCTCTACGCCGAACTGGCGCGCCTGCAATTCATCGATTGATGACGGGCCGGTAACACCGGCCATCGCATCCTGCAGCCCTCACTGGATGCGCTGCAGGAGGTGTTTCATGTCGTTCCGACAGTTCCCCGCCACGGATGCCAACGGCGACGATTACGTCATCATCGAGTTCAAGGATGAGCAGGCCGATGCCGCTGCAGGCAGCGGCCAGAGTGCGCGTTACGAGCTGGCCGATGGCCGCCATCTGATCCGCGACGGCCGCGAGTTCCGCACGGCCGGCGGCGAGCTCACGCTCGTCACCTGAGGCGTTGAAAAAAAGTTACGCGGATGTTGGTCAATTTTTGACCAAGTATCTTGACAGCCTTTTGTCGCAAGGCGCGCCCACACTTATCCACACGTTTGTGCGCAGATCATCCACACCCCCTGTGGATGAATGCTGCAGCGCACCGTGTCAACGCACCAGCACGCGGCCGATACCGGAGGCATCGATCTCGATGGCCGCCGCCTGCAGTGCGAGGGCATCGCTGCCTGCCACGAAGCCCACCCGGAAGTGCACCTCACCGGCCGGCGTACGCGATGAATGGATCGAAGCCAGGCTGACCCGGTGCCGCTCGAACACGTGCAGCAACTCGCGCAACGAGCCGGGCCGGTCTTCGGGCAGGTGCACACTGATCGCGTTGCGTTCGGTGAGATCGGCCAGCAGGTAGCCGACCCGCTCAAAGGTGTAATTGCCATCGGCCAGCACCTCCGCGCCCAGGCTGTCGCGGTTGTCCAGCAGCAACTGCTGGCGGAACGCCGCGCGTGCCGCGTCATCGCCCTTCTCCAGCTGCGATCGCAGCTGCTGCAACTGGGCCAGCAACCGGTCCAGCATCGGCGCCACATGCGGGTTGCCGAACTGGATGTCTTCGTAGATCGCCGGATTGAGCGAAAGGATGCGCGCGATGATCGCGGTATCCAGCTCGAACGAGGCCGAGCGATACGGCATCAACGCCGGCAAGGCACCCAGGAGCGGCGCGTACTCACGCAGCACACCGGCCTGGGCCAGATGCGTGGCATGCACCATCGCCTGCACCAGCGCCATGACCTGGTCGTGGTGCTCGGGCGTGGCACGCACGCACTCCGCTTCCAGTGCCTCGCACAGCTGCTGCACGAACGGCTGCCACCGCGACAGGCGCGCCTCGCAGACCACCATCACCCTGCCCTTCAGCGTCGGCGCCTTGGGCGGGGCCGTCATCGGATGCAGGCCCACCACCTCGGCCTGCGAGGCGAGCATCGCCTCCACCGGGGCCGATTTCACCGAGGTGACATCCAGCCACAGGCGACCGGCTTCACGACCGGCCGAGCGGGCCACGTAGTCGGCGATCAGCGCGGGCGTGTGCCGGATCGGTGCCGAGAAGATCAATACCTCGGCGCGATCAAGCAGCGTTTCCGGATTGTCCGACGATGCGTCGGCCGGGTCATGGCCGATCACGTCCAGCCCGAGGCGCTGCTCCAGGAACCGGCGCAGCCAGCGCCCGTAGGCACCGTCGCTGCCGACGATGCCCACCACCGGCGTCAGACTCACGCCAGGCGCTCGGGAACGAAGCGATCCGGCAGTGCCAGCGCCGCCGGCGCCGCGGCCAGAACATCGAACTCTTCGTGGCCGTTGGCCAGCGTGGTCTCCAGCGCGACATGCACGCCGGCGATGGCGCGCGAGATCGCCTGTTCGAAGGTTTCTCCCCGCAGCAGGAACGCCACCAACAGCGACATCAGCACGTCGCCGGTACCCGCCACGTCCACCGGTAGATGCGGGGAGGACCAGCGCCAGATCGCGTCGCGGCTCACCGCGAGCGTGACCAGCTGGCCCGGATCGCCGCCGACGCTGTGCGCCAGCACCCACTCCGGGCCACGCGCCAGCAGCGCCTGCGAGGCGGCGATCGCATCGTCCTGGGCCAGGCTCGGCATGCCGGTCAGGCGGCCCAGTTCAAAGGCATTGGGCGTCACCAGCCAGGCATGCGGCAGCAGACGCTCGGCGAAGACGTTTTCCAGGCCCGGCTCGACGTAGGGGCCGGTGTGGGTGTCGCCAATGACCGGGTCCAGGCAGTAGCGCAGCTGCGGCGAGGACGGCAGCACTGCATCGAGCCAGTCGGCGAAGGCCGCACCATTGCCGACGCTGCCGAAGTAGCCGGAGACCAGCATCTTCGCCCGCTGCGGCAGGCCGCGCTCACCGGCGCCGAGCAGCAGGTCGGCGAACCAGTCCGAGGGCAGCACGCGGCCGCGCGTGGTTTCATAGAACGGCGCGTTGCTGAGCAGCGTGGTCGGGATTTCGGCCACGCGCACGCCCAGCGCGCGCAGCGGTGGCACAGCCGCGCTGTTGCCGGCATAGCCGTACACCAGCTGGGACTGGACCGAGATGACGTCGACCGGCGACGGACCGTCCGGGCGCTGGCGGCGGCCGTGGACCAGGTGGCTTTCGAGGGATTCGTTCATGCCGACATTTTACGCCTGCGAGTCTCTCCAGGCGCGGCGGAAGGTGGGTCGAGCGGGGGACCGTGTCGAGAGCACCGGCGGACCGGAGAGGCCCGCTTTTCCGCGCGCGGACCACACACCGCCGTCCGCGCACAAAAAAGCCCCCTGTTTCCAGGGGGCCTTCGGTAGTTCACAGGAACCCGTGACGCTTACGACGTCATCCGGTCCCAGAAGCCCTTCACGCCATCGATGAAGGTCGCCGACTTCGGCGAATGCTTGCGCGCTTCCTCACCGGTGAAGGTGGTTTCGAACTGTTCCAGCAGCTTGCGCTGCTCCGGGGTGAGGTTGACCGGGGTCTCCACCACCACGCGGCAGTACAGGTCGCCTTCGCTGCGGCTGCGCACCGAACGCACGCCCTTGCCACGCATGCGGAACAGTTTGCCAGTCTGGGTCTCGGCCGGGATGCGGATCTCGGCATAACCCCCCAGCGTGGCCACACGGACGGTATCGCCCAATGCCGCCTGCGAGATGCGGATCGGCACTTCGCAGTGCAGGTCGTCGCCGTCGCGCTGGAAGATGGCGTGCTCGCGCACCCGCACTTCCACGTACAGATCGCCTGCCGGGGTGCCGGCCGGACCGGCCTCGCCTTCACCGGACAGGCGGATGCGGTCGCCGGTGTCGACGCCCGCGGGCACCTTGACCGACAACACCTTGTCTTCCTCGACACGGCCATTGCCGTGACAGGTCTTGCAGGGGTTCTGGATGATCTGGCCACGGCCGTTGCAGTGGTGGCAGGCCTGCTGCATCGCGAAGATGCCGCGCTGGATGCGCACCTGGCCCTGGCCACGGCAGACCGAGCAGGTCTCGACCTTGCCATCTTCCGAGCCGCTGGCGTTGCAGTCATCACACTCGACCAGACTCGGAATCTCGATGCGGCGTTCCACGCCCATCACCGCTTCTTCCAGGTCCAGCTCCATCACGTAACCGATGTCGGCACCGCGACGGGCCTGGCGCGGACCACCACCGCCGGCGCCACCGCCGAAGATGTTGCCGAAGATGTCCCCGAAGATATCGCCCATGTCCGGGCCACCCGGACCACTGCCACCGCCGCCCATGCCGTGCTCGAACGCGGCGTGGCCGTGGGCATCGTACATCCGGCGCTTGTTGCCATCGGACAGGGTTTCGTAGGCTTCCTTGCATTCCTTGAAGGCAGCCTCGGC